>CAYMVZ010000054.1:0-16387 GCA_964394335.1 uncultured Nitrospinota bacterium | reverse complement strand
GTGGTACACTTTTACTCCGCTATGCCGGTACATTTTTACTCCGCCCTTGACACAGTATCAGGAAAGATTGAAAATTTATGGATATTGAAGCTCCTCGCAATGGAACTGCGAGGAATCTTCAGCGTAGAGTATGATTTTTATTTTAAGTTCACTCGCTAACCCCGCAGCAGAGCTGCGAGGAATGCGCTCGTTAAGCACTTTCAATCAGATGGTTCATTATGATGTACTTTAATCTGCTTGGAGAAACAAGTTTGATCGTGCCACCCTGTTTACTCGGAGACAAGCCCGTTTTTGGAAATTATACTTTCGTGACAGGAAATAGCTTATGAGTATTACAAAAGAAAATACGGGGAAAATGCCTCAGCTTGCTGATTTTACTATTGAGCGGGCAGCAGAGGCGATTTTTTGGGTTGACTCTAAAGCCCGTTTTCAACGTGCTAATGACGCCGCATGCCGAACTCTTGGCTATTCCCGGGATGAATTACTTTCTATGACGGTTTTCGACGTCGACTCAAATTACCAAAAAAATGTGTGGCCTGAGTTTTGGGAAAAAATTAAAAAAGATAAAGCTTTTACTGTCGAATCTTGCTTTCGAGCAAAAGATGGCCGCAAATTTCCGGTAGAAATCACAATCAACTTCATTGAATTTGAAGGCAAAGAATACACCTGTACTTTTGTTCACGATATTACTGAGCGGGAACAGGCGAAGGAAAAGATCGAAAGTCTGGCAAAGTTTCCAGATGAAAACCCAAACCCTGTCCTGCGCATTGCAACGGAGGGAAAGGTTATTTACTCCAACGAGGGCAGCCATCCTTTATTGAAAGCCTGGGATTGTCAAAGGGACAAAACTTTACACGGAAAATGGCGCAGTTTTAATTCCGATATTTTCAATTCAGGTCATAGCAAAGAGATCGAGGTAACTTGTGGCGATAAAATATTTTTAGTTTTATTTTCACCTATAGTAGATTCCGGGTATGTCTGTGTCTATGGACGCGATATCACCGAGCGAAAGAAGGCGGAGGAGGCGCTTCGGATTGCGCTTTCTGAGGTTGAGCAATTGAAAAACCGTCTTCAAGCAGAAAACATATATTTACAAGATGAGATTAAAATTCAACATAATTTTGACGAAATTCTTAGTAATAGCAAAAAGATCAAAACAGTATTACAAAAAGTAGAACAAGTTGCATCCACAGGCGCAACCGTGTTGGTTCTTGGAGAAACCGGTACCGGAAAGGAACTCCTGGCCCGTGCTGTCCATAATGTAAGCCCGCGTAAAAATCGGCCATTGGTAAAGGTCAATTGTGCGGCATTACCGGCAAGCCTTATTGAAAGCGAACTCTTTGGCCATGAAAAGGGAGCTTTCACAGGAGCAATTTCACGAAAAATCGGTCGTTTTGAATTAGCCGATGGAGGAACGATTTTTCTGGATGAGATCGGCGATCTGCCGTTAGAATTGCAGGCTAAATTGCTAAGGATTCTTCAGGATGGGGAATTCGAACGGTTGGGAAACCCGCGTACTATGAAAGCGAATGTAAGAGTCATTGCCGCTACCAATCGCGACCTGGAAACATTTGTACAGGATAGAAAATTTCGCGAAGATCTTTATTACCGCTTGAATGTTTTTCCCATAAAAATTCCTCCACTGCGAGAACGGAAAGAAGATATCCCTTTACTGGTAAAATATTTTATTATGAAGTATGGCTCAAAGATAGGAAAGAGAATAGAAAAAATTTCAGAAAAAGTGATGGATAGACTGCAAGCTTATCAATGGCCGGGCAATGTTCGTGAATTGGAGAATATTATTGAGCGAGCTGTGATTGTTAGCCAGGGAAAACAACTCGAGTTGGGTGACTGGGTTCCAAAAACCGGCGAGGTGCAGGGGAAACAACTTGAAACCCTGGAAGAAATTGAAAGAGAGCATATAAGGGATATCCTTGGGACAACTTGCTGGCGAGTGAGCGGAAAAAAAGGTGCAGCAAAAATCTTAGGATTAAAACCCACCACTTTAGAATCAAGAATGAAAAAACTGAATATCAAACGTGGAGGATAACTTAAAAATTTACGAAATATAGTGATATCACGAAATTTCGTGATTTTAATTTTATTTTTTTTGCTGCAATGCCGTTAGTTAAATAAGGATAAGTTTAAATAAAACAGTTATCTGGATCGTTTTCCGGATGGCTGTTTTTTTTTGGTACTGAATTTGTAATAAAGTGGAGGGTAAGGCTCGTAGCATATCATAAAAACCCAAAAATTTTGAGGTAAATTAATGAAAAAAAAACTAAAAAAATATATCAAAGGGAGAAAAATAAATAACAATCTCATCAAAAAATGCTCTCTTTATATAATTTTCATGTCAATTATTCGTTAGTCATTTATTAGTCGACAAGTAACCAATGTTGAATAAAAGGAATGAAATATGGCAAATAATTATGATTGCGATATAGGTATTTTGGGTGGTGAAGGGGCAGGCCTAACCATAGCAACAGGATCTGCTCAGTTAGGGGCTATAACAGTTCTTATAGAAAAAAGAAGGAATCTCGGAGGGGATTGCTTCCATTATAGGTGCATTCAAAGCAAAGCGCTGATCAGGGCAGCTAAGGTCGATCATTTGATGAAAAAAGCAAAAGAATATGAGATACCTGAAGCAGAAGGCCTTCCTCCTGTAGACTTTCAAAAAGTTGTTAAAAGGATGGATTTGCAGAACAGAATAATAATCATCACAAGCTATTTGTTGACTAAATTTTGATTTTCCTATTGAGTAACTTTAAATAGTTTAATTATTGACAGGAATAGACTTTTATTATGGGAGATGAAATTATGAAAATTTTAAAAAATTCTTTAGCACTTTTTTTTGTATTGTTTGTATTTGTTTTAATACCTGCGTGCTCTCATGTCAGTCAGCCGGGACATGATGCGAAGAAGATGACTAATCTCTGTGCAAAAAACGCATGTAACCCCTGCGTTAAAAATGTTTGTAATCCATGCGGAAAAGGAATGAAAAACGCTTGTAACCCATGTGCGAAAAACGTGTGCAATCCGTGCTATCAATGAGCTTCAAATAAGCTATTTATTGACTGAATTTCGATTTTCCTTTAAAACAACTTTAAAATAGTTTAATTATTAACAAGAATAGACTTTTATTATAGGAGGAGAAATTATTAAAATTTTAAAAAATTCTTTAGCGCTTTTTTTTGTACTGTTTGCATTTGTTTTAATGCCTGCATGCTCTAATTTCGGTCATACGGGACGTGACGCAAAGAAGATAACTCATCGCCGTGCAAAAAAAGTAAAAAGAGCATTAAATCCGTGCAATCCGTTTGCGAAGAAGATAAAAATTGCTCGCAACCCTTGTGCTAAGAACACATGTAACCCCTGCGCTAAAAATGCCTGTAATCCATGCGGAAAAGGAATGAAAAATGCGTGTAACCCATGTGCAAAAAACGTCTGCAATCCGTGTAATCCTTGTAATCCATGCGCTTCAAAACCTCCTAAGCCAATCCGCGATAAACATATTACCAATTACTCTAAATTGGTGGATATGGGTGAAAAACTATGGAAAAAAGTAGAGCTTGGCAACAGCGGGCTAAGTTGCTGGGATTGCCATGAGGATTATGAAAATTTTGATCAGGATACAGTTGGGCCGTTTCCACACTTCGTAAACATGCCGAACGATATTGTTACTCTGGATCAAATGATTAATTTTTGTATGATCAATCCCATGGAGGGTCAAAAGCTGGATTCCAGTAGCATAGAAATGACATCAATGGCGGCATTTTATCGGGAGTTTATTAAAGGATATAAGCCATTTGTAGCTCCTAAAAATGCTTGTAATCCATGCGGTAAGAAAAAAATGAGAAACGCCTGTAACCCATGTGGAAAGAAAATGAAGAATGCTTGTAACCCCTGCGGAAAAAAGATGAGAAATGCATGCAATCCATGCAGTATGGGAACTAAATGAAAGTGTTTAGCGAGTGCATTCCCCGTAGCTTGCTACAGGGAACTTCAATGACGGTTAAGGCAAAGGGCTTTAGAGGGATTTGTTTTTTTTAAGAATTTTTTTGATGCTTGCAAAATGGGTTTTCCTGCAGGCTCGTTAGCAACCGACAAAAAATTAAAAATTGTCCTATAATT
Source organism: uncultured Nitrospinota bacterium (assembly GCA_964394335.1). Taxonomy (GTDB): domain Bacteria; phylum Nitrospinota; class Nitrospinia; order CAJXCL01; family CAJXCL01; genus CAJXCL01. The sequence continues at coordinate 12,253 of CAYMVZ010000054.1, read as the reverse complement.
TAAGATAGAACGGAGTGGTTTCATAGGTGTTTCTTTCTAAATCAGAAAAAGAAAAACTGCTAAGCCCAAGCCGGGATTTTTAAATTTGTAATCCAAAGCTAAAGAAATATTTTCACAACATTTTAGTATAGGCAACAGCAAGTAAAAAATGATAATATCCGGCTATGAATAATAAGGCCGGATATTTTTCATTAAGGCAAAAAACAGGATTATATTCAGGCTTACCCCTATTTTTTCTTATTTTGCTTCTCCCTCAACCCGCTGCTCTTTCGCCTGAAGCTTATAAAGTTTTAGCGGTTGCTTTTTTAATGGCCTTCTTGTGGATAACAGAAGCCATACCTATCCCTGCTACCGCATTAATTCCATTAGCCGCCTTTCCATTATTAGGTATTATGCCGGTAAAAAAACTCGCTTCATCCTATGGTCATCATTATATTTTTCTTTTTATGGGCGGCTTTTTTATTGCCCGGGCAATGCAAAAGTGGAACCTCCATGAACGTATTGCATTATTTATAATATCCTTAGCAGGAATCAGCCCTAAAAGGCTGATTTGGGGCTTGATGTGTGCCACCGCTTTCCTGTCTATGTGGATTTCCGACACTGCAACCACCATGATGATCATGCCAATTGGACTTGCCATTATTCTTCATGCGGAAAAAATGTTTAATAAAGAGAATAATCCGGAAATGAAATGGGATGAAAATTTTCCTACAGCCACTATGCTAAGTATTGCCTATGCCTCTTTAATAGGAGGTATAGCGACTCTTGTCGGAACTCCGCCGAATATCGTATTTGCCAGCAACATCCAAATCTTATTTCCAGATGCTCCGGATATTGGTTTTATGCAGTGGATGATGGTTGGACTGCCTTTAACAATTATTTTTTTGCCGATAACCTGGTATTTTATAACCCATATAGCCCTCCCCATTAAACTAACGGAACTTCCTGGCGGTAAAGAAGTTATCCACGATCAAATAAAAAAACTGGGGAAAATGTCTAAAGGGGAAAAATGGACATTAGCAATTTTTATTTTTACGGCACTGGGCTGGATTTTCAGAAAAAATATTAATTTAGGTTTTTTAACTATCCCCGGCTGGTCCAATCTTCTGGGGATAGAAAAAATGGTGCATGACTCAACAGTAGCTATTTTAGCCGCGCTATTACTATTTTCCATTCCCGTGGACATAAAGAAAAAAGAATTTGTGCTCGACTGGCACTGGGCAAAGGATATTTCCTGGGGGATATTGATCTTGTTTGGCGGAGGGATCGCATTGGCTAAAGGTGTTCAGACTACAGGCCTGGCAAAATGGGTTGGCGAGGGGATATCGACTGTATCGAATTTTCCGATTATCATGATTATATTATCCGTTTGCCTGCTAATGACTTTCATGACTGAAATTACCTCCAATACAGCGGTATCTACTATTTTTATGCCCATTTTAGCAGCAACAGCAGTTGCCGCTTCAATAAATCCACTTCTATTAATGGCTCCGGCGGCAATTTCCGCCTCCTGTGCCTTTATGCTTCCTGTAGCAACTCCTCCAAATGCAATCGTGTTTTCTACGGGCCATATCACTATGCCGCAAATGGCAAGAACAGGCATTGGATTAAACTTTTTAGGTGCTTTTTTGATTACTCTGATTATCTATTTTCTCGCTATTCCAATATTTGGTATTGTGCTTGGCGAGTTGCCGACATGGGCTGTGCAATAACCTAACCCCGAAAGACAATTTTATCACGATGATAAAATTGGACGGTTTCCCTTCGGAAACCGTCCAATTCGGTTTTCCTCACCGAATTGTGGTCGCGGCCACTGGCCGCTTCGTAGTTATAAATCAATTTGCTTTAATAATATGATGCATGGATAATAAGAACTATGAAAAAAAATACTGTACCGGAATGGCTTAAGCCGTTTGAACGAAAATTTGTCGATCAGAATTTCAAGATCACGGACGCCGCGTCCATTAAACCTTTTGTAGATAAACTCCTCAACCGAAAAGTGGATTCGGAAGAAGATATCGTTGCGTGGCTTAAAGATTACTCCGAGCTTGAAGGGGTGATCGATGAAGATTACAACGGCCGGTACGTGGCCATGACCTGCAACACAAAAGACAAGAAAAAAGAAGAGGCTTATCTTTATTTTGTACGTGAAATTCAGCCAAAACTTACTGAGTGGAGCAATGACTTAAATAAAAAATACTATGGATTTGAATCCAGAAAACAACTTGATGCTCAAGAGTTCGGAAGGCTTGATCGCATCATCAGCACGCAAATAGAACTTTACGAAGAAAAAAACATTCCCCTGAGTGTCAAACTGTCTGAGATGTCCCAGAAATACCAGTCCATCACCGGCGCGTGGACAGTTGATTTTGACGGAAAAAAACGGACCATGCCACAAATGTCGCGTTACTTTTATAAAACAGATCGTAGTTTGCGAGAGCGTGCCTGGCGCGCTTCCGCTGAACGAAGATTGGTTGATGCAAATGCACTTGAAGAACTCTTTGATAATATGCTGAAGGTCAGGCATGAATACGCGCGAAACCTCGGGCTTAAAGATTATCGTGAATATTGTTTCAAAAGTAAACTACGGGATTATACCCCTGAACAATGTTTTGAGTTTCACGATTCCATAGAAAAAGCCGTTGTCCCGGTGGTGAATAAAATTTTTAAAAAACGGCGGGAAAGAATGAAACTCAGTAAATTGCGTCCCTGGGATACGGTTGTTGACCCTCTTGGCAGACCTCCACTGGAACCTTTCAAAGAAGTTGATGAATTGCAGGATGGAGTTGAATCAATTTTCAAAAAAATAAATCCGCGGTTAGGGGAAAAGTTCAATTCCATCCGGCATATGATGGACCTGGACAGTCGAGACGGTAAGGCGCCTGGAGGATACCAGACAACCTTTGAAGAACAGCGCATTCCATTTATCTTTGCCAATTCCGCGGGAGTACACGCGGATATTACAACATTGCTGCATGAAGGGGGACACGCGTTTCATACCCTGACCTGCCGTAACCAGCCTATGGTCTGGTATCGACATTCTTCAATGGAATTTGCAGAAGTTGCCAGTATGACACAGGAACTTTTCGGAAACCGGTACCTGAACATTTTTTATAAGGAAGAAGACCAGGAAAAACGCGCTCAATTAGAGCAGCTTGAACGGGTAGTGGATATCTTTCCATGGGTTGCCACAGTGGACGCTTTTCAGAACTGGATTTATACGCACCCGGATCATAAGCAGGAAGAGCGAGGAAAAAAATGGCTGGAAATTTCAAAGCGTTTTGAGGTGGAATTGGACTGGCAGGATATTAACCGGGATATTAAAAAATACTCCTGGCACAAACAACTTCATATCTTTGAAGTACCTTTTTATTATATCGAATATGCCATTGCACAACTTGGGGCATTGCAGCTTTATTTGATGTATAAAAAAAACCCGTCGAAAGCGGTAGACCAATATTTGAACGCCCTCTCTCTTGGGGGTAGCCGAGCACCGCGAGAACTTTTCAAAGCTGCGGATATTAAATTCGATTTTTCACTTAATACCCTCACCGAATTGATGGAAACCATCGAAGAAGAAATAGAAAAACTTTAAGAGCAGGGGTCGGTGGACAGGGGTCAGGGATCGGAAACAACAACTTCTTCTAATGAAAATTTCGCATTATTCGCATCTTTCGTGGGTAAATAAATTTGGCAATTTGAGTCTAAGATCCTGGCCTTTTCATGCTTTTTAGACGATTTTTTTGTTTTATCTTCCTTCCTCATTCAACCATATTAACCGAAATATCAGGAAAGATTCCCTTATAGCCATCTGTAATTGAATCTGTTATATTGTTCCGGCATTTTTTTCTGAGTAGCATAGTTTTCCTCATAAGGTGGCTCATTAATTGCTTTCTGAGCATACGCTATGGAGAAGATAAATTTTTTATTAGCTGACAAAGATATCCATCTTGAGAATACAATCCTTCCGTATTTTAAAGAAAAATATAACCTTTCTTTACTCAAACCTTCCTCCTTTGATGATCTTTTTACAGAACCATACTTGAATTCATCCATTGCAATAGTGGAGTCCGCTTTTTCCGGCGACAGGGGTCTTGAGGCATTAAAAAGCCTCAAAACCTTAAATCCTTCCCTCCCGATAATCTTTACGACTTCACAAGATACGGAAGAACTTTGTTTGTGTGCCTATAAATTAGGAGCGCGAGACTGCTTCAAAAAACCTTATATATTTATAGATATTATCCAGAGCATAGAACTTATCTTGAAATCTAAAAAAGAGGGAACCGGGTATAGATCAAACATATTATCGGGGAAAAATGCCAACAGCCTAACGAAAAGGCCAGGATTACAAAAAAGTCATCCAAATATTGAACAGGCTAAAAAGTACATCGAAGAAAATTTAAGTAAAAGCTTTTCACTTGACGATCTTGCGGCACAAACATGTTTAAGTAAATTCCACTTTTGCAGGGTATTTAAAAGACATGAAAGTATGACTTGCAGCGAATATTTAAACCTGCTAAGGATAAGAAAAGCGAAGACTTTGTTGAAAAACGATTGCCTGTCCATAAGCGAAATATTTTATCTCACAGGTTATAATGATCTGGCCTATTTTGGCAGGGTTTTCAAAACTCTGGAAGGGGTCTCTCCTTCAGCCTACCGCAAAAAAATTTCTTCGTGATCTTCCTGTACTTCGTGGTTTCATAAAAACAATTCCTTCAGCGCCCTCTGCGATCTCCGCGGTAAAACAGCAATATTGTCCTAATAAACAGCAATATAGCCAGAGAATTTCCTTATACTTTTGTGCTATGGTCTGTTCAATTTTTTCGATTTAAAAAAAGGGGGATGATTGAGATTAAACTTATATGTTTCTCTGATGGAAACGCTTTTGGATATTAATATTCAAAATTTGAAATTAATCTTTATTGATTATTTTAAAGGAGAAAAGAATGGCTGAGGAAAATAAAAATGAAGTACCTATTGACTCTAATGGGCCTGTTCCAGAAGTGGAAGTGACTTTTGGTTATGCGAGTTTTGGGAAATACGAGTTAATATTTTACGATAAAGAAAAAAAAGATACTTCAGTAAAGGGGCGTAGTGGAGATAATGAATCAGACACTTATAAACATAAATTATTTGGTAGTTCTGTTTCTGATCTTAACAACTGTTATTTAACCTGGGATCTTACTGTTATAGATCAAAGCAGCAAATCCTATTATGCGGAAGTTAAGATTACACAGGGAGGAACCCCTATCAGGTCATTCAAATATGAAGGCGAACTGAAAGAGGGCGTATTTGTCGTACCAGATTACCTTAAATTTAAAGTAAATTAATGGGAGAAATATTTATGATAAAAATTAATACAATTATCCGCACGTTTTTTATTGCTACTTTTCTATTTTTTGCGGTTTTAAATATAAATTTAGCTTTTGCAGCTAGTTTAAACTTATCTTCTGAATCGGCTGATTATGAACCGAAAGAGTTGAAATCCCTTGGAGTCTTCGATATTGATAAGGGAGTCCCCGATTCTCCGGCCTTTGCTGTTTTAAACCTTACACCATCAAAAATTTTAACCCCAAACAGCCCACGTGAGTTTGCCACATCCATTTTAAACGCCCAAGATGAAAACGGCAACTTCAAACAAGGGATTGCCATTGACACAAGTTTCCTAAATCTATTTGGAAGAGAGGTCACTCTTGATAAATACAGGTACAAGTACGAAGAGAACAAAATTTTCACAGCACCTAACGCAATTTTTTATAGAACTCGTTTATCGTTTGCCACTGTTAAAGGTCAAGAGGATGCCGATGAGTCTATGAAATTATCGTTGGGGGTACATTTTTTACCTATAGATAGCGGCGATGTAAGATTAAATAAAAATATAGATAAGTGTTATGACAACGCAGCTAATTTAACGGAAGCTAAATATCCTATAAAAAGCGCACGTGATTTTAACATGGATATGAAATTACACAAAAAACACAGAAAGGAAATGCTTGAAAAGCGAGCTACAGAATTACGAAAATCTTTAAAGGGAAAAAGTACTGTCAGTAATATTAAAGGTTGCGTTGATGAGGAGTTAAAAGATAAAAAGATCAATAGATGGGCTATTGGAATCGCCCCTAAATTGATTAGCCCCGATGGGGATTCGGATAACTTTCAATATGATGGTTTTGGAGTATGGACATCTTATGCCTATGGGATGGATCGCCTTACCGACAAATTCCATAAGTATAACGCTTTAAAAAGCGATGGAAGCACACAAGTAATAATACATGCAAGGTACTTGTTTGACGAGTCTAATCCTGTTCCCGGCATGCCCAATAACTTTTTAGAGCAGGATTCTTTTTTTGTTGGGGGAAAATTACAAACCGCAGGAAATAGCTGGAACGCGGCTCTTGAATTCAGTTACAACATCGCCTACCCGGATGTTGGGGAAACAGACGAATCATTCCTTTATGCCTTTGTTTTCGAAAAAAAAATACTTAAAGACCTTTGGATTGAGGCTTCGGTAGGAAGCACTGATGGCCGCGATTTGCAAGATGACAATGCTTTTGGCAAAGTAAATTTAAAATGGGCTTTTACTGAGATGCAAAGGGCCTTATTTATGGGGAATGACAAATAATAGTCGAAAAATCAGAGAAGGAGTAGTGCCAAATGTCTAAAGAATTAGGAATTATTGTTATTCACGGTATGGGATCGCAGGGAGAAGAATTTGCTCAGAAAATGATTGAGGAAATTAACGGTCGTGTGAAAAAAAATAAAAAAGACCCTGATCAAATTGCCTGGCAGCCTGTTCATTGGGCGGATATTCTTGAGCCGCGTGAGTTAGATTACTTAAAAGAAGCAAGAAAAGAAAACGACCTTGATTTTGTCGGCCTGAGAAAATTTGTACTTACTAAACTGGGAGACGCAGTTGCGTATCAACAAATCAAAGGCAGAAATGAAAGTAATAAAACTTATGAAGAAATTCATTCCAGGGTAAAAAACGACATTAAGGAATTATATACTGAAGGTTTGCAATCTAACGACAAACCGTTAATTGTAATAGCGCATTCACTTGGCGCCGCGATTATGTCTAATTATATATGGGATATTCAAAAGAAAATTGCGGATACTACTGGAATGACTGATTTCGAAAAGATGGATACTCTCTCTGGCATGATAACTTTTGGTTGCAATCTCCCATTATTTACTTTTGCGTATGATCCTGTAGAGGCAATAAAATTTCCTTCTGACAACCTTCCTGACGACTTTAAGCAGAAAGCAAAATGGTACAATTATTTTGATCGCGACGACATCCTGGGATATCCGCTTAAAGCAATAAGTCTGTCATACAACAATGTTGTTTCAGAGGATATAGAAATAAACGTTGGAAATATTTTCTCCAGTTGGAATCCTATGTCTCACACTAAATATTGGACCGACAACGACTTCACAAAACCAGTATCCGAATTTATTTCAGAGTTTTTATAAACTTTTATAGTTAGCAAGGATTATATGTCGGAACAAAAAAATAATCGGAAAATAGGACTTGCCCTGTCTGGGGGTGGTTTTAGGGCTTCGTTTTATCATATTGGAGTGCTGGCGAGACTCGCTGAAATTGGTTGGTTGAGTAAGGTTGAGGCAATATCTACAGTGTCAGGAGGGTCTATAGTCGGTGCTCTGTATTATTTGCATTTGAAAAAGCTTTTTGAAAGTAAGACCGATGAAAATATAAATAAGGATGATTACATTGATGTTGTAAATAATCTGGAAAAAGAATTCTTCGATGGAGTGGAAAAAAATATCAGAATTAGAACTTTTAGCAATTTAATAAATAATCTTAAAATGTTTAGAAAAAATTATTCGAGAAGTGATCGTTTAGGCGAACTGTATGAAAAGCTTTTATATAAGTTATTTGTCGATCCAGCTAAAAAAAGAATTCGAATGAGGGATTTAAAAATAAGACCGAAAGGGCATATGGGAGGTGAAGAATTTCATCCAAAAAATCACAACAGTTCCAGAACAAATAAAGTTCCTATTCTTTTGTTGAATGCCACTGCCCTCAACACCGGGCATAACTGGCAATTTACCGCATCCTGGATGGGAGAGCCCGACAGAGGTTTGCCTGATATAGACAAAAATATGAGATTGAGACGGCTTTACTATGATGAGGCTCCAATTGAGCGTTTAAAAAATATTTCTCTGGGTGTTGCTGTTGCTGCTTCTGCAGGAGTGCCTGGTTTGTTCCCTCCCATGGCCATATCAGAGCTTTACCCTGATATTACGGTTGAATTAGTTGATGGAGGGGTTCATGACAATCAAGGAGTTGAAGGACTTTTTGATGAAAAATGTAATTATATCATGTGCAGTGATGCAAGCGGGCAGATGGCTGATGATAAAGAACCGGGCGACGGAATCTTATCGGTTCTACCTCGATCCAATTCCATTTTAATGGACAGGGTAAGGGAAGCAGAGCTTATATCGGTTAAAAAAAGAAAAAAAACAGGGGATTTGAAAGGCTTCAAGTTTGTTCACCTTAAGAGAGGTTTAATTAAACCTGAGATTACCTGGTTGTCAGGTGAAGATAAAGCTAACCAGGTAAAAGACGTGAGCGGTGTCACAAGCTATGGAGTGGATAGAAACGTTCAGAGATTACTGTCAAACATCCGAACAGATCTTGATTCTTTTACAGAAGTAGAAGCTTATTCCCTTATCCTTAGTGGCTATCTTATGACTGAAAAAGAATTTCAAGGCAAACAGCCAGACGACAAATTATGCGATTTCCATCACAAATGTGGCAAATTGAAAAAGCTAATGGAAAAACCATCAAATCCATATCAAAAGCAGCTTAAAATTGGCAGTTCACTATTTCTTAAAGCTTTTAAATCTGTTTTATGGTTAAAAATTTTAGGATTAACCGTAGTCGCTGTTGCTTTAGGATTATTAATAATACTAATGTGGCCTCATATCGATGAATCCATTCCGGGCATTGAATATTTAAAATCCTGGAAAACACTGATTATTGCTCTTGTTACCGCTTTTCTTCCTATAGTTTTAATGCAGATTCCAGGAATTCGATGGATTTACTATTACAGGATTTTAAAGAACGTGTTTCTCCAAGCTTGGATTGCTTTTTTTGGTTTTTTATTTTCCTGGTGTCATCTTTGGTTAACTGATCCTGTTTTCAAGAAGCAGGGAAGATTAAAACAGCTTCGCTAATAAGCTTAGTAGTTTAATCGATGACCGTAAGGTGATTTTATCTTTTTTGTATTATAAAAAGGTTCTAATGGAATACTATAAAACACCAAACCTAAGCCTCAAAAAAGGAGATCAAGGCTCTGAGGTAAAAGAACTTCAGGAAGACCTTAACAAGCTTGGGTACAATGTGGGCAAGGCCGATAGTGATTTTGGTGCAAAAACAGAAAAAGCTGTAAAGGCCTTTCAGTCAGCCCACCTTGTTACAGGGACAGTTAACCCGGAAACCGCTTTAGCCATCCATTCAAAAGCGGATAAAACTGCCGCGCCGAAAGCACTTCCAGAAATTCCGTTTATTGCCTCTCCTAATTTAAGCAATAGAAAAGGGAGAGAGATTAACCTTGTTGTTATTCACTTTACCGCTAGTGGTTCACTTGATGGCTCTGTTCGCTGGTTTGAGAATCCGACAGCAAATGCCAGCGCCCATTACATCATTGACAAGGACGGAAAGATCGTTCAAATGGTAAAAGAAAAAGAAAAGGCATGGCACGCAGGAAAAAGTCAGTGGGGTGGAGTAAAAAACTGCAACGATTTTTCAATCGGTATAGAGGTTGTCAATTGGGGAATTTTAAAGAAAAGAGATGGAAAGTTTTATTGCTGGCCGAATGAATACAAAACAGAGTATTCAGGTCCTTCTCCTGAAGAAGTTGAAGATCAATACTGGGAGCCTTATGCTGATAAGCAGTATGACGTTCTTGCGTTGTTAACCGGTGGGATCATTCGAAGGCATAATATTTCTCTGGACAGGATTGTAGGCCACAGCGACATAGCCCCGGGCAGGAAGAAGGACCCCGGCCCTCTTTTTAACTGGGATCGGTTTAAAAATACTCTTAGTGTGTAATGAAAATCTTACTTTGTAACTACTTTCTTTATAATAATGGGGTATTGGGATTATACAGAATTGTTTTCTGTCTATAGGAAATTATTAACCAGAATTCAATTCTATATAATAACAAGTTATGGCCTTCGGGCTTTTAATCAATTAATAATTTTTAATTTTAAAGGAGGTAAATATGTTCAAACATAATTTTAAGTTGTTTGTTTTAGCTTTGATTTCTTCTTTCATTTTCAGCGGGTGTGGTGCAGCATGGTTCGTACATCCGGAGGAAAATCCTATCATTGAGGACAAGGTTGGTTCTTCTAAACCTTCTGGGCATGAATTAGGTACATTAGCGACGACTTCAGAAAGAAGAATTGTCTTAGTGAAAATGCAAGGTGAACAAAAGGGAAAATTCTGTGCGGAACCATCTCCAGATACAGCAGATAATCTTGCATCAAGTTTATCCCTTTTGGTAGAAGCACAAATAAAAAAACCAGAAGCACAGGGTAGTGGAAAATCAGAAATTAGTAAAACATTAGCAACCACAGTTGAAAAATTAGGAGTTAGGAGCCAGGGAGTACAATTTTTTAGAGATGGTATGTATAACTTGTGCCAAGCATATTTGAATCAAGCTGTAACAGAACCGCAGTTTCTCGATCTAACAAGGGAATTAAGGGACAAGGCTGCAGATTTAATTACGGTAGAATTAAAATATAAAGACAGCATTGTAGCAGAACCACCTCAACAATTAAAAACACCAGAACAATTACTTGAGTCTCAACGAGAGCAAAAACTAAAAGAATTACAAGCAAAGACCGTACTACAAGCAGAAAAGGATAAAAAAGCAGCAGAAGCTTTCCTAGCCGAATCAAAATTGAAGGAAGATATGGATAAGGCTGAGTTAAAAGCATTGAAGGCAGAAAACGAATTGCAAGCAGAGCGAGATAGAGCAGAAATAGAAAAACTTCAAGCAGAGCTAAATAAACTAAAGAAAATTAAGGAGATAGAGTCTGAAAAAGAAGCAGAGGTTGAGACAGAAACTAGTGATAGCAGTATCCAATAAACAGACAACCCTGTAGCAACATTTAGAAGTTAGCAAGTAGTTTAAATTTCTAAAGTTCTTCTACTATTAAAGTTTTTCTTTGGTAAGAGTTTTTGAGCTTTTGTTTCAGGTAACTCACGCGGGTCGTTAGCACACTGGCGCAAAATCAATTAAGGAGATCTAATGGAAATCAAAGATTTAATAAAGTTCGAACCCATAGATTTAACGCATATCACAATAACATTTGGATTAGCTCTAATTGTGATATATGCATTCAAAACTCAATTAAATAGTTTTTTTGATACTCTTCAAGACAGACCAATAACTGTTACCATGTCGGGATCAGAAACGAAAATTGAATTAGATTCTCCTGTCAAGCCTGAACTTTTAGCTGAATCCATATCTAACCCACAAGGTAGTGAACAGGATTTTCGGACTTGGGAACAGCGAGTTAAAGACGTAAATAATATTGATCAATTTCCAAAGCTAGGATTTGGCGATTTATATAACAACTTATCCTCTTTAAATGAAGGTGATCTCGCAGTCATAAATTATACAGTTGATAATCCAAGTAAGAAATATTTTCAAGATGAAGCTATGCTGAAATATCTATCAGTAGCATCACAGAAAATTCGGTATCTAGCATTTTACAAAAATAGAAATTTCGTTGGGATGATCAGTATAAAAGATGTCATTTCAGGAATGGCATCAAAAGATTATGCTTTTAATAATTTTGGTGAAAAGATTAAAAATGGAAAATGGGTTAAATTTCCTCATTTAATTGGTAAAGAAGTCAGTTTTGAAGAAACTCCATCTGTAAAAGACCTATACAAAAAATTATCTGAAACAGAACTTTCCGAGATTCCACTTTTATCAAATGGAAGACTCTTAGGGCTCTTAAATCACAAATCAATTTCAGATGAGCTTTATACTCAAGTTTCGAAAAGTTAATAATGCTAACAAGCACATCAAGTACGCTCCCTGCGGTCGTCGGACGCTCGTACCTCGCGCCGCTTATGTGGGCGTTATATGGTGCAGAAAATTGGAGAACATAATAGAAAAAGAAAATATTATAGAAAATCTTAGCTCATTTGAAAGACTGACCTACCCTAAATCTTAGTACCACCCTTAGAGTTATGATTTTCTATGCCGTC
>CAYMVZ010000053.1:0-16790 GCA_964394335.1 uncultured Nitrospinota bacterium | reverse complement strand
GAAGTTTAATGAGCGCTGACTACTATGCCATTTTTAAAACATCTCTCGGGTGGTGCGGAATTATTTATGGAAAACATGGACTCATAAAAATCTATCTGCCAGGAATGAAAAAAGAAAAGCTGGAAAAGAGCATTCATTCCTATAATAAAAGCATTGTTGGACGCTCAGGCAGAATTACAATCCTTATCAGGAATATATGTAGTTATTTCAAAGGTAAAAATGTTCGATTTAATCTTCCCGTAAACATGGGAGCAATGACTGACTTTGAAAAAAAGGTTTATAAACAGGCAATGAAAATACCTTTTGGAAAAGTGAAAACTTATAAATGGCTTGCGGAAAAAGCAGGTGTTCCCAATGGGGCAAGGGCAGTGGGAAACGCTCTGGGTAAAAATCCTGTCCCGTTAATTATACCGTGTCATCGGGTTATTAAAAGCGATGGGAGATTGGGAGGGTTTTCAACTCCCGGTGGTATCTTAATAAAAAGAAAAATGCTCTCCATTGAAGGGCATGCAAACTGGTAAGAGGTGATGCCTCATGCTTTCCCCTTAACCAGGGTAAAACTCCCAACAATTCCCGTTATCAAGGGATAACCCTTCAGATGACGGGGGAGTGTAAATCTTTCTGTCGAGTGGCGCCGAGCTGTTGCCCAAATAAATTATGTGAAAAACATGCTTCGGCAGGCTCAGCATGACATTGATATTGTTACCCTGAGCTTGCCGAAGGGTATTAGGATTTATTAATTCGCTTTGGGCAACAGCCCGCTGAAATGTGACACCATTTCCTCTTTAGTTTACTAACCACTTTTAACTTCAAGTGGTTTTTTTTCTGTTTCCGTATGCTCTACTGCCATGCCATCGACTTCATCCGGGAGTTGAATCTGATGGTCTTCGCTAAACTGATAATCCTTAAATATATGTTCAGCAGTAAGTAATTGATATGACCCATCCGGCAACTTGCAGGTAGTGTCTTTTAACCGGTGTACACTATGGCCACATGTCCAGCATTGATAAACCTGCATGTGCGTGCATAGACAAATTTTATCTTTAACAAGAATACTTTTTCCACTATTTCTATCCAAACCATCATAATAAGCGTTAAGGTAAGCACATTCCCCATTTCTATCCAATAAGTACCCCAGTGCTTCACAGTTTGGCCTTGTTTTAGCCCTTAGTCCGGGAGATTGTAAAAGCATGCGCATAGGATACCCGGTTGGAGAAACGGTATTAACAACAACATCTTTTTCTTCCGCTTGAAAATACTCCTGTTTCACAGAGTCCGGAAGCCCTGACTCATGAGCTACTGTGAACCGTGTTGATACCTGAATGGCTGAAGCCCCTAACTGGATAAATTCAACACCGTCTGTGCCTGTGAAGATTCCTCCCGCAGCAATTACAGGAATCTTGAGTTCTTCTTCTTTTAAAAAATATAGAACTTCCCTCACAATAGTTTTTAAATCATACTGCTTCCAATTATTGGCATCAAAGCCAATATGTCCACCCGCTAAAGGACCTTCAACAATAATATAATCGGGATATCGTTTTAACCTGGCTGCACGGCGAAGAAAGAGTTTTAAAGCCCTAACAGAAGAAACAATAATTCCAAATTTAACATCATGAAAACGGGGATGGTGCTGGACCAATGCTAAAGATTGTAAATGAAGTCCTGCGCTCAGGCTAATGCCATCAATTCCACCATCCATAGCTGCTGTTAAACGGGTTTTTAATGTTTCTCGTGGGTTATTCATTGTCAGCTTTTCCATGCAGTTAATGAATATAGCCCCTTCTCCTTGCTTGGATTCCATGGTTTTTCTGACAAAAAGCAGTTGTGCTTCAGCTAATTCTTCCAGATCAAAGTGAACTCCTGACTTGTTTCTGTTTTTAATGTTTGACTTAAATCGCTCCCTTTTCTTTCTTACAAAATGGGTACCAGAACACCGATCAGCAACAGTAGGCGATTCTGCATCTGAAATGTGCCCAATGCCTCCTAATCTGGCAGCTTCAACAGCAAGTTCTAATGTGGAAATATTAACTCCCATGCCGCCTATAATGATTGGCAGAAACTCTTTATTACCAAGTTTTAATCGAAAATCGTCTATTTTCATAAAGCGACCAAGGGGCCGCAACCCAAAGGACTGCCGCCCGGCACACTATTAAAATCTTCCTAAAAAAAGAAGGTTTAATAGTGTAACAGTAAAATGGTTAGTCCAAAGCAGATTACCCTGTTGCTACCATTTGGATGTGCGAGTTAATCTATTTCAAAACCTTATTTTATACTAAAAATATACTCTATACATGCAAAATTTTCTATATAAGCGAAAAAACAGTTGCCGCACTGGGAGTAGGTGAAGGAAACGATGCAACTGAAGAATCGTTTATGGTGTTTACGGTTTTAAAATCTTCAGTGTAATTTATTTTAGGACCAAACAAATTATTCCTTTGCGATGTTGCAAAAATCCAGTATTCAGGAAATATTTACAAAACGAAATTTATTACTCCATAATATTTTGCTACAATACTACAAAGACTATGTCCATTATATGACTTTTCAAAAGCTTATAAAATGAAGCTTTTAATTAAACTATTTTTATTCTTTATATCCATCATCCTTTTACTCTCTCCTTCTACGACTGAATCAAACAGTCCTGAAAATGACCTTTATAAATCTATCCGTTTTCCAATTCAAATAACTTCTTATATCGGTGAAGATTATTCACCTGCTGTTTCTAATGACGGGAAAAACCTTGCTTTTGTTTCCGACCGAAACGGGAATTTGGATATCTGGATTCAATCATTAGAAAAAGGAGGAGGAGATCTCCCCATTCAGGTAACGCGTCATTCCGCGTCCGATACTTCTCCTGCCTGGTCTCCGGATGGTAGTAAAATAGCTTTCCTTTCTTTACGAGATGATCCGAAAGGAGATATTTATATTGTCCATATAAAAGAAAAGGATCAATCAAAGCGATTTCTACGATTAACAAACAGTGATTCATTTGACAGTGCCCCTGCCTGGTCTCCGGATGGTAAACAGATCGCTTTTGCCTCCAGAAAATTTGGAGAAAAAAGTGACAATATCTATCTGATAAACCTGAAAACAGGAGAAAAGAACATCGACACGGTCGATGCACTCCAAAAGATACAGTTGACAACTGAAGGGGGTTCCTCCCCGATTTTTTCTGCCGACGGCAAATATTTAGCTTTTGCCACAGGAAGCAATGGTATTTGGGGCAACATCTCCGTTTTAAGGCTCAGTGATAACAAGATTGTTTCCTTAACTGAAGGAAAGGAAATGGATGGTTTTCCCGCATGGTCTCTTGATGGGAAAAAGATTTTCTTCACTCGCTTTTCAGAGGATACTAATTTAGATGGCTCCATTACAATTGATGATAAACCAAATATTTGGAGCATGGAATTTAATGAACAGGTATTTAATAGAAACGCGATAAATCTACAATTAAGACAGTTAACTTCAAGCAAAACGTATGATGTTCATTCATATCTTTCTCCTGATAATTTTCTTTACTATACTTCAAGACAAAAAGGAAATATTGATATATGGAGAATAGCGCCGACCGGCCTGTTGGCTAAACAAAGCAGTTTACGGCAAAACCTGAAATTCGCGAACAGGATTTGTTCTGATAAGGATTTAACTTATCTATGCCAGTTGGCTTATAGAAACGCTATTCAGGATAACTCAACCTCTCCGGATAGAAAACTATTAGCAGAGATTCAGTATAAGCTCGCCAAAACATATCAATCTTTAAAAAATTATTCGCAGGCAAAACAGGAATACTCGGTTCTTCAAAAAGACTTTCTGGAAATTATGCTTTTTCGAGGTATTTCTGAAATCGAAATAGAGACTATAGCTGTAGAGATAGCGGTAGAAAATAAGGAATTAACTAAGGTAAGCCATCAAAGCATTAATCGTCTTAATACAATAATTAAAAAATACGAAACCTTATCCCCTGTTGGCGCGCGCGCCTACCTGGAGATGGGAAATATCTTCATAGGTCTTAAAGATAATCTGAAAGCGCTTCAAAACTACCAGAAAGTCATTAAACAATTCCCTGATGAAAGAGAGATTTCCGCTGAAGCGGCTTTTAATAAGAGCAGGCTTTATCTTGATTTTAAAAGCCGGGATAAGCTGATTCTCGCGTTTCTTTCAGTATTGAAGGAATACCCGGAGCAGGTTTTCTGGGGAAATAAGGCGGCTGATGAGATTATAGGCCTTTTTGAAAATGAAGAAGAACCACTCAAAAAACGGATTAACAACCTCCGGCAGCTTACAAAAAAGTATAAGGATATTCCCATACTTCCCGCAAGAGCGCAAAACAAAATCGGGCTTCTTTTCTATAAGGATACTGAAAACATGCGCGCGAAGAAAGAATATAACGAGACAGTTGATCGCTTCCCAAAAGAAAAAAATGAAACCGCTTCAGCCCTTTTTGCTTTAGCAAAAATCTATTTTGAAGAAGAAGAATATGAAAAGAGTTTAAAAATACTGCGGGAAATTGAGCAAAGCTCTGTTGACAAAATTGATATTTTTCGAAAGGCGAGAAAACAGTTTATCAAAAGCTCCCTGGAAAAAGGGAGAAGGGAATTTAATGAAGGAGAAGCAGGGCTTGCTATTAAAACTTACAGGAAGCTGTTAGATTACGACCGGTCAATTATTGAAGCCCACCGCGGTTTAATAAGAAGTTACGCGTCTTTAAAAAAAATTGATAAGATAATAGAAGAGTATAAAAAAAGAGCTAAAGACTCTCCTGATAATCCAGTTGAAATATACAGCCTTGCGCTTGCTCTAACTTATCTTGATACCCCTCCGATCGATGAATCAATTAAGTTAATCAAACATAGTATTAACCTGAACTCCCAGGTCTCTTATTTCCATCAAACCCTCGGCTGGCTTTATGAACAAAAGGGCATGGAAGATAAAAGGGGAATTTACCCGGAACAGGCTTTAGAGGAGTATCAGACGGCACTCGCGCTGAACGATGAAAATGAGTATCCGGAAAATGAAGCAGCCCTCCTTTTAAATTACGGCAACGTAAGTTTTAACATTCAGAATTACGGTATTGCGTACAGATATTACGGGATGAGTCACAGGCTGAGGCAGAAAAAGAATATCCCCTTTGAAAATTTCAAGCAGGAATCACTCTATTACCAGCGCTTTGGTCAGGCTGCGTTTAAACAGGGAGAATATTCAAAAGCTGCGGATTATTTTCAAAAAGCGTTAAAGCAGGCGGAACAAGATAATGATCTTAGCAGACAGGCAGAGCTTAATGACAGATTGGCGTTGTGTTATCAGGAACAGGGGAGATATAAAAAAGCATACGACTATTTTTCCCGGGTTCTCAGTCTTAACAAAAAATTAAATAATGTAAAGAACATTTCTATTACATTAAGAGACATGGCTAATAACCTCTATTCCCTGGGAGAGTTAGAAACCGGGCCTGAAAAAACTGAAAATTTGGCAAAGGCCTTGAAATCTTATACGGAAAGTATTGACGCCCTTGAAAAATACGGAGTTAAGGAAGTAAAAAAACAGAAAAAAAGAGGAGTCTTCTCATTCGAGTTTGAAAAAGGTATTGGAACCGATGCAAGCGTGGCTGCCAAAGGGTTTGATAAAATTGGAGAAGAAAAACTTATCTTTAATTACGTGGGCAAGATATATAAAGACTTCCATGATTATGATAAAGCTATCGCTTATTTTAAAAAGAAACTAAATTTAACTCCTTCCGGCCTACCAGTAGAAGGGAATGTGCCGGTGTTAACAGAGAGAGCTATTATTCTCAATCAAGTCGGTTCTTTACATTACAGACAGGGAAACATATTTAAAAGCCTTGATTATTTTAAAAAGTCTCTTGACCTCAGCATGAAGCTAAACAACATCCATGGCATTACTGTTAATTCTACTAATATAGGTCAAATTGTGGTGGAGGGGTATTTGAGCGGGTCTGATGCCACTTCTATAGAAGCCACTCAATCACATATAACTCCTCTTAACAATGCGCTCGCCTATCTTGAGAAAGAAAAAACTATCAAAGAACCTCTTCAAATTATTTCCTTGAAAAATTATCTTGCTATTGTGCATTTTTACCTTGTGATGGATAGGAATAAAACTCTCACGCCGGTTGCATCGATTGTGTCGATGCAACCCAAAGTAAAATCTGGGAAAAAAGCTGCCCTTTTAAAAAATTCTGTTCTCAACGGGCTGGCAATCATTTCGCGTGAAGCCGATAATTTAATTAAATCTCGTGATTTGCTTGTTTCAGCTTTGGCCCTGCTGGAGGAGCATAGATCTTCTCTCAAAGGTGACAGCTATTACAGGACAAAGGTATCACTTAAACATAACCTTGAATCATTGTCACAATATGCCTTTGTAAACGGTGGGAAAAGAGAAAAAAACCAATATCTGAAATCCGATATCCGAAATCCCCTGTATAAATTAGCAGAAGAGCGAAACCTGTTAGATATGCAATGGAAAATAAAATTTATCAATGCATTTTCTCCAGATAGAGAATCGGAAATTGTAAATTTAAAAGAAGCGGTAGAGATGCTGGAAAATATCCCATTCGGGTTTTATAACAATTCAAACCGCCAGTCGATAGAATTAAAGCATAAGCTATACGACAGGCTTATCTTTCTGCTTATGCGGAATAACAAAATAGACGAAGCTCTTAAGTACCTTGAAAGAAAAAAAGGAATAGACCTTGCCTCTCAGCTTTCAGGAAAAAAACTTTCCTTTGAGGATGCGGATCGCAGTCAATATTTCGAAGATATTCTCAATGACGTCTCAGAATTGAAAAAAATATACTTAAAACTTCAAAAGGCATCACCGGAATCACCGGAGTCAACGGAATCAACTGAATTAAACGCGATTAAAAAAAATTTTAATGAAAAACTTCAGGCGCATAGGGAATTTCTGGAATCCTTAAGTGAAGAAGATCAGGAATTCACCTCACTTTTTAAACCAATACCTCCTGATATTAAAAAAATTAAGGATGTCCTGAACGAAAATGAAATAGTTCTTTTATACCAGATGAATAATAACCATCTCCTCTCATGGTCTGTGACAAAACAATCATTTACTGGAAAGATTCGTCCTGTAAATGGAGCGCTTTCCCGGATTTTAAATGAAGGGAATACTCTCTCTGATGAATATAACGAACAATTATCAGCATTGCTGTTAAGCGACAGCATCAGTAATTATAAACGAATTTACATTATAGCGGATGAAAGTCTTAAAAGTATCAAATGGCCTTTATTGAAGAATAAGGGACAACAACTTCTAAATTCCATTCAGATAGTTCATTCGGTATCACTTGGCCACCTCCTCTATTCCTATAACAAAAGAAACCTTTCAAGAGCATCTTTCTTATCCGTTAACAGCGATGAAAATTTCTTTAATGAATTAAAAGGAAACTTTAAATCATCTCTTAATTTTAAGGCAGAGGAAAAAATACATAATACATTTCTCAATAAATCGAAACACTTTGGCGGAGTTATTCATATTGATAGGGGAGTTGAATTAGCATCATCCGACCCGTCCAATTCTTTTATAAACCTTTCTGCCAGCGCTTCGGATTTCATAGGATTGGAGAGCTGGGAACTATTTGGTTTACGGCGGGAGGGAAACCTTGTCTCTATCAGTAATATAGAAAAAAGAAAAGAAGGCAAAGCTGTTCTATCTCCTTTGCAGTTTCTTGCGCAGTCATTTTCTTACGCCGGGTATCCTTCTGTACTGGTTCAAAATGGAAACGTTGAAGAAAAAATACATAAGAAGTTCTTAATAAAATTTTACAAATATTTTGCTGAAAAATCCATTTCCGAATCACTTCGATTGGCTCAAATGGAAATCCAGAGGGAAAATCCCGGTTCATCAAACCATTTTCCCGACTATCGCCTTTATGGCTACGGCGGTATGAACGAAAAAGAGAAAAGCCGTTTTGCTGAATCACATTATAAGAAAAATCTCATAGCCGGAAAAAAATATTATGAAGAGGGGAAATGGCAGGAATCAATCGCGAAATTAGAAGATGCTCTTTTCTTGCTGGAGGCAATTCAAAACAAGCAATACCATAAACATATATATGAGAATCTTTCCGCTGCCGCGGAACATCTGGGTGATTTTAAGAAAGCTGTTGCATATAAGAAAAAACAGGTAAAAATTCTGGAAAGCAGTGATGATCCTGAAAAACTGGCGAAAGTAGTTTCTTCCCTTGGAGTACTCTACTCAAAGGTTGAAGATTACTCTGCATCAGTAGAGTATTTAACCAGGGCTATAAAATTTTACAAAGAAAATGAAATACTGGATGAGTTGGCTGAAAGTTATACTGAGCTGGGTAAGATTACAGAACAAAGTAGCGATTATCTGGAAGCGTTAAGGGCATTTGCCACTTCCACGAAAATTCAGGATGAGGAGCTTGGGGAAACAGTAAACCAGGTAGATGAATTAAGAAGAATAGGGAGAATATATTATAAACGGCTCAATCAAAATAAAGCTGCAGAGGATTACTTTAATAAGGCTTTGTTTTTTTTGAGAGCAGGGCTGTTGGATATACCGGCTTTAATAAAGGAAGCAAAAGATTCCAAGGTAAGACAACTTCTTAAAGAAGACGCGCTCCAATTAAAGCATCTGGAAACTAAAACTTTACTTGATTTGGGCCTGGTCAGGGAAAGGACGGGGGATTTCAATAGAGCTTTGGAATATTATGAAGAAGCGGGTTCATTAGCAAAGAATATTAATGACAAAGACGCGCTTACACTTATCTCACTATATAAAGCTAATTCTTACTGGTTCCAGGCTGATTACCAGAACGCTTTTAATAGTGTAAGAAAAGCTTTGAAAATAGCGGAAAAACAGCGGAATAAAGAACACCTGTTGCAGGCATACAATACAATGGGACTAATCTTTTGGACACTTAATGATCTCGTAAAGGCAAAAAGTAACCTTAAAAAAAGTTTGGATTTAGCTGAAGAGATCAATTCAAAATTGGATATTGCCTCCGCGTACAACAACCTTGGACTGATTTACAGGCAGGAAAAGAAATATCAGGAATCTATTGAGCACTTTGAAAAGGCTCTGGCCATTGATAAAAAGTTAAAGACCAAATGGGGCAGGGGATACGATCACCGGAATATTGGTATGAGTTATCTCCGTCTTGGCGATTTAGAAAAAGCGGTTCTTAATATTGAGAAGGCAGTTAATCTGAGCAGCGAAATCGGCAACAGAATTAATGAAGCAAAGTCGATGTTGGAAATGGGAAATGTTCATCTAAAAAAGGGGGAGGGGAAATATAGAAAGGCCATCCATTATTTCACTAATACATACAGTATGTCGAAAAATATTAACCTGCCGGAAGTTTCCTGGAGGGCTTTAAAAGGAAAAGGAAAATCATATTGGATGTTGGGCGACAATGAACAGGCTTTAAAAAATTACAAGGAGGCAGTGGGAATAGTTGAGAACATGAGAGCCTCTATCAAACTGGAAGAGTTTAGAAACGGTTTTATAGAAAATAAGCAGGATCTTTATAAGGAACTGATTCTTCTTATGCTTGAAACGGGAGAAAAAGAAGCCGCCTTTAATTACTCAGAGCGCGCAAGGGCAAGAAGTTTCATTGATCTTTTGGGAAACCATAAACTTGATTTTAAAAACATGTCCGATCAGGAGACGTATTCAAAAATCCAGAATTTAAAACAGCAAATTCATGAAACAAAGGAAACTTTGAGAGATGCTGAAGATGAAGATTTTGCAAAAAATAACGCAAAACTGACATCCCTTCAAAACAGTCTTCAGGATTTATTGATTGAATTAAAAGAAAAAGACCCGCAACTTTCCTCCTTTGTTACTGTTGATCCGATGAAAATAGATGAAGTATACGGGTTACTTGATCCGGGTGTAGCCCTCGTTGAATATCTGATGACGAAAAAAGAAATTATTGCGTGGGTTGTTCATCAAGGTGAAATCGACCTGGTCAGGGTGCCTGTTGAAGAGAAGAAAATTAATAGATTGATAAAAAAATATCGTATATCCATGCAGGAACTTATGCCAATGGATAAAATCACAAGAAATTTGTACGATATTTTAATAAAACCGCTTGAACCATTTCTTGATGGTGTCAGGCAAGTTGGAATTATACCTAACGGAGCTCTACATTATTTATCCTTTGCGTCTTTAAAAAATGAGGAAGGATATTTTATAGAACAACATCCTCTGTTTTACTCACCTTCTGCCTCTGTTTTGAAATATACCTTTGCAAGAAGATCGGAAGAAAAAAACGTAAAAGTCCTGGCTGTTGGAAATCCTGATCTTGGAAATCTGAACTATGATCTCCCTTTATCGGAAATGGAAGTTAATTCCATAAAATGGAATTTTGCGGATATTGATGTATTAACAGGCGGAGAAGCAACAGAAAGCTGGCTGATCAAAAATATCGAAAATTATGGAATTATACATATTGCCTCGCACGGTGAATTTGATGATATTAATCCGCTCTTTTCAGCATTAAAACTGAAGCGTGATATCACGGCAGACGGCAACCTGCAGGTGAAAGAGATATTTCCGCTTAATATTAAGGCGGATATGGTGACTTTGAGCGCCTGTCAAACAGGGCTCGGGCATATTAGCGGGGGAGACGAACTTATTGGCCTGAACCGTGCCTTTTTTTACGCGGGAACCCACGCTATCATATCTTCTTTATGGAGAATTGATGACATTTCTACCGCAGTTTTGATAAAACATTTCTACCGGAATTATAAATCATTCAATAAAGCCGAGGCGCTTCGTAAAGCCCAGTTGCTAATTAAAAAGTTCTACCCCCATCCCTCTTACTGGTCCGGCTTAACCCTGACAGGAGATTATAGTTAAGAAATTGTAGATTTTATATTGACTTTATCACCGCAGAGTTCGCGGAGAACGCTGAGAAAAATAATTATTTTAATTCTCTCTGCGACCTTGGCGGTCTCCGCGAACTCTGCGGTAAATTCTTTTTTAGTTGCATCCAGTCGCGCTGTGTCCTTCGCCTTGCTAAGCGGGGCGAAGCCACTGTCGTTCCCGATAGCCCTTATGTCATCCCCTAAATTCCAGCATCTCATCCTCGAATGCTTACGAAGTTGTCATCCCCGAATGCTTACCCAAATTGTCATTCCCGAATGTTCCTATCGGGAATCCAGCTACAAACAAATGGCAATTACCTCAACTTATTGAGATCTTGCCATTCAGCTTTAAATTTGGCCTACATATTATCAGTCAGGTTTAGATTGAGCCTGCAGTTCATCCAAAGGGCTTAAGACAAGAGAAATATCTTTTTCCATTACATGAGTATAAATTTCTGTAGTTTTGACGTCTGAATAGCCCCATGAGTTTTTGGAAGAACACTGTAATTATTTTTTTGACGGGATCAACAGGATTTATTTGGAATGCATCGAATCTGCAAAGCAAAATCTGCAATATGCAATCTGAAGTCTGCAATTAGTTTTCCTCGTTTACTCTTGCATTTCATAGAAACATTTAATAAAGTAAAAAAAAACAATCTACATCAAACTTTCCATGTTTGATGCTTTAATATGCAATAACATGGAAAATTGTCACGATGTACAATATATAAGCAAAACATGGAAAACTCAACAATTTTTTTCCATATTTTGCCTTTTAATATGCCAATAGATGGAAAATTTTACATGCTATAGGGGGTAATAGATAGAAACTGTTTCCATCTATCAACAATGTTAGGGTTTTAAATTATAGGAGCATAGATGCCAAACCCAGATTTGTTGCAAAGTCAGAAGAATAGAATATTTCAGTTATTGGAAAGTGCAGAATTAAATCCATCTGAATTTCAGTGGACTTGGGATAATAAAGATTATTCTTCCAATCCCTGCCCAGTACTCGAACATAAATTTGATGGATATTATTTCTATTTTTGTACTCCAGATTCCTCATCGGATGTTTGGCATTACAAATGCCGTCCCGGTCATAATAATCCTACTGATACCGGTTTTTTCGAAGGGGGATGGGATGAAATATGGCAGCGAGTAATTGTTTGGGCTGAAGAGTTGAAGCATGAATTGAATCAAACAGATTTATGGGCTGCTGTAGCGCATTTAGACTTTAAAACTCTTTCTTACGACCAAGATTTAGAAAACACACCTTTTAGCTATGCAGAAGTAGAGCAAATTAATCAGAAATTACTACAATTAAAAGAAAAGGTAAATGATATTGCGAATAAAAGTGACACTCCAAAAAGAATAGTAGATTCTGTAATGTCAAATATACAACGCATGGAAGAGTCTGCTAAAAAAGGTGTTGGCCGAATTGATTGGATTAATCAGATGGTCGGTCTGGTAATAAATATTGCAGTAGTATTTTCATTAAATCCAGAATTAGCGAAACAGTTTTTTTCTTTTGTAAAAGGTCTATTCATAAAAAGCTTAGTTCTATTAACACCCTAACAAATCAATCAAGAGGGACGTGAAACAGCGGCTCTCCGTGCAACGGAGTACTGCTATCAACGTTTTGCTTATTATTAAAGTTTATTGGGGTGCCGTTTCACGCCCCTTATTGAGGTCGTTATGCGTCAAAGTGAGTTTTCGTGATGAAAATTAATTTTTATCTGCGTAAAGGGGTCAAATCTCCCCTTGACTGCATACAAATCATGATATAGAATTATTTTATGTCACGTCCTTTGCGAATTGAATATCCTGGGGCTTGGTATCACGTTATGAACCGTGGTGCTAATTATTCTCCAATATTTGCAAAACGAACCGACTATGATTTGTTACTCAAAGTCATTGAAGAGGCATGCATTCTTTTTAACGTTTTTATCTCATCTTATTGCTTTATGAAGAACCATTACCACATACTTGTTCATACACCTGAGGGGAATCTTTCCAGGTTCATGCGGCATGTAAATGGAGTTTATACACAACGTTTCAATAGAAAACATAAAAGAGATGGCCCTCTTTTCAGGGGCCGATATAAGTCTATTCTCATACAAGCAGATGAATATTTAACTCAGGTCGTAAAATATATCCACCGAAATCCATTGAAAGCAAAAATGGTAATAAATCTGAAAGACTATAAGTGGAGTAGTCACAAGATATATTTAAAAGGTAAGTGTTTTGAAGAATGGATTGATATTGATTCTGTTCTTGCTTTATTTTCAGACAGAAGAAAAGAAGCAATAAGAAAGTATAATGAATTTATGGGTTATCAGAGTTCTAAAGAAGTTAATCAATTTTATTCAAATAAAAACCAAGGATCTATCTTGGGGGATAATCAATTATAGATTGGGTTAAAGATAAGCATATTTCCAGAGACAGAAAAGCAGACTTAGAAATTAGAGAAAAAAGGCAGATTCAAGGTGAGAGGAGAATCGAAACAATTCAAAAAGAGGTATGTAAAAGATTCAAAATTAATAAGAGTATACTTTGCATTGCGAAAAGAGGAGAAGAAAATATCCCACGACTATTTGCCATCTCATTATCCAGAGAGCTATCCGGATTAAGTTTTTCAGAAATTGCTAAGAGATTTGATATAATATCATATAAAACAATAGCTTCCAGCAACTTCAGGTTAAAGGAAAAAATAAAAAAAAATAAAAAGCTTGGTAAAGCATACAAAGACCTAAAAAGTTTATACAGTCAAGGGGAGACTTGACCCCTTTTGACCCCTTGACTTCTCCATTCTTATGTTGGATTATTGATTAATGGTTTATAACGGAGCATCCTAATTTTAATTACAGTAATAGTAACATGGGTAGTTTCGAGTATGCTATCTATGGTTTAGTTGAAGAAATTTCAAAGGGGATAAGGAAAGGTAGCTGCCTATCCCCGAAAATCCAATCCTAATAGAAGGAAGGCAAGCAATGAAAAACACAAGGATTCACATTTCAAGTATGACTCTTGTCTTGATGTTGGCAATAGGACTTTTCATATCCGATCCTGTCGTGCTTGCCACCGAAAGAGATCCATACTCTTATAACGAAATAAGGGGGCTTCTTTCCTCGAAAAAGAATACGAACTTATACATCTACAGCCGGATTAGCGGACTTTTAACTGACCTTCTGAGGGAGCAAAAAAGGCTTTTTTTATTAACAGGGAGAACGGGGAAAAACGAAGTTATTGTGAAGTGTGAAGGGCTTTTGAATGAGGCCGGACTTTACGCAAGCCAAAAGGATTATAAAAATGTTTTTAAAGTCATGGATAATGTCCACAAAATAATTATGGAATCGATAGAACAAATGGCGGGAAAGATCGAAAAGTAATTCACACTTCAGCACATATTTAATCTTCAAGTCAATCAATTATGATTGTAAATGGGGTCAGGCTTGTCATTATGGCATATCAGATCAAAATTATTTACTAGGAAGTTATCATGGTGTCACCCATTACCAGTTTGTTTTGCTTTTGCTCGTGGCACGTGAGCATGGCGTTATCTTCTCAATTTTCGCAAGCAGTTCCTCTTGACATATATGCATATTTTGACCATACTGATGCATATGAGAACTACATTGAACATTGATGAGACCATTCTGAGAAAAGCTTCAAAACTCACAGGAATTACTGAAAAAACTTCTTTAGTACGTTTAGGCTTAGAAGCGTTGATTGCTCGAGAAAGCAGCAAGAGACTTGCTGAGCTTGGTGGAACTGAGAAGTCGCTTCGGCGTATTCCGAGAAGAAGGTTTACGAGCAACTAATCATGGTTCTTGTAGACACTTCGATTTGGATTTCTCATTTTAAAGAAGGTAACTCTCACCTCAAAGAGTTATTGGAGGATGACTCTGTTGTTTGTCATCCTTTCATCATTGGTGAGTTGGCGTGCGGTGGCCTTAAAAACAGGAAGGAGATCATTTCTTTACTTAAAGCTCTACCCAAAGTTCAAACTGCAGAAAGCGATGAAATTTTACAATTTATTGAAAGCAAACGATTATTTGGTAAAGGTTTGGGTTTTGTAGATGTTCATTTGCTTGCATCTGCATTATTGACAAAAGTACTGTTATGGACAGCGGATAAACCATTACAAAGAGCTGCTGCTAAATTAAGAATTCTCCACAGATGATAATTTTAAAGCTCCATGTTTAAAAGAAATAACAGAAGATAACCATTGTTTCATTGATTATGCTCCAATAAACATAATTATTCCACCTGTAGTTATCATCAGCAGGCCCATCATACGACCTCCTACATCACCAAGAGGCAGCATTTTTTCTAACAAAACAAATAGCGTAATTGCGGCTATCCATAAAAGGTTCATCACGCCTCCAACAAACAACAAACACATTAAAACCCAACAGCAACCGAGGCAAAACGCGCCATGAGAAATGCCCATTCTGAACGCACCCATAATTCCCGGCTGCCAATGTGTTGTGATAAAATGCACTGGAGAGCGGCATTGGTGCAGGCATTTATTTTTTATGGGCAGCCATTGATAAATGCCCGCCGAGATTAGCAAAGTCGCACCTAAGCCAACGCTGTTAGAAACTATCATTGGGGATAAGAGTGCGGCTTGGTCCAAACCCCATTGTGTGGTAGTTGCGAAAAGGCTGAAGATAAGCCACATTGCAGCATACCCGGAAACAAACGCGCCAGTTGGTGCTACTGGCATGCCCTGAGAGGTTGATTTTCTGGCAACTGCCGCATAGATCATTACCATGGGTGTTACTGAGGGGAGCATCATGCCAATCATCATGATGGCCCTAATCAGAAACATCATCATAAAATAGCCGATATTCCATGGTTGGATCTGGATAGCTCTCATACCATCAGGCATGGGCATGTTTGCGGCCATTAATAACAGATAGAGCCATGAAAGCAAGGTAATGCCACCAAGTGAAATAATTATGGCTATGAAATCACGACGAGGTAATTCTCTGGTTAATTGCATCAAATTAGCAGCCTGGTAATTTGTTAACGGATAACACCATCCTGATTCATGTGCAGGATATTAAACTGACCATAACTATTATTCAGGTCAAGTTCAATATCAGTCGTTACTTTAGAAGTACCCGCCCCCATCTCTGCATAAGTATATTCAAAACCTGCTGGCAAATGAATTCGAGCTCTGGAGTCCTCTCCTTTGAATGGGTCCTTTAACGGTGTACCAACAGATTCGACCAGGCCTTTGATTTTTGTATGGGCCTTTCTTGCTTCTACATCAATACTCATCTCTATCGGAGCGTAAAGAGTATTATGCACCTTAGACATAGTGCTGTTAAAAACATTATAATGCGTCGTACCCGGCGTCGTGGATTCGCCATGAGCTATCTTGCGTAATGCTTCACGTTGTTCAGGGTTGGCTTGCTCACCAATTATAAGCTGATGCTGGCCGTTTCCTTCAGCCACCTCTCCCGGCCATTTATAGAGAGTAACAAAGCAAAGTCCATCTAAAGAAATATCATTAAAATTACCTTCTTCAATCAGTGCGCTGCCTATAGCCTCGCAAAAACCGTTTGTTGATGGTGAATTAAATTGGCATGGACATCCAAAAGCACAGTTACAGTTTGAGTATTCACTACCACGAATCATCCATTTGTCATTCATAGTTCTAATTCTCCTTCCTTCTAAGTTAGGTTAATATCGATTTGCAGCTCAAATCGATATTAAATTTGAACGTTTAAAAATTAGGTCATGTCCATTCTTGTGAATTTCGTGTCCTTCGCCCCGCTCCGCGTGGCTTCGCGGTTAAACCTGAAAAAAATTGAACTATTCTCCAATTATTTTTACAAGTGCTCTTTTTTTTTGAGAACGGCGGTGAGATAATGTCCCACTAGGGCATACTTTTAAAAAAATACA
>CAYMVZ010000052.1:0-16810 GCA_964394335.1 uncultured Nitrospinota bacterium | reverse complement strand
CGACCTACGGATTAGAAGTCCGTTGCTCTATCCAGCTGAGCTACAGGCGCAATGTATTTATTTACGTATATTTTAAGAATTTATAGCAAACTCATAAAAGAAAGTCAATTTTTCAAAATTGCGTAAAACCACTCAATTAAACGCACTTTTGCGACCACCTCACTTGCCAGTTATTTAATCCGGTGGCTACTTCAGCGATAAGGAACATTATGTAACCATTTTCTCTATACACTCCTTCGTCATTTTCGCATCCCTCCGCTTCCCAATAAGAACTACAAAGGTAACCCACCTTCACTTTCTATAAACATCTTTTCGATGTCTTACCCGGTAAATTGTAATAGTCTTTTCTTTTTTATCAACTGCGTAGACAACTCAATAGTCTCCAACACGTAGCCTGTATTTATTTTCGCCCTTGAGCTTTTTAGATTGTGGATAAGGATATGGCTGTTGTTTAAGAGATAAAATGGCGTAATCAATTTTTGGAAAATAAGAATCTGGTATGCGGTCTAATTCTTTTCTTGCGGATTTTTTGAGATTGAGATTATACACGCAGGTGAGATTTTCTTTTATTGCTGTAAGCCTCGTAATCCTCTGCCAGCTCACCTTTCCTGTCTTCAATAGCTTTTAGATCGGAAATATCCTCAAGTAAATCCTCTACTCTGTTTAATTCTTTGATATCAATAACCGCTGCAATTTTATGACCTTTATTGTCAGTAATATAGTTTTTAACGTTAACAAGGTCTTTCTGTTTTATGGTAGTACTCATGAAGCCTCAAATTGTATAGATAAAATAATTTCCAAAAGTATAATTTTACCTCTCCTGTAATTTGCTGTCAATAAGAGAAAAACATCCAGATGATTTCCCATTTAAAGTCTATGTCAAGTATTAAACGTCACGCTCTGCTAGCTGCCACTAATGTTACAAATAACGAATTTCAATAAGTTTGTCAATTGATAAAAAATCATCAAAGCCCGACATTGAACGTGATTAGCGAGCGAACTTAAAATAAAATTAACTCCTTGTACAGAAGATTCCCCGCGGTCTTGCCGCAGGGTGCTTCAAAATTATTATAGAAACGAAATGAGATAAAACAGGGGATTAAAGGTTAAGAGTGTCAAAGAACAATCCATAGCCGATTAAACAATAAGGATTACTGTGTGTCTGTTTTTTTTCTATATTCCAGCCATGTATTTCCCGATTGGGTCTCAGAGCGTGATTTCAAGCTCTTCTGCCATTCCGAGCCCTTCGTTTGTCATTCTGAGCGAAGCGAAGAATCTTCTTCTATGCTGAGAGCCTGTTCTGAGTGGTACGAAGGAATTAACTCAGCGAGGGATCTTTCTTCCACTGATGGATAGATTGTAATGGCTATTTCTTCACAAGCTCAAATACTTTTTTAAGCGCTTCGGAGAGTTTTTCGGGAGATTTTCCTCCTGCCTGTGCCATATCCGGACGGCCACCACCGCTTCCGCCTACAATAGCAGCGATTTCTTTAATAATCTTTCCCGCGTGATATTTTTTTGTGAGGTCTTTGGTTACACCTGTCGCTAAAAAAACGTTATTCCCTTGTTTACTCCCAACCGCGATAATGCAGGAACCAAGTTTATTTTTCGCATTATCTATAAATGTTCTAAGAGTAGCTGTGTCCGCTTCTTCTAATTCTTTTACCAGTATCGAAACGCCTTCAATTTTTTTTACCTCTGAAAATATATCCTGTGACCCGCCGCCCTGGGTTAATTTTTCTTTAAGACGAGTTACTTCTTTTTCTAACTCTTTTATTCTGCTCGACATCTTTTTTACTTTTTCCACTTCTTCATCAGGTTGCGCGTTCACGCATTTTCTAATTTCAATCAAAGTCGCCTCTTCATTTTTTGTCCTTTGGAAGGCTTTTTTGCCTGTAATTGCTTCTATTCTTCTCACTCCAGCCGCGATTCCACCTTCTGAGATTATTCTGTAAAAACCTATTTCACCGGTCGCATTTACATGAGTTCCTCCGCAAAGTTCTTTGCTGAAACCCTCCACATTGACAACGCGGACTTCGTTTCCATATTTTTCTCCAAAAATAGCTGTAGCGCCTTCCTTAATTGCTTGGTCAATAGGCATGGTTTTCTTTTGAACCGGAATATTTTCCATAATCTTTTGATTTACAATCTCTTCTATTTTTTCTTTCTCGCGGGAAGTTAAAGGAGAAAAATGAGTATAATCAAAACGGAGGCGATTTTTTTCTACAAGCGATCCTGCCTGTTTAACATGGTCTCCGAGTACTTCTTTTAACGCAGCCTGGAGAAGATGCGTGGCGGTGTGATTTAACGCGGTTGCCTGCCGGTCATCCATATCGACTTGAAGTGTTAATCCCATCCCTTTTTTGACAATACCTGATTCTATTTTACAGGAATGAACAAAAAGGGAAGATAGTGGTTTGTGGGTAGTGAGTACTTGAATTTCAATTGAATCTCCTGAGATTTTTCCCGTATCTCCTGCCTGCCCCCCTGATTCACCATAAAAAACAGTTTTATCGAAAACCAGATCAACCTCATCTCCTGATGACGCGGACTCTGTAATAGAATCTTTTTTTATAATAGCCAGCAATATCCCCTCTGTTTTTAGAGCGTCAAAACCTTCAAATCGGGTGGGTGGTATTTTTTCCGAAAGGGTTTTGTAGACCTTTTTGACGCCTTCCTCTCCGGAACCTTTCCAGGCAGCGCGAGCTTTATCCTTTTGGGAATTCATCGCTTTTTGAAATCCAACGGAATCGAATTTTAGGCCTGCGTCGTTTACAATATCTTCTGACAAATCCACAGGGAAGCCGTAGGTATCGTATAGTTTAAAAACTTCATCGCCGGGAAAAGTTTTCTGGCTGTTTTCTTTTAATTTATTTATTTTTTCTTCCAGAAGATTCATTCCAAAATTTAAGGTATTGGAAAACCGCTCCTCTT
This sequence comes from uncultured Nitrospinota bacterium, assembly GCA_964394335.1. Taxonomy (GTDB): domain Bacteria; phylum Nitrospinota; class Nitrospinia; order CAJXCL01; family CAJXCL01; genus CAJXCL01. The sequence goes on along the minus strand of CAYMVZ010000052.1, from coordinate 13,876 downwards.
CGTTCAGGACAACTTTAGATATGTAATTTTGCATATTAATTAATTCGGGGTAAGCATCTTTCATTAATTCAATGACTCCACCTGCTATTTTATGTAAAAAAGGTTTTTCCATTCCGAGCATTCTTCCATGACGGAGCGCCCTTCTTAAAATTCGGCGAAGGACATAACCTCTTCCTTCATTGGAAGGCATTACACCATCTCCTACAAGAAATGTTACCGCGCGAGCATGGTCAGCAATGACTTTAAGAGAGATGTCATTGTCTTCATTATCGCCATAGTTTTTTCCTGTTAATTCAGCAATTTTTAAGATAATTGGTTTAATTAAATCAGTATCATAATTGCTGTGAACGTTTTGCATTACCGAAGATAAGCGTTCCAGGCCGAGACCTGTATCAACGCATGGTTTGGGGAGGGGTGTAAGCTTACCCTTTTCATCCCTGTTGTGTTGCATAAACACCAGGTTCCATAGTTCCAGGAAGCGGCCGCAATCACACTCCACATTACACTCCGGTCTTTTACAGCCTACACCTTCTCCCTGATCAAAATGGATTTCCGAACAGGGTCCGCATGGCCCTGTTTCTCCCATACTCCAGAAATTATCTTTTTCTCCCAACCGCACAATTTTATCAGGGGGGATTTGGTTTTTTTCATTCCAGATTTTATAAGCTTCATCATCGTCTTTATAAATAGTGATCCATAGTTTTTCTTCCGGGAGTTTCATTACCTGAGTAAGGAACTCCCATCCATAATGAATAGCATCTTCTTTAAAATAATCTCCAAAGGAAAAATTTCCCAGCATCTCAAAGAATGTATGGTGTCTTGCTGTTCTGCCTACAACTTCGAGATCGTTATGTTTTCCACCTGCCCTGACGCACTTTTGCGAAGAAACGGCGCGTTTGTAATCCCGCTTTTCACTGCCAAGAAAGACGTCTTTGAATTGCACCATTCCTGCGTTGGTAAATAAAAGGGTTGGGTCTCCTTTGGGGACGAGAGAGGAACTGTGGATTATCTGATGTTGTTTTTTACGGAAGTAATCTAAAAAGCAGCTTCTTATATCATTTCCGGTCATAAAACTCATACCACGCCGGCTTTAAGGATATCGTGGAGATGGATAATTCCGGTGGGACCTTTGCTGCCATTGGTAATTATTAAAGAAGTGATAGAGTGTTTCTCCATAATTTGAAGCGCCCTGGCAGCCAGGGCATTTTTTTCAATTGTCTTAGGGTTTGCGGACATCATTTCCTCAGCCGTGGTTTCAAAAATATCTTTTTCTTTTTTCTCCATCAGCCGCCGCAAATCTCCGTCCGTAATAATACCAAGGACCTTGTCATCCTGATCCACCACTATAGCCATACCCAGTTTTTTAGATGAGATTTCCATGATCACGTCTTTTAATGGCGCATCTTTATTTATTGTGGGGATATTGCTGCCGCTATGCATTAAGTCATCCACCTGTGTCAGTAATTTTTTTCCAAGACTGCCGCCGGGATGAAGAACAGCGAAATCCTGTTCTTTGAATCCCCTTTTGTCTAAAAGCGCCATTGCCAGGGCATCCCCCATAGCCATGGTGGCTGTTGTGCTTGCAGTCGGAACCAAACCCATCGGGCAGGCTTCTTCTGTTACGGAAACATTAAGAACAATATTACTTTTTTTTGCAAGTGTGGAATTCACGTTACCGGTCATGGACACAAGGGTGACATTAAAACGCTTTATAGCTGGAAGGAGGTTTAATATCTCCTCCGATTCTCCGCTATTAGAGATAGCTATGACCATATCATTGCTGGTAATCATTCCAAGGTCTCCATGAATTCCATCGGCTGCATGGAGAAATATAGAAGGGACGCCAATGCTTGCAAGAGTGGCGGAAATTTTTTTGCCGATAATTCCTGACTTTCCAATACCGGTAATAACTACACGACCTTTACATTTATCTAATAGGTCAACTGTTTTAACAAAGGTATCATCAATTCTATTAATTAAGGCCTGAATAGCTTCACTTTCAATTTTCAGAACCTGTTTTGCTTTTTCAATTACCATGGGATTTCTTATGGTTTGTGAGATTAGCGGCTTTCACAGCTCCTTCATTTAAAAATGTTTTCATTCTCCGGAGATATTTCTTGTTCCATAGAAGATTTGCATTCCATGCAGTATGGTGCGAAAGGCACTATCTTAAGCCGTTTAACATTTATCATCTCCCCGCAGCCTTCACAAATGCCGTAAGCTTTTGAAGCAATTTTTTTAAGCGCGTTGTTAATCATCCTGAACTCTTCTCTCTCACGGCTTCCCATGGCAAAAGTCATTTCTCTTTCAAGGCTGGTTGCCGCCATATCCTGAAGGTCACCACGTTCAAGTTTGGAAATATCTTTTTCCCATGCCGAAGACTTAGAAATTAATTTTAAAAGCTCGGCTCTCTGCTGCAAAAGCATATGTTCAATTTCCTTTATTTCTTCGATACGGATTTTTTTAGCTGTTTCTAATTTTTTTTGAGGCTTCTTTTTGGTGGTTTTTTTCCTGATCTCTATTCTTTTTACAACTTTTTTCTTTTTGGTCTTTTTAGCGATCTTTTTTTTAATTTTCTTTACTTTAGGTCTTCTTTTAGTCACTTTCTTCTTGGTTTTAGCTGCCTTCTTCTTTTTCTTCTTCACTTTTGCTTTAACCGGTTTTCTTTTGGAAACTTTTTTCTTTGCTGATTTCTTTTTTACCGTTCTTTTCTTTGTTCTTTTTTTCTTGGTTTTTGCCATGGCCTTTAAAATCAAATATTTATAAAAATGATAAAATAAGTAACCGCAATTATATATTAACTTTCATAGATTTTCTACAAAAAAATGATAATATATAAAAATGGTTTTTAAAGTGCTAATAGTTGAAAACAACCCTGAACAAGACTTTTATAGCGGAGTTTTGGGCAAGTACGGCATTAATGTGCTTACTTCTGCAACGCCTGATGATGCTTTAAAGGAATTAGACAGTAGTATTTCTCTGGTTATTTTTGAGCATGACGGAAAAAAAAGAAATGGACTTTCTTTCTTAAAAGAAAATCGGGAAAGAATTAAAGACTCGCTTATGGTAATCCTCACAAAAAAACCGGATATTAAAGACGCGGTGTCATTTATGAAAGAAGGGGCATTTGACTATTTGCCCAAACCCCTGGAAGAGGGGAAATTGGACTCTTTTGCCCGCTTTCTTATAGAAACAAAGAAAACACCCGTGGATAAACCCAAACCGCATTCTGGTAATAAAAATGAAAACAGAAAAATAATCGGGAATTCTTCAAAAATTAATAAAATAGTCGCTTTATGCCAACAGGTTGCCAAAGGAAAATCTACTGTGCTTATTCAGGGTGAAAGCGGAACAGGAAAGGAGCTGATTGCCAGATTAATTCACCAGGAAAGTCAAAGAGTGAATAAACCTTTTGTTGCTGTTAACTGCGCTTCATTCCCGGAAGGACTTTTAGAAAGTGAACTATTTGGACATCAAAAGGGGGCATTTACCGGGGCTATTGAAAAGAAAATCGGAAAAATGGAATTAGCTGACGGTGGCACAATTCTATTTGATGAAATAAGCGAAATGGATATCCAACTCCAGGCTAAACTCCTAAGGGCAATCCAGGAAAGGGAAGTTGACCCGGTAGGAGGTAAAAAATCCTTACCCATTGACGTTAGAATTTTAGCGACTACCAACAGGGAATTGAAAAAATATGTGGACGAAAAAAAATTTCGTGAAGATCTCTATTACAGGCTTAATGTCATTCCAATCAATATCCCTCCTTTGAGGGAGAGAAAAGAAGATATACCGGCATTAATTGATTTTTTTCTTCAAAAACATTGCTCTGAAAACGGAATTAAAAAAAAGACTATCTCCGATAAAGCAGTTGAGGTTCTGACCGGGCAGAACTGGCCCGGCAATATCAGGGAACTTGAAAATGTGATAGAAAGGGCGGTAATTATTTCCCTTTCGCATAGGATCGAAGTAGAACATATTTTCCTCGAAGAGAAGTCCGGAGCCGAAGATGAAGAGAAGAACTGCGATTTGCACCAGGTGAAGATAGACGCCGGTGTGACAATGGCAGAAATGGAAAAAAAACTTATCCTGAAAACACTAAAAGAAGTACAGAATAACAGGCAAAGAGCAGCGGAAATGTTGGGAATTCATGTTCGCACACTCAGAAACAAGCTGAATGAGTATAAAAATGAAGGCATGGTTTAGGCTTTGGCACGCGAATTGCTAAATATTTACTAAACAGGATTTATATTATTAAACTGCAAAGATCAGAGAGTTATTATTACACTGAAATTACATATATTTCTTTGCACTGCAAACCTGTAAAATTGTGTTTTTAAGCACAATTATTGTTGGGCAATGGGCGGTAGCCCATTTGGTTGCGGCCCTGCCGCTCTACGTCTTTGCGGTGAAAAACAATTTCAGTTTTTAAGCAATGATTATTGATCAAGTACCGATGACCAATTAAAAAGGAGATTTACCATGAAAATTTTTGGCCCGGATGAATTAGGAAAAGCCGGCTTTAAACCAACGCAAAAAAAAGATGGAGTAAAAGGCGGGCAGGACTTTTCCAAGGTTTTAGCGGAAGAAAGTAATAAAATTACAGGAACGAAGAGCGAAAAGGCAGGTCAAACAAAGCAGGCGGCAGGCCCTCAATTTCCAGAACATATTCCATTGACCTCACTTGACTCCGTGGGAAATGCCGGAAACGCGATAGATCGTGAGAAATTGATTGCTATGACAGAGAAACTCCTTACACGGCTCGAGTTTTTTAAATCAGCTCTCGAAAACCCGAAAGTGGATATAAACAAATTTTCACCTCTGGCTGAGTTATTAAAAAAAGATGGAAATAGTTTGGAAGAGATTTCCGCAAAATTAGCTTCCGATTTTCCATTAAAAGGCTTGGCGGATGAAACTGCGGCATTAGCTGCCACAGAGTCTATAAAGTTTTTTCGTGGCGACTACGGTTAAAGCCGTCTAATTAAAGGACACATCTAAACCCCCATGGTTAAACATGGGGGTTTTTTTATTTACCGCTGAGTTCGCGGAGATCGCAGAAAAATCAATAATCACAATTTTATCATCGTAATAAAATTGTGATTTCGTCAATCCCTGATCGCTGCTTTTAGCAGATGGGAGGAGGGCAATATTTTTGTTAAGTAAAGAAAAAATTATGCCGAATAAATGGAAGTAGGGAAAACATCAATATATAAAGAGGAAATTATGAAAAATCAAATATCAGAAGTAATGACCATACTTGAATTTAAACAGTTAGTATATCAGCAATACTATAAACCGGTATATTTCTTATCCAAAAACAAACAACATAAAATTTTTATAAATAAGGTCTTAAAGCGGATGAAGAAATAAAGTCAGGTCTGCTTGGGAGACCCCTTTCATTTTACTAGTGATTAAATGCTATATGCTTAATTTTTTCACTCAATTCTTTTGCCGGGGAAAAGTAGTATGTCTTCCCTCTTTTAGATTCTTCAAGTAAACCTTTTTCAACCAAATTGCGAAGGTCTGTTCTGGCTGTTTGGTGTACTATTCGATTCACCGTTTGATAGGTTTTAATGGTGTATACTGTATTAAGATGGGAAAGTGCATGATGTAGCAAATCGCATTGTCTCATATTTAAGTCCGGGCATTTCATAAGTAAGTCCGTTGCGTGCTTCTTTTTTATTTGTTCTTTTTTTAAATAAACTCTTATCTCCTGTATAGACAAACGAATAGCTCGAAGATGAAAATAAAGAAAATATGTTAAGTCGCCATCATCATTCTCGACATATAAATAAGCTCTTTTATATTGTGCCGGTGCCTTCAATATAACACGAGAAATTGATAAGTATTCAAAGAGCCAATATTTGTTTTTCAACACATACCAATAAAATAATGCTCTTGCTGTTCGTCCGTTACCATCAGTAAACGGATGAATGTAAGCAAACCAGAAATGAAGAATGATCGCTTTTACAACAGGGTGGACAAACTCATTAATGTCATCATTATTTGCATAGTCGCATAGTGCTTTAATACGTTCTTCCATTTCTTCTGCTGGTGGAGGGACAAATAAGAGGGATCCATCATCATCGTAAACTTCAATATCCTCCCTTTTTTTTCTAAATCGATATAAAGAGTCTGGGTTTTTCAAAGTATCTTTGGTTATGGATTCATGGAAGAAAAAAATGAGTTCTTTGGACAAAGGTTTATGAATAACTTCTTTTATATTTTTTATGGTTTGAAAATTATTAAATATCATTTTTTCCGCGTGATCTTTAGGTTTTCTTCCAGACCTTAGCATTTCTTTTGCTTTTTCACGTGTTGTTCCTGCTCCTTCAAGCATACTTGAAGCGATAGCCTCCTCCATAAGAGAATTAATAATATACCTGTCTCTTTCTATGCTTTGAATATGTGGGTCATCAACAAGAATTTCTCCGGCTGCATGCACATCAATCTGATGTAGTTCTTTAAGGATAGAGTCAGGTAACCAATATCCAAAGTTATTGTTTTCTTTGTCTAAAGCCGGTATTTTTTTTGTTTGCCCTAATCTATTTAGCTTTAGTAATGCCCATGCTTTTTCAGGCGATAGTTTTTCAGATGAATGTTTATATTTAAATTTATCCCAATATATATATTCTTTAAGATTGCCTATCTTATTTATAATAGCTGATATCTTTGCATAGGAGGAACCAAATATTTCATCCGCACTATTTTTTAAAATTTCTTCCCAATCAGGTGCTTTTTCAGGGAGTTTCATAAAAACCTTTAAAATATGCTAATTTATCAATTTTTAGTATAAAATGATAGTTCAAAGCTATTACTGAACAGCAAAGCATAATGCTAAAATTTGCTAATTTATTAAATTTTAGCATAAAACTATGTTTTGTCAAGAAAAAGACTAAATCCATGTAACTTAGGAATGAGGGCAGGTTTGCATATTTTAAAATAGCGGTCAGCACTCAGCTGTCAGCAAAAAAAGGAAGTTTTACCGCACCCCAAGGGCACTTCCTTCGGGCGCAAAGGACGCAGAGATTACAGAAAAACCAATGATCTATCGGAAACAGGGTTAAGTTGATTCTTTTTTACATTACGTCCTTGTTAATTGTCTGTACTTGATTCTGTGTGGTTGGCTTGCGGCTGCACCAAGCCGGCTTTTTTTGTCCACTTCATATTCTGAATAATTTCCTTCAAACCAGATGACTTTGCTTTCTCCTTCAAAGGCCAGAATATGCGTTGCGATTCTATCGAGAAACCATCTGTCATGACTTATGATTACAGCGCATCCTGCGAAATTTTCTATTGCCTCTTCAAGGGCACGCATGGTATTGACGTCAAGATCATTAGTCGGTTCGTCAAGCAAAAGAACATTTGCTTCTGCTTTCAGCATCATAGCAAGCTGTACTCTATTTCTCTCGCCTCCGGATAAAATACCAACCTTTTTTTGCTGATCTCCTCCTGAAATATTAAATCTCGCCACATAGGCGCGGGAATTAATCTGCCTGCCTCCCAGTTGAATGGTATCCTGCCTGTTTGACACAACTTCCCATATAGTCTTTTCAGAATCAAGCGCATCTCTACTCTGATCTACATGTGCCAACTTTACGGAATCTCCTGTTTTGAAATTTCCGGAGTCAGCTTTTTCCACACCGGTGATCATTTTAAAGAGCGTTGTTTTTCCCGCTCCGTTTGGGCCGATAATACCGACAATGCCGCCCGCGGGAAGTATGAATGACATCTCCTCGATAAGAAGCTTGTCCCCATATGATTTGCTTACATTCTCCGCGTTAATAACAAGGTCCCCAAGGCGAGGTCCGGGCGGAATATAAATTTCCAGTTCTTTATCTCTTTTTTCAACTTCCTGGGTTAATAGCGATTCATAAGATTTAATTCGTGCTTTTGATTTTGCGTGGCGCCCTTTCGGAGACATCCTAATCCACTCTAGTTCGCGTTGCAGTGTTTTCCGCCTGTGGCTCTCCCCTTTTTCTTCATTTTTTAGTCTGTTTTCTTTTTGTTCTAGCCATGAAGAATAATTCCCCTTCCAGGGAATTCCGTGTCCCCTGTCTAATTCCAGAATCCAACCAGCTACATTATCGAGAAAATAACGATCATGGGTTACGGCTATTATTGTTCCCTGATACTGTTTGAGATGATGCTCCAACCAGGCAACGGATTCCGCATCAAGGTGGTTTGTCGGTTCGTCGAGTAAGAGGATGTCAGGTTTTTGCAGCAACAGTCTGCAAAGAGCCACCCGCCTTCTTTCTCCCCCGGATAAGATTTTAACGGAAGTATTTCCTTCAGGGCAGCGTAACGCGTCCATTGCCATCTCTAACCGTGAATCAAGGTCCCACGCATCTGATGCGTCCAGTTTTTCCTGCACTTTTCCCTGACGTTCAATAAGTTTGTTCATCTCATCATCAGACATTGGCTCCGCGAATTTTTCATTGATGCTGTTATATTCTTTATGGAGATCAGCCAGTTCCTGAACTCCTTCCTCTACGATCTCCTTCACTGTCTTTGCATCGTCCAGTACCGGCTCCTGCTCAAGAAAACCTATGGTATGGCCGGGGGAGAGGACGGTTTTACCGTTAAAATCGGTATCGACTCCCGCAAGAATTCGCAAAAGCGAACTTTTTCCAGATCCGTTTAGCCCGAGAACGCCTATCTTGGCGCCGTAAAAATATGAAAGCGAAATCTCTTTAAGCACCTGCTTTTTATCATGGTGCTTGCTTACTGCAATCATTGAATAGATAATTTTATTCGGCTCATTACTCATTTAGATAGAACTCCTTTAATGCTTCCAAACTTTTAGTTTGGAATGTCGTTCAATTTCTTTAAAGTCCCGGTCATTGTGAAGGAGGTATAAATCATATTCCATGGCAGTCGTGGCAATAAGAATATCAACAGATTTTCGGATAGTAACCCCTTTTTTTCTTAAAGAAAAATAGAGATCGGCAGCCCTGGTGAAAAAAGATTCTTTGGTTTCAAAGTAAAGAAGGTTTGAAAATTCCTGCTCAACTCTTTTCCTCTGCTTTTTATCTTCCACTCCCTGAAGGGTTTCCATTAAGATAGGACCGCAGAGGGCAATATCTACTCGATTCTCAATCAGTTTATCCAGCTCAGAAACATGAGGAAGATCTTTTTGTCCAAACCAGTCTATCCAGACGCTGGTGTCAACTAATACAAGGTTCATCCCCGCGTCATCCTCATTTCCTTTAAATTACCTGTCCATTTAATTTTTCCTTTGAGCTTTTTTAATCCCAGTTGTTTTTCCCTTCTAACAAAGTCCTTCAGCGCCCTGCCAACAAGTTCTTTATACGTCTTAATTCCGGCTAACCGCATCCCTTCTTCAGCAAGAGCATCATCAATGATAATATTAGTTCTTTTCATACACATACATTAGTTCTTTTATGTGTATATGTCAAGTTAAAAGGTGGATATTTTTTTGGAATAGGATTAACAGGATAGGCTGGATATTTTTTATCTGATAGTTTTTTTTGGATAACATACTGAATTTTTAGCCACGAAGGGCACGAAGATCACGAAGGGAAATATCTTTTAAAAGTCATTTTCTTAGTGTCCTTAGCGATCTTAGTGGCTAATTATTTTGGTTTGGGCTTCGCCTCGCTGTGATCTTAGTGGTAAAAAAACTGATCGCTGAAAGCTGTCTTACTGCCTATTGCTTAGATTGCCAATAAATTGATACTCTTGGCATAATTACTCAAACGCAGCATAATTTGATTAAATCCTAAAAAAAACCTATATTAACAATGACACTTAATGGCGAACAAAGGAAATCAGCTTCAACAATATTCACAAACCTGGGAACAGTAATTTTTGTTAGCGTAGTTCTCGGAAAATATGTTAAAGTCAACCTGATATCTGGATTAGAGTTCACCTTGGGAGTGTTAGCAACAGTTGTTTGCTTTTCTATCGCAATTTACATCGTTGGGGGCAAAAACCGATGACTATTGTTGGATACACATTTCTTTGCATTATCGTTCTGGGCATTGCATTTCTTGTTTATTCTGTTGTTCGTGATAGAAAAAGTAAAACGTAATTATCCTAACCACAAAGCCGCAAAGGAGCGATAAATGGAGAGTTCCATTAATTCCGTTCTCATTCTTATTACATCAATTTCGGTAGCTGCCGGGATTTTTGTTTTCTATGATTACTGGAGTACCCACAAAAAAAAATCAAAAACAAAACATACGTAAGTATTTAAAACTTTTCCTTCGTGATCTTCGTGGTAAATTCATTTTGATTTCGTCCGAAGGCAGCTCTATGCCTCCGCTTGTCATCCTGAGCTTGCCGAAGGATCTTCTGCTCTCTGCCCTCTGTCTTCCGTTCTCCGATCTCTGATCCCTGCAGTTTACATCCCTGCATTCTATAATCCTTCACAGATCATTTGAGCTTTGCTGCTTTTGTTGTTAATATTACAAGCAGTGATTCTGGCATATCAGGGAACTGCATGTATATCACTTAGTAGAGTAAAATGAGATTATATCTGCTGTTGACTAAACTATATCTGCATAAAAACCAGAGACAAACTTGATCTCTTTTTCGGTTTTATAAAAACCAAAAACTTATGCAGCTAAGAGTGGACTTGACCCCCTAATTATCTGAATAAAAACTATGATCTCTTTATCGGCTTTATAAAAACCAAAAACTTATGCAGCCAAGAGGAAATTTGACCCCCAAACCTTCACATATTTTTAATTCTTAAACTAAATTGCAATCACAAATGAACGCACTTGATAAAAACTATTTATCTCTTCAATTCAGGGAAAGAATTTATACAAAGCATGGAACTGAATTTCAAAGTTTTTTCGAAGCTATTATGGAAAAAGCTTTTCCTACTTTTAAAAAAGTTCCTTCAGGGGGAGGTGATGGAGGAAATGATGGCTGGATAAAAGAAATAGGAAGGTATTATCAGGTGTATTCACCAAATACTCCAGCAGTTAAAGATTCAGTTGCAGCAAGTAAACTAAAGAAAGATTTTAGCAAATTAAAAGAAAATTGGAGCGAACTCTCGGAGATAAAAGAATACTATTTCGCTTTTAACGATAAGTATTTTGGTTCCAAAAACCCATACGAAACAATTACTGAATTAGAAAAAGAAAATCAAAACATTAAATTTAAACTTTTTTTAGCAAAAGATTTAGAAGATGCATTTTTTCATTTGGACGAATCAGACATTTTGAGCTTGGGTTTCAATATTGATCACAGACAGGCTATTTTAAATGCTTATAAATATTTACAGAATGTAGAAACTGAACTTGATAGAGAAAATGCGAAATACGCTCTAAAAATTTTAGAAAATAATAAAATAATAATCTCAGAGTTACATGACGAAAAGCTATCCCTAGAATATGAAATTTTAGAATGTCGGTGTTTACATAAACTTGAGAAAACAGATGAAGCCAAAGAAAAATATGAGAACATTTCAGTAAGATTTCCAAACGATCCTCGCGCTTTTTTATATTTAGCAGAAATTTATTTGTTTGATAAAGATCTTGATAAAAACAAGGAATTACTAGAAAAAGTAAAAGAAATTGATAATGATCACTGGCTGTTAAAATTAGAGGAATTAGTCAGAAGAAGTAATCTCAGCGAAAAGATTGATACAGAAAAAATAAATGAGAGCGCATTCCCAAATGATCCCATAATTAAATCTAATTTCTATCGTTTATATGCTTCGTTTTTTGAATATTCCGGGGATCAAATAAATGCGGATAGTTTTATAGAAAAGGCTATCCACTTAAATCAGGACAGATTTAACAATTATATTGTTAAATTATCACTTATCGAAAATAGATTGCTCTCAATTCAAGGTACTCCTCAAGCAGTCCAAGAATCTAAAAAATTGTTAGAAGAAATAGAAAAGGTAGAAAACAAATTTTTTGAATATGGCGACATAGGAACAAGAAATAAGGCAGCCTTGAATGGAAAAAAATTAACTGCGCTTCGCATACAAGAAAATTACCCAGAATTTGAAAAAATATTACAAGAAACTTTCAAACTATCCATAACTTGTCGTTTTGACAAGCAGATAGATCAAATATTTACTGCTTTCCTCATGTTTGTTTCAGTACCAGATAATGACCTGAACAAGTTATTAGAATATCTCAAAAACTCAAAAAAAGAAATTTCGGAAGAGTTATCAAGAGTACTTATATCACAATTTAAGACAAAGGACTCCCTGTTTTCTAAGGGGAAAAAGTTTTTTAAAGAAATTAATAATCAAAAATATTTTGATTTTATAGATAATCTTGAAAATAGAAATCATGAGGATATTTTAAAATCTATAGGTAATGATTCTCAATTTGCAGCAACTATTGCATGCACTCTCAAAAACTTCCCTGAGTTAAGAAGAAAAGTAATTGAAAACCTTCCAGATGATAAAAAAATCCCAAAAGATAAATTATTGCTATTTCTCAATTTTGATGAAAAAAACTTCGATGAAGCATTTAAAATTTTAAAACAAATAGATCTAGCAAATTTGAGTTACCTTGAGTGTCAGCCAATATTAAAAATTATCCAGGAAAAAAAGGCTTGGGATTTTGAGATTATAGTTTTAGAAAAACTATTAGAAAAAGAGCAAAATAAGAAAGAAATTTTTAATCTCAAAATACAGTTATTTAATGCTTATCTAAATCTTAAGAAATACTTGGAAGTTATAGACTTAGGGGAAATGCTACTAAAACAAGATTCAATTGAAAACTTCTTGGATTCAAGAAATAGAGAGGCTCTCCTTACCAATACAATCATTGCCTGTTTTGAAAGAGGTAAATTTGATAAAAACGCTTTTAAAAAATCTAAAGAGATACTTACAGAACATCCATTAGCTCAACCATCTTTTGAATTTAAGGCTGGTGTCGAAGCTGAAGTACATCTTAATAATAATGAATCAGAAAAAGCTCTAAAATCTGTAATTGAAGGTGTAAAAATAAAAAAAGTTCTTACTCCTGAAGAATATGCAAAACTTTATTTTTTATTGTCCATAAAGATTGGAAATCGAATTGATTTAAAATTAGATTCCTTAAAAAAGGTTGAAGAAAACACATTTATAAAACGTAAAAATAAAGATCGATGGTATTTCATAGGTGATGATAATGAGCTAGATTCTATAAAAATAACTAAAAGCAACGATAAATATTCGCTCTTTATAGATAAAAAGCTTGGAGATAAGATTATTTTTGCAAATAAATACAGTTCAGAAAGCAATGAAGAAATAGTAGAAAGCATTTTTTCAGTAGAAAAATATATTTTATGGCAATCTATTCAGAATTTTCAAGAATTATCCAAAGATGGAGATTTAGGTGGAGTACAAATGATTATGGTTCCCGAAAATGAAGGAACTATTGATCCTAAATATTTGTTGCGATTTTTAGAGGGTATAAATAAAAGAACAGAGCCTTTTTTTGAGAAGTATTGTAAAAACAATCTCCCACTGGCCATGTTGGCTGTTACTGAAGGTGGATTAGATAATGCTATTGGGCGTATACAGCGAGAAAACAATGGTTTTATTAATTTTAGCAACGGAACCATTGAAGAATTAGAAATCCAAAAAAATACCGCAAAAAAGGTTATTAATAAAAAAATTCCATTTTATCTAGATGGCACATCCGCTTTGGTTTTGTCAGAAAGAGGATTATTTAAAAAAATTTATGCTTACTTGCCAAATTTAAAAGTACCTCAATCTGTAATAAAATTTTTGTCCGATATTACCGAAAATTTTAGTTATACACCGGGACAAACTGGTCTTATGGGGTATGCTCAAGGAAAAATAACATTTTCATCCGTTGAGAAAGATAAAAGAGATTTAATTCATGAGAAAACAACCCTGGATACCCCGTGCGGGAGCACGGGGAGGAAAGGG
>CAYMVZ010000051.1:0-16961 GCA_964394335.1 uncultured Nitrospinota bacterium | reverse complement strand
TCCTTGTTTTACTTTCATGGCCCCTTCCGGGCATACTTCGATGCAACAGTAACAGCGAATACAATCATCGTAGTTAAAGTTTAATCTATCCCCATTCTTTTTGATTATTTTTGGAGGGCATACATCCATACAAAAATTGCATAAGGTACATTGATTATGGTCTTCTTTTGGTTTTGAGGTTACAAGATCCTTAATAAATTTTCTCAAAAAAGGAGGACCAAATTCCGCGCTGGTCAACGAAGGAAACTTAAACGAACCAACTTTTACTTTTTTTAGGTCTTCACCTCTCACCTGGATTTCATTTAACTCTGCATTCCCGTACCCCAATTCTTTTGCAGCGGCGAGAATAAAGAGCTTTTCCGGCTCAGCCCCTATAATTTCACAAATTATTCTATCCATAGCAACTGCATCATTCGAAGCCAGTATAAGCCCTATTAGTTTCGGATCTCCGCTTCCCGGCCCATTCCCTTCCATTCCGATAACGCCATCTATAATAGTAAGAGCAGGAGCTATTGCGTCATAAATCTCTACCAGCATTCTGGCAAAATGCCGTGAGTCTTTCCCCGCTTCCATATGAAGCTGCGGTTTTTTTTTACCGACCACACAACCAAACATGTTTTTTACTCCGAGCGTTAAATACATTTGCGTGTGAGTTTTTAGTTTCGGAAGGTTGATCACCACATCCGCTTCCAGTACATCCTTTGAAATTTTTAATAATTTAAACAAATGTTTTTCATTTTTTTTTATTTGAACAGGTTTATCAAAATGAACAAGCCTGGCTCCCAGCCTATCGGCAACTCCGGACATTCCGGTTTTTTTAGTAATGTTATTCCAGCTTCCTATCGCGGGACTATCCCCAATAATGATTTTCCCTCCACAATCTTTGACAAGCTCGCCCACGGCCTGCACTATAGAGGGATGCGTTGTAACGGCAGATTCGGGAGCTTTTGCCGCAAGCAGGTTAGGTTTCAGTAAAACCGTATCTCCCTTTTTAACAAATCGGCTGATCCCTCCCAGATCATCAACTGAATTTTTAACAGCATCGGATACCGCTTTATGATCATAGGATCGTATTTTTTTTATTGAGACCACAGAACTCATTTGATCGTTTTTCATTTTTTTGGGAAGAATTTATATAGGAACCTTTGAAATTAGCCACTAAGGCACAAAGCCACAAAGAGAAAATTTTCTGACACATGCCCCCAGACCCCTGACAACTGATTCATTCAGGTTAAACCAAAAGCCGCAATAATACAATTACCCCATGGAAGATTGCCTTGGATTTTTATCTGACCTAAAGCAATGATCCTCTCTTGAAACGTATCCCGACTATATCGAAAGAGGGGTGATCGCTTTAGTGATTGGGGAGTCTGTAATGTTCAATTTTTTTATCTTGTTTATCCTGTGCATTCTGTCAAAGAAAATGAGTGAATTACATTCACTGGACTTAAAAAAATGGTCACAAGAAGTACCCAGGAAGGACAACATCCTTGACAAGATACCGTATATACGGTATTAATATTTCATATGAGATCAAATTACAGGTATGTTGAATGGGATGAAAACAATATATGGAAAAATGAAATTAAGCAAAATGTGACCTCGGAAGAGATAGAACAGTGTTTTAATAATCCGCCTTTTATTATTGTGAACCATAAAAGGCATAAAGATCGCCGGGTGTTATTTGGCAAAACCCTCGAAGGCAGGTACTTATTTACTGTTTTTCAGCATATTGATAAAGATACCGCTCACCCAATTGATTCGAGGGATATGATGAAACAAGAAAGGAGTTTTCATGAAAAACAAACAAAAAAAAACTGAAGAAAGAATTAACAAGGAATTGGAAAAATGCAAGCTGAGAGATCTATATGTATCGAAGACTGAGGTTATAGATAAACCACTTAACGTCAAACCTGTATATAAAGGCAAACTGAAAACCATTAAAACTTCTGTTGCACTACCGGAACAGATAATTAATGACCTGAGACATCTGGCGCGAGTGAAAGGCTATGTTTCATTTCAGACTCTTTTAAAAGAATTTGTTTCTGAAAGGATATTTGAGGAAAAGAAAAGACTGCATTTATTTTAGTACAATACAAGTTAAATCTGTGTTTTTCGTGGGCAATAAAGCATTTCTTAGTGACTTTGTGGCTATTTTTATCTACTATTCAACAATAATCTTCACCATATTTTCCCGTTTTAAATAATTTCTGGCTTTTTGCTGAACTTCTTCAGAGCTTAATTTTTTTATTTCATGTAAAAGTTTTTCATTATGATTAAAGGGCCTTCCATAGAACTCATTCAGTCCTGCCTGAAAACATTGACTTATGCGGGTTAAAGAGCGCATTAATCTTCTGGAATTATATAAGTTAATGAGCTTATTCAGTCTATTAGAAGAAACCGTATTATTTTTAATTTGTTCAATTTCATTATAAATGCCTTTTTCCGCCTCATCTAATGTTTTTGCTCTTGTTCCAACAGCGATTTGAAAAAGACCGTATTTATTATGCATCGAAAATCCGGCACCCAGGGAATATGCCAGACCTTTTTTTTCTCTAAGGTTTTGAGATAAATTTTGCGATAGAATGGATGCCAGCACCCGAAACCCCGCCTCATCATCCTCATTCATTTTAAATAAGACTCCCAGGCGGATATAAGATTGCGTTTTATTCAAAGAACTCCGCACTGATTTTTCCTTTGAGACATCAGAATATTCTTCAGAAGAAAGAAGTGGAGCCTTTGAGGGTGAATGCCCTTTGAAATATTTTTCGAATTCTTTTAGAACCTGTTCCCTGCCAAGAGATGTGGCTATGGAAATAATCAGGTTATTCGGAGCAAAATAATATTTATAAAATTTAACTAAATCCTGCCTTGTAATGGATGCAATGGATTTCTCTGTTCCGTTTATTCTCCGTGAGAAGAGATTTCCAATAAATAAGCTCTCATAGAGAAGGTTACCGGCTATTTTAGGTGGGTTTTCATTTTCCTTCTTAATAAGACTTATTAGCTCTGCTTTAACACCTTCAATATCTTCTTCTAAAAAAGACGGGTTTAAAACGATATCGGAAAAATTGTAAATGGCCTCTTTGTAAAACTTGTCGATAGTTTCAAAGCGGATAAAGGAAAACTCCCGTGACGTATAATAGTCATCGTAAGGAATAAAAGGGTTGTCCCTCGTTTTCAATGCGGCGCCTATATCGTTAAGCGAGTCCTTAAACTGCTTCTTATCTCTTGTGCCGGTTCTCTTTTCTATCAACCTGTGGAGAAAATTTGCTATCCCCTCTTTTCCCTCGGGCTCCAAAGCGGTTCTGTTTTTCGCTAAAAGGTGAATGGCAAAAACCGTGGAATCCGGGTTGGAATTGATTAAAAGAGTGAGACCATTATTTAAAACGGTTTTTTCAAAGCCTCTGGTTTCGGAAATTGATAATTTTCTTTGTTCTAAAGATTTTTTCTCTCTACTTTTTTTACTACCAGTTTTATTTGAGATATTTCCTTTTTCCCATGATTCAGTTAAAAGAACGCTCTCCTTCATAAAATTAATTTTTCCTGTTCCCGGTAAATAGTATTCTTGCGAAACAAACTCCGGTTTTTGATCTCCGGGACTGGTAATAGTAGTAGTAAATTGAGGGTTCCTGAAGTAGGCATCCCCTGCCTTTTTAAGTCCTTGCACAGAAATTTTTGAGAGATTATCTATATAACTACCGGTAAAGTCCCATCCTCCTACAGCAAGCCAGTGGCCTTTCATCATTCCATAGTAATGCGGTTTTTCAGATAAAAACTGTTCATTGACATTTAGCGATGTCATAAGTCCCCTTATCTCATTCTCTTTGAATTTTCCCCTGATAAACTCTTTTATATAGCTGATAATTTCATTTTTAACTGCTTTGACATCGGAATCAGGAGACAAAGTAGCTGAAACGGTGAAAGTAGATAAAAATTTGGAAAAATTAAAACTTGATGATATTCCCAGTAATTGAGCATTTTTTTTTCTTGTCAGCCGCTCATTCAGATTATCTTTGAGATGCAGATTTAATATTCTGGTTAAAAGGTCGAAGGCATAAAAGTCCTCATCTCCAACATCAGGCGCAACAATTCCTAAATTAAGATAAATATTTTTTGACTGAATATTCTGAGAATATGTTTTACCGATAATTGATGAATTTATCTGATAGGTTTCAGGTTCTGGTATTTTGCCGGGGCTGGCAGAACCAAAATATTTTTCAAAAAGAGCTGTCATCGCTTCCGGCTCGAAATCACCCATGACAAGGGCTGTCATATTATTCGGTTTATAAAAAGTCTGATAAAATTTAATGACCTGTTCTCTTGTAATCTGCTTGATAGAAGAAGGGTTTCCGAGTATCGTCAGGTTATAAGGGGTACCCTTAAAAAATTTTCTCTTAAAAAACTCGTCAGCCCAGTAATAATCATTAGCGCTGCTTCTCGCTAATTCGTTAAGGATAATGCCTTTCTCTTTTTTAAATTTATTTTCCGGAAAGATGGAGTAAAAAAGCATATCTGACTGAAGATCTAAAGCCTTTTCAATAAAATCCTTCTCCACCAGCATAATATAATTGGTGTAATCCCTGTCTGTATGGGCGTTATTATAAATCCCATAATAATCCTGCTCGCTATAGAGCTGTTCCTGGGTTCTGCTTGTAGTGCCGTTGAAAAGGAGATGCTCCAGCATGTGGGATATTCCATTGACATCTTTGGTTTCATTCACGGATCCCGCGTTTACCGTAACTACCGAAGAGATCATAGGGGAAGAGTGATTTTCTATAAGTATAAGGCTTAAACCATTTTTAAGCTGAGTGACAGTCACGTTTTCTTTCGATTCCCGTGCTTCCAAACTTCCATTCAAAAACAGGGTAAAAAAAAGGGTGAAGACAATTAGTTTGTTCATTATTTGATATTAAAGATACATTGTAATCATGTCAAGAAGCCGCTTCATCTATCTGCTTGGAGCAAGCGAATAAAATGGTTATAATTAAAACCTGTGAAGACTTCGAAAGATATTAAATATGACGCGCTGCTTATGGTGGCGGATAGTGAAACTAACGCGAATATCTTGTATGCCACGCGTTTTTTTGTTCCTGATCCGGTAATCTATTTTCAAATCAAAAATAAATCGACCCTGGTCCTTTCAGATCTGGAAATAGACCGGGCAAAAAAAACCGCTTCAGTTAACCATATCCTCTCTATAACTAAAATTACAAATCAATTAAAGAAAAAAGGGATAAAAAAATCAGGAACCGTAGAAATAATTAATCATATTTTCAAAGAACGAAAAATCTCCTCTGTTCTTGTGCCAACAAACTTTCCCATTGAAATAGCTGATGGCTTGAGAAAAAAGAAGCTCAAAGTACACTTCAAACCGGATCCTTTTTTTAAATGCCGTCAGATGAAATCTTCGCGAGAAGTGAGACATATAAAAGAATCGTTAAAGGCGGCGGAAAAAGGAATGGAGGCTGGAATTAATTTGATTAAAAAATCGATTATCGGTAAAGATGGTTTTCTGTATATGGATAAAATCAAACTAACATCTGAGCTGGTAAAAGCAGAGATTAATTCCACAATCATGAAGATGGGCTACCTTCCGAGCCATACCATTGTTTCATGCGGAAACCAGTGTTGCGATCCGCATAACGAAGGTTCAGGAGCATTAAAGGCCAACAATTCGATTATATTTGATATATTTCCCCGCTCTCAAAAATCAGGGTATTTCGGGGATATGTCCAGGACCGTAGTAAAAGGAAAAGCTTCAACCCGACTTAAAAAGGCGTATAAAACTGTTTTGGAAGGGCAGCAGATAGCTTTAAAAAAAATCAAAGACGGAGTTGACGGCAAGGACGTTCATAATGCGATTCAGGATTTTTTTAAACAAAAAGGGTTTCCCACCCGCAAGGGAAAAAAACGGATGGAAGGTTTTTTTCACGGCACCGGACATGGGCTCGGGTTGGATGTCCACGAACATCCTCGTATCAGCATAACATCCTGCATGTTAAAAGCAGGGCATGTGGTCACCGTGGAACCGGGGCTTTATTATCCCGGCATGGGAGGAGTCCGTATTGAAGATGTAGTGCTGGTAACAAAAACAGGCATGAGAAAGCTGACGCAGTATCCTAATTTTTTAGAGATCTCTTGACCATCGAACTTTTTAATTGGGAAACTGCGGTTCCAAAAAAATCTCCTTCTTCTTATTAGCGCCTCTGAAAACGTCCAGTGTTTTTGGAATATTTTTTTTAATCTCTTCTAATGAAAATTTTGTGTTTATAAGCGTTAAGCCCCATTCCGGATCATATATTCCAATCATCAACCTGTGATCGGGTAGAATCTGTACGACAATAAATTTTCTTATGGCGTATTTCTTTTGAACTTCGAGGGGCATCATGTATGTCGAATTTTCTCCTTTTGGTCCAAACCTCATCACTGCTTTTCCGGATTCGACAGGCTCAAAATCTATGGACTTTAGATAGGTATCCAGTTGGGGAGAGGATATTCGCTTTGGAAATACTACGATACCATAGTTTTCATAATTTTTGTGAAGCTCATATTCAATGTCGTTCTGAGCAAAACAGGGACTAACAGAAAACAAACATATTAGAAGGGAAAAGAAGTAAAAACTCTTGTTATTCATAAACCACCGGCTCAAGAAGAAAGTGCAACACTAAAAAATCGAGTGTATTCCTTCGTTTCACTCAGGACAGGCTCCCAGCCAATTATAGAGATTCTTCGCGGATTTTGCACTGAGCGAAACGAATGTACTCAGAATGACAGGCAAAGGGGTCAGAATAGCAGGCAAAATGTTCATAAATGTCAAGAGTCGATGGACATTTTTCCCGTTCTTGCAAAAGCCTGTTATGAGCTTTATGAAGGAAGGGGATTAAAAAGATGTGTCACCCCATCAGCTATTTAAGATATTTCCTTTTATTATCGGTGGCATAAAATCCAGGGCCATTGAGGTGAAAAGTCATTTTATTATAGACTTTTTGCACATCTTCACCGCATTTTTCGCATTTTTCTATTGGTTGGTCGTTAATACTTTGCAATACCTCCGTAGTTGTTTTGCATTTTTTACATTCATATTCATACATTGGCATAAGAAAAGCACCTCCCTATCGTTATATTTTATACTATACCTTCTCCCGAGACACAGTAACGACTTTTTTCGCGCACAGGGAAACAAACTCCTGAAAGTTATTAATAGATTTAATTCTTCTGATCAACTCCTCTGAAAACATCCAGTGTTTTTGGAATATTATCTACAATTTCTTTTAATAAATATTTCGTTTCCGGAAGCGTTAAGCCCCATTCCGGATCATATATTCCAATCATCAATTCATCATCTTTGGGCAATAGCCGGATAATAATAAATTTTTTTATGTCGTGTTTTTCCTGAAGCTCCTGGGGCATCATGTATGTTTCCGCTTCCCCCTTGGTTCCCTTTCGCCTTACAGCCTTTCCTGATTCGACAGGCTCAAAATTCATGCCCTTTGCATAGCTGTCCAGGTCAGAAGATATAATATTCTTTGGAAAGACCACAATCCCAAAGTTTTCAGAATTTTTATAAAGCTGGTATTCAATATCGTTCATGGCAAAACATTTACAAGGACTAACAGAAAACAAGAATATCGATAAAAAGTATTACTCTTTTGAAGCTCCCCGAAGCAAGCTACGGGGAATGCGCTCGCTAAACACTTTCATTAAACAAGGTTAACGTAAATCTGAACTCAAAGCAAGAGAGATATTGATGAAATAAAAAGATGACGACGCGCTTAAGCGACGGAAATGAGAATCCCCGATTATAAGGAAGGATTTACTCATTTCATTAATCACCCCATTCTTGCGCTGATTCCCAGACACTAAACTCTGATTTTTTAACAGGGTTCCTCTCATAGCCTCTCGTATGTTTCATTTCCAGGCTGTTAAACTTTACTTGATTTATCGCTTCGCGCAATGCCTGTCGCGTGAACGAGGATCGTGTAGTCTTAAGTCTTTTTACAACCTTATCGACAGCATATAGTAATTCATCGTCTAAAGTCATTTGAACTGTTTTCATAGTGACCTCCATTTATATGTGGATTTCTATAGCTATAATAATCCACATATCATAGAAAGTTAAGAATTATTGAGGAGAAAAATGTGAGGATTCTCGGACAGCCTAATTTGCTTGAAGAAAAAATATCCAGTTCATTCTGTCAACGAATTTCTGCTGTCTCTGCGGTCTCCGCGGTAAATAATTACACACCCCTTAATCCCCTCTCAAGAGGGGAATTTCTTGAATAAAAAAAATTCCCTTCATCCTATCCGGAATTCTTTATCGCTTGACTACTATTGCGTCAATAATTATAGTGAATCTCATGAAAACCAGTATTGAAGGGGAATTGGATAAGGTTGTTTATACGAACGAGGACAACGCCTTTACTGTAGCCCGGTTAAAGCTTAAGGGAGAAGTAATTCCGGTGACAATTGTAGGGACCCTGGTTTCCCCCAAAGCAGGTGAATTGCTAAAGGTTGAAGGGGAATGGACAGAACATAAGGTCTATGGCCGCCAGTTTAAAATCGATTCGGTTCTTCCTATGGAACCCACTACTTTAACAGGTATCAAAAAATACCTGTCTTCCGGGATGATAAAGGGCATCGGTCCGGTTACGGCTAAAAGACTGGTGGATAAGTTTGGTAAAGATACGCTGAGTGTTATGGACAAAAACCTTTCCCGGCTGAATGAAGTGGAAGGAATAGGGGCAAAAAGGATTGAAATGATCCAAAGTGCGTGGGACGAGCAACGTGGCGTCCGGTCTATTATGATCTTCCTGCAGGGGCATGGTATCAGTGCCACTTATGCCACCAAGATATACAAGCAGTATAAGAAGAAATCGATTCAGGTGGTTAAGAAAAATCCTTATCAATTGACTTCGGATATTTTTGGTATCGGGTTTAAGGTTGCGGACCGTATCGCGTTCAATCTTGGAATTGACCCGAATTCTCCGTTGAGGGCGGAATCTGCTGTTTTATACGCACTAAAACAGGCAGGCAATGATGGAAATGTATTTTATCCTTATGACGCTCTGATTGAGAAAACTTCTGAATTGTTACAGGTGGACGCGGAAATCGTTGTGAAAGCAGTGGCATACAAATTTAAAATTAGGGAAATTATAATAGAGGATATCGCGGATGATTTTGATTCATCCCGGGTTAACCAGAAAGCAGTCTATCTCTGGCAGTCTTATTTATCGGAAACCGGCATCTCGAGTAAATTGAAGGATTTGTTAAAGGAACCACCCGGCTCATGGTGTAAAGGATTTGAAAAAGGGGTTGTTTTCGCGGAAAAAAAGTTTGGAATTGAGCTGTCCGAATTGCAAAGAAAGGCGGTCTGCGCTGCAGCGACAAGTAAAATACTGGTTATTACAGGGGGCCCCGGAACAGGGAAAACAACGATTGTTAAGGTTCTGGTGGAAGTTGTTAGACGACGGGGCGCAAAAATATTGCTGGCCGCTCCCACAGGGAGGGCGGCAAAGCGGTTATCGGAAGTCACGGGAATGGAAGCAAGAACCATTCACCGCTCATTGGAATTTAATTATAAAAAAGGAGGTTTTCAGCGGGATGAGCAGAACCCGTTAAACGGGGACATCATAATTGTTGATGAAGTTTCCATGATTGATAATCATTTAATGTACTATTTGCTGAAGGCTATTCCACCACAAAGCACTTTAGTATTAATAGGAGACAGTAACCAGCTTCCATCTGTAGGGGCGGGAAATGTCCTGCACGATATTATTGATTCCGGGATGATTGAGGTAGTGAGGCTTGAGGAAATATTCAGGCAGGCTCAGGGGAGCCAGATAGTTGTTAACGCGCATCGAATTAATAATGGAGAATCCCCCTTCTATTCTGAAAAAAGTAGAAAGCCTGCCGATAACTTTTTTCTTTTTCAGGAGGAGGATCCGGAAAAAATTTTGGAATTAATCAAAGAACTGCTTTTAAAAAAAATACCGGAAAATTTCTCCCATATAACTGCAAATGATGTACAGGTTATATGCCCTATGAACAAAGGGATTATTGGAACAATAAACCTGAATTCGGTTTTGCAGCAGTGCCTTAATCCGTCCGGTCCGGAGTTTAAACGTGGTGACAGGCTGTTCAGGCTTAACGACAAAGTTATGCAGATCAGAAATAATTACGATAAAGAAGTCTTTAACGGCGATATCGGAAAAGTAGCGGAAGTAAACCTGGAAGATCATTTTTTGACCGTGCTCTTTGACATAAAGAATGTAAGATATGAATTCAGCGAGTTGGATGAACTGACACTGGCATATGCTATTTCTGTTCACAAATCCCAGGGGAATGAATACCCGGCTATTGTAATGCCGGTTTTGATTCAGCATTACATCATGCTCCAGAGAAACCTTTTATATACGGGAATAACAAGAGCAAAGGATTTAGTAATTTTGACAGGCACCAAAAGAGCGATTGGAATCGCGATAAAAAACGCAAATATCCATAAAAGGTTCACATATCTCAAAAAAAGACTCCAGGATACTATGGGATCATCTTACCTGGAGCCGCTTTAAGACCTATTTTTGATTTTTTTTAAGAGGAGGGAAACAAAATGGGAGATATTAAAAGCGCATTGGATATTTCAATGAAAAAAGCAGAAAAAATGACCGGTGAATCCGGTGAGAAAAATGCGAGTTTGACCGGGGATCAGAAAAAAGAGATTGCTGAAATCCGCAAGCTTTATAACGCGAAATTAGCTGAAAGAGAAATTATGCTTCAGAGCAAAATAGAAAAAGCTAAAATTCGCAATCCTGATGACGCGCTTTCACAAATAGAAGAACTAAAAAAGGAATTTATTAAAGAAAAAAAGGCCTTATTTGATGAAAGAGATAAAAAAATCGAAGAAATCAGAAGTAAAAAGCACTAATATTTTTCCATTTTTAACCGTTATGATTCTATAAGAGAGAAATTATACGCTTTTTGACCAACACTCTTTCACCACTGATTAATTACTAATAGCCTTTGAAAAAAAGGTATTAAAATATGAAAAAAGTTGAAATTGCAGACAAATTGCATAAGCTGAACCACAGCAAAAAAAAAGAAGCCAATCGCATAGAAACCAAAGGGAATAAATCTAAAAATAAGACAGACTTAGTCTCCATATCTTCTAAAAGTACTGCTCTTCTAAGTGAACCCAAGGCATTAAAAAACAACCCTGATATCAGGGTGGAAATGGTAAAAAAGTACAAGGAAGACATAGAAAAAGGAACTTATGAAGTTAAAACAAACGAGATAGCAGAAAAGATTATACAGAAATATAAAGATCAGACCTTCCACAAACCTTTTCCTTAATGCCCGTTAAATAACATTGTTTCTTTTCAAACCCGCTTGATGCATAATAAGTAAGTTTAAAGTGCCTAAAGTTTGAAGTGATCTAAAGTTGTAGGAAAAGGCATATTTTTTTACTTTAGGCACTTTAGATCACTTTTCACTTCAAGCTTGGTTGTGGCACCGCAGGACTGTATTATTCGCTTTTTGACTTAAACCAGCAACTAATAACAAATAATTGATTTGCCGGTTATGGAGCTGATTATCTTAGGTTCAGGTACCTGTGTCCCTTCTCTTAAAAGGGGCTCTTCCGGTCAGGTTGTAAAAGCCGATGGAAAAATAATTTTAATTGACAGTGGTTCGGGTACGTTAGAACGACTTTTAAAGGCAGGGATAACTTACCGTGATGTGGATGTTATTTGTTATACCCATGTTCATCCCGACCACATATCAGATCTCGTTCCTTTTCTTTTTACCTGCAGATATGGAGACCTCCCCCGACAAAAGGACTTGCTAATTATTGGCGGAGAAGGATTTATTGAGTTCTTTAATCAATTAAAGCAGGTTTTTGGCAAGTGGCTTGACGCTGATAATTATAAACTCGATTTAAAAGAAGTTGTAAATGAAACAATAAGTATCGAAAGTCTTAAGGTTTTAACCCAACAGCCTGCACACTCTAAAGAGAGTGTTAGTTACAGGCTTGAGTCATCCGAGGACCAAAGCATTGTTTTATCAGGGGATACGGACTATTGCGAAAATATAATTTCTCTTGGACATAATGCGGATATCCTTGTTTTAGAATGTTCTTTCCCTGATGACCGGAAAATAGACGGGCATCTATCGCCTTCCGCTGCTGGAAAAATCGCAACTAAATCAAAATGCAAAAAACTCATCCTCACTCACTTTTATCCCCTTTGTGAAAAGTACGATTTAATCGCGGAATGCCGAAAAACTTATTCCGGAGATGTGGTTTTAGCCGAAGATTTAATGAAGGTAGAGGTAACTAAAAATTGAAATCGTCATCTTCATCGGTATCTAAATTTTCACTCGTCCCTATAGTTTCACTTTCAAATTCATCAAAAGTTTCTTTCACAGGTCTATTCATTTCAGGAGCGGTTGTTTGAGGTTTCTGCTCCAACAGCCGTTTGCCCTCTTCGGAGATTTCTACCCGATCGACCTGTCCCTGAGTTACTTTGCCTTTTGCTTCTGTATTCAGGCGGGCAATATTAAGCTGCCTCCCATAAGTTCTAATAACATTCTGAATGTTTGAAATAGGTAAAACCATTTTATTTATTGAAGTTTATAGTCTATAAATCTGGGTCTGATAAATTTTTGCCCACCATAGCCCGTAATAAGAGTTCTGCCTCTTCTTAAAGTACCAGCTCGTTCTTTCAAGAGGTTTTTATATTTCTCCAATGTTGCGGCAACTTCTTTTTCTATTGGAACTATTTTACCAATAACCTCTTTAATCTGCTGGTTAAAGGATTTAACCGTACTATCATCAGCCAATTTTGATTCTAAAGACAGATTATCTTTAATTATAGACTCTGTCTTTCTTTCAAGCTCTAAAATTTTAGAAATAACATTATCCTTTTTTAATAATAATGACTCTATTTCTGTTTTATTGATAGACTGAGCAGTTTTTATCTGAGATTTTTCATTATCATCTTGAGCAATTGCTTTTTTTTGTTGAATAGAAATATCATAGAATGCTTTGAAATATAATAATTTCATTTTCAGCAGGGATTGCATTTCTCTCATTATCTTACTCTCTTCCATGTTTTTTTTCACTTTAAGCCGTCACAGAAAAAATAACATTTTCTTGAGTAGACTTATCAAATTGAGTTGCCTGAACTTTTGCAGTACTTTTGATCAAATCAGAGGCAAAAGAAATATTACTCAATAAGTTATTTTTATTGACTGTTTTCTGGGCGATTGTACCTGACAACGGTCTGGTTAGAATACTAATCAGACCGTCTAATTTCTCAGCTATTCCGCTTGATGCGTCAGTAAAAAGGGTAATGACCTTTTCCGCATTTTTTTCAAGCACTTTTTTCAATTCTCTCTCGTCAATTGTCAGAGTATCGTCTTCCATTGTCCTGATCCCGATTTTTCCTAATCCTGCAAAAATAGAACTACTCCCTTTTGAAGGGAGCAACACCATATTTGAAACTTCACTTTTAAAGTTTGTCACCAGGTTTTTAATCGCTATCTGGTTAAATGTATTCTTCGACTGATTTTGACTCGTAATTCCTATTTCTTCCAGGTTATTAAATTTTTGATCTGCATTTAAAACATCATCCATTGTTTTATCATTTAGTCTATTTCGCATTTTTTGAGTGGAAACATCTTCTTCCAGCACTCTGCTAAAAGCGAGTTCATTATTTAAAAATTTAATTGTATCATTATAGGCGGAAACAAAATTTTTAATATTTTTTAAAGTTTCTGTCAAGTCTGTTGATATAGAGAGCGAAATATCTCTTGATGAAGTATCTTTGAGACGCAATGTGGTTTCAGGAATGATGTCTGATATTTCATTTGCCGCTTTTTCAAAACTATCTCCATCAACAGTTAAAGAGGATGTCGTGGGAAGCATGTTTAAATTTTCAAAAGTGTCAGGATCTAATTGCTGCTCCTTTAGAACAGCATTATCATCTCGATCCAATTCAAAAAAACCGAGGTCAAACAAAACATCATTATGATCCTGAAGTTCGATTTTCTTATGGACGTTAGATAAGGACTCCAAAAATAGCCTATTATCAATTATTGAGGCTACTACTTCCAATTCTGCCACCCCTCCATCCAACAATTCATTCCCATTTGAGTCTTCGCTGCCCTGTATAACGTTATCTCCATTGATATCTTCGATAATGTATATACCTTTGGCATGGGAGTTACTCGCTACTTGCAATACCTCTAATATACCATTTTTATTGAGATCCTCCTCCAAGTCAAGGACTCCGTTTTTGTTTAAATCTTCTCCAAAGTTGATTTTATTTTTAATATCGTCTAAAGAATCGGACGTTTCAATATTAACTTCAAAACCATTGATTTGAATAGCACCTGACGCGCCCAGTCCCGCGAATGGGTCGGAAACAGCATCAGAAACAAGCTGCTGACCTCCTGCCAGCCGGGATATATTAATTTTAAAATTATCAACAGAGCTTTTTGCGGTGGTCGTTGCAGTTAATGCATCGGTATTTGAAGATTTAGCTGATTTGATATTGAAATTCCCTGCCTGGCTTACATTTTTTATGGCATTTTTCAAACTTGACAGTTTTTCACTGATTTTCAGGAATGACTTGATTTGTTTTTTTATGAATGGTGACCTCAAAGGCAGGTTATCAACTATAGGAATGCGGGTTTTTTCTTGCCTGAGGAATTCTAAATCGCTGTGAACCTGGTATGCTGAAGCGGCGCTATCCAGTAGTTCTACTTTTGGAACCCTTCTTTCAACAAAGTAATACGAACTGGTTGCGATAGTTTCTTTTCCAACCCTCTCCAATTTAGTATCCGATAATTTTTGAATGGCCTTATCGGATAATGAAACCCTGTCTTCTCTGATTCCCGGAATTGAAAAATCGCGTAAAGCTTGATTTTTATCTGTAGTTGACCTTCTAAAAAGCTGGCCAATTTCAGCAAAAGCTGCTGTAAACAGATTGACCCTCATACTCCCCCTCGCTAATCAGGTAATATTGCAAAACCTGATACAAAATAAACCTACTCTCTGAATTTAGTCGAGGGTCAACTTCTCGAAAACTCTATAACCTATTGAAACTAAACAAATTCTCTGAGGATTTGTTTTTCTGTTTCACGCGCGGTTTGCGCACCCCTCCCTTCCGGACGGGTTATTCTGTTGCGGATTTAATAAAACTAGGCAAAGTCGTTAACCGTTTGTCCTCGTTCATTTGATGAAGTACTAGCTACATTATTAGCAGCATCAAAATTATTTTCCTGTCGCTGTATATTATTTTCAGGATTCTTTTGGACCCCCTCAGTTTTAGTTTCAACTTTCTCCGGAGCCGCTTTTACTTTAATTTCGGCAGTGCTATTTCTTGTAGCATTGGTATTCGTTGTGTCTTTGTTCTCTTGCCTCGTAATACTCCTCTCAACCCCCTCAATTTTCCTTTGCTGCCCAACATTAGTATTGGTTAGACCAGCAACACCACCAACTGCACTAGTTTCTGCCATAACCTCACCCCCTTTTTATTTAGGTATTTTGACCCTCATAGTGCTTATCGGCCAAAAACAAAATAACTTTAGCATTAATTTATGCCTGACTCGCTTTTTTTTGAACTGCCCGAACAAATAACGGCAGAACAGACTGCCATTCTTCCAGATAAGGGGTCAGTTCATACTCAAGAAGGTCAGCTAACATAACCCAGTCCTTCTTATCCTGAGAATCGTGAATTTCTTTTGTTATCGATAATAATTGCTTCTGAAGCTCTTCGAAACTTTTTGAGCCAAAATCCAACTTTTCAAGCTCCAGTTTTAATAAGCTACTAATATTATCTACTACTTCCTGAAACCAAGTCAAGCCTTCAACGCATTGAAGATAATATTTATTTGCCTCTTCCGGGCTCTTTGTCCTGAAAAGCTCGGATGCATTTTTTACGGCGGGAATGAGCTTTGCCAGGTATTCCATCACATTGTTTATGCTGTTTAAAGTCATTTCAGGCAGTGTCAAAATAATCATCTCAAACGTTTCAATATCGTTTACCGGTAAATCTCCTTTTTTTTGAAGCTCATTTTCGCTTAACTCCTCACCATTGAGTTTGATACTTGTCACAAAAGATTCCTTCGTGGCAAACTCACCCAACAAATTCTCATACAGTTTATTTAAATTACCAAAGGACGAAGTATCACAATTTTTTTCTTCATTATTAATGATTATTTTTGGCATAACGTTAAATATTATTATAAATTTATGCTGAAGTGTCAAAAGATTGTTTTAAAGATTCGCATAACTGAAATCCAATCTGGTAAATACTACCCGCCTGAAATTTAATATTTTGATATAAGACCAATGTTTCCTTTGCGAGAACAGAAACATTTTCTCCCTGCAAATTTTCTTTACCAAACCGAAACATATCTGTAATAGGTTTTATAATCGGATTCGTAAGCCCCATTAAATTAATTTTTTCATCAAAATCAGCTATTTTTTCGCCTAAAGATTTTATTTTCTGGATTTGAGGCGGATTTGAGATCGATGCTTGAAGCAGCTTCTCAGTTGTGCGAGACGCCTGTTTTGAAACGTCCCATAGTTTGTTAAACTCTTCTAAAGATTCTTTTAAATCAGGATATAAACTGGAAAATTTTTTGAGGTTGTAATGGGTTTTTAGCTTCTTTAGAATATGTTTCTCCTCAACAGAATCCTTAAAATGCTTTATCCTTTTCTCGTCATTTGGGCTAAGAGTTATTTTCCACACCAATCGATGCACAAAGTAAAAAAAATCCTGTTTGGTTATCGAACGTTTTATCATTGGTAGAAATTCCAGCATGTGATCTTCATCAAAATCAGAACGAAACATTTTGATTTTTGCCACCCCGCTTTCATTTTCAAAAAAGGTTTCATTAATCTTTCCATTATTGATTAACCCTAAAACTTGAAACAGATGGTCAACAGTAACATAATC
>CAYMVZ010000050.1:0-17131 GCA_964394335.1 uncultured Nitrospinota bacterium | reverse complement strand
CGAAACGTCCATGTCCGGCTGTCTGTTCAAGTGTAGCCAGGACAAATCCCGATGGTATATTTTCACCGGATTTAATTCTCTCAAGTATCATTTTACTTGTAGATGGAAGCTTGTCATGCCATTCAGGTTGTAGAAAAAAAATTTGTTGCACTCTAAATCCTTTTCTTGCTGATAATGCTTGATCAAATGCGAGACTAAACATCGCGCTAGGGCTTCTTTATTTATTTTAACAAATATTGATTCGGTTTAATAGGCAGTAGCAAAAGATAGTGTATACAGGCTTGAAGTTTCGGATGATTTATTCTCAAGAGGGGCCAGGAGCTTACTTTTGAAAGGAGCACATTTCTTAACATACTCAAGTTAACATAACATATCTTATCGGAAGTTAATCAGGGGTGCTGGAATTGGCTGGATTTTGCCAATTTGTTCATGTACATGGCAATCTCAGTGGATTTCGGGTAAAGCTCTACTAATTTCGTGTATATTTCAATTGCCTTATCATCTTCACCGGTTTTCTCATATAGCAACGCAAGGTTTTTATACAATTCTTCTTTCGGATACTGAAAATCCAATCTTCCCACCAAATCTTCAAATATTTTAATGGATTTGTCATACTCTTTTTTCTCCATAAGTGAATATCCTATTCCAACCTCTGCAATTTCACTAAACAGACTTGATTGGTCGCCATCTTTTGTTATCGAAGAAAAGAGCTGTGAGGATTCATCATACTGATTATTGGTAAAAATGCTATTGGCATGCATTACCTCTTCATACTTCTTAGAAAAAAACGCCACTTTTTGAGTTGTATACGATTTAATGAAAAAGCCTATAGATACGATTATTAGAACTACAATCGCTGAAACAATAACAATAACCATCGAATTTTCCTTAATATACTGCAGCGCTCTCTGGCTAAATGATATAAATTCGTCCGGTTCTTTAATCTTTTGCCTGAATGTTTTTTGCCTGATTTTAACAGCCATATATGTAACTAATTGATATAAAAATGTTTATTTACCATAGTACATCTTATGCTATAATATTTTTATATAAGATATTGATATTATGACATTAATATTTTGGCTTGCACATTTGCCCTTTGATAAAGGGCATCCTTCTTTTTGTTCTATATTGAGCTAATTTCCTTCTTTTAACTTACACCTGTATCCTATCAACTGGCAACCGCTTTTTCCACAAGTTTTTGGGCATTTTGAAAAGCTTTTTCAATTTCCTTATTAGAAAGTCCTGATCCTTGCATTACCAGTTCAGCCATTTCTTTGCTCATTAAATCGTTCGGTGAGTGGCTATCTGTATTAAAAATTAATTGCGCACCCGTCTTTTGAGCTGTTTTAGCCACATGGCCGTTTGTAAAGGAATGGCCTTTCCTGCCGCTTATTTCAAGGTAGATGTTTTTTTCAGCTGCAATTTTAGCATCCTCTTCATCAATGACACCTGGATGCACTAAAATATCAATATCAGCTAAGACCCCAGCATGGTTTGTCCCTTTTATTACGGGTTCAACCACCGTTTCGCCGTGAAGTACAGCAATCTTTGCCCCGAGTGCCCTTCCCTCTTTTGCCAGTTCGCCAATTATCTCTATAGGTGTGTGAGTAATTTCAAAACCCGGTATGGTTTTTATTTTCCAGTGTTTATTAATTTCATTGCAGGCTTTGACGATTTGCGGTACTACAGTTTCAATATTTGAACTGTCAACATGATCGGTTATTGCAATGGCAGTAAATCCCATTGCATCGCATCTTCGAGCCAGTTCAGATGGTGTCAGAACGCCATCGCTTAAAAATGAATGCATGTGCAAGTCAATCATAGTAGAGTTCATTCGAAAATGCCCCCGGCGCGATTCGAACGCACGACACCTGGATTAGGAATCCAGTGCTCTATCCTGCTGAGCTACGGGGGCAACATTGTTATTTAGAATTCGATATGTAGTAACAATTTAGCAAAGAAAAATCAATTGTTCAAACTTTATCGACAGGAAACACAATTACGGTAGATCCGGAGATTGGAAAACATTTCATAAAATTAGCTTCAACAGAAAAAATCTATTGTATTGAACTAATTCCTTCTGTTGGGGGATTGCATGGTTACCTTAGGATTTTGTTCTACACTGTGAATAGTGTTTTTCATGCTATTAATGAAATTATGAAGTTCTGGATCTAAAATCCTTAACATGCGATATATGGTCGCTCTTTTTCCAGGTTTTCCTCTATCTGGATTATAAAATTCCCAAACGACCTCCCCCTCTTTTGTAATCTCAAATACATAGCCTAAAGGAGAATATGTGATCAGAATATTTCCATTTGGTAATTTTTGATTTGCACCGCCCCATGATGCAAAGAAGGGAAAAGGAAGCGATCCTTTATATTCCCACAAAATTTTTTTTGTATAGGGATTTAACTCAATTATTCTGGAATACCCTCTATTCCGTCTTTCCCCGTTATCAAATATCAAAATATTGCCATTTTCTAGGCTTGCCGGGTGATGAGGTGAAAGTAATTCTTCTTCCCCGAATGACCAAAGAAGCTTTTCTTGAATCGGATCTATAATTCCAATTAAATTTAATTTTTTTGAGCAAAACAAAATATTTCCTTTTTTCCATATTTCATCTGAATTTTTATTGATGATTTCTAAATAGTTAATATGGAATAGATCAAATATTGTGTCGTTTTCCAAATAAAAGGGTTTTTCCCCATCTTTTTGCAATTGCTCATTGTTCTCTACCTCAAGAGATATTCTATT
Organism: uncultured Nitrospinota bacterium; assembly: GCA_964394335.1. Lineage (GTDB taxonomy): Bacteria > Nitrospinota > Nitrospinia > CAJXCL01 > CAJXCL01 > CAJXCL01. The sequence goes on along the minus strand of CAYMVZ010000050.1, from coordinate 14,374 downwards.
CAGTCTTTCAGCAGGAATTTTATCACCGAGCATTTTATAAAAAGACATACTCTTTTCAATTTCACCATCTGGAGACAATATGGTTAGATAATCATTAAGAATCGGCAAACTATTTCCTTTGTAATTGATCCAATCTTTTTTTCTGGAAAGGGTATAAATTTCTCCATTTTCAGAAATTGTCACTTCATGGTGAAAACGTTTCTTATTCATCCATTTTATTTTTGAATGCCAGTTGATCTTCATTAACATAATGTCTTTAATTACAACCAAAAGATCACCGTTCTTTAACATTCTAACGAAATGCCAATGCTTGTGAGAATTTTTAGGTTTCCATGAATGTAAAGTGTTGCCTTCCATGTCAATTAGATATGCACCAGGCATTTTATAAGAATTGTATATATTAATTCCTTCATAGGATAAAACTTTATTGTGTAAAGTAACACCATTTTCCCCAGGTTTTGAATCATTAACAACAAACCCAAGATAAGGCAATGATTTTAATTTCTCGGTGGCCATTGCATTCTCATTATCGCTATTTTTTGTCATATACTTCTCATCAGAGCCAATATTATTTATTCCTAATAAAATACTTAGAAAGAATATAAATAATACTATCCCTATAATAATTCGCTTTTTTAATTTGCTCTTTAGTGTCACTGCGGTTTTCCTTTTATCGCAGGAAATCTTTAACGAGTTGATAATATTAAAATAACTAATTAATTACAAGAAAATATAAAATATGGCGGGAGCCCGGCAACTTTGTTAATATCAATACCAATTGATATTAATTACATTTCAGCAAGTGAACCAATTTTCAAAGCTTCCAATAGCATATGAAATTAAGCGACAATGCCCGAAAAGAAATCTTAATAATCTTCCTGCTTCTCTTTCTCACTACCGTCTATTTTAGTAATCTTGTGTTCAGCAAAAAATTGTTTTTATCGGGAGATATGTACAATTTTTTTTATTCCCAGAGAATTTATGCTCAAAAGGTCTTAGAGAGCGGTTCATTTCCATTCTGGAATACAGAAATTTTCTGTGGGGTTCCGTACATTGCGGATATTCAGAATGCTGTGTTTTATCCCTTTACAATGCTTTTCTATTTAACCTCAGCTTATTTTGCTATTACAGCTACCCTGGTTATTCATATATTTATGGCTGGCTGGTTTTTATATCTCTTAATGCGCCACTGTTTTCGTATAGACAGAACAAGCTCTATTGTAAGCGCGATAATATATATGTTTTCGGGTTATTTTACAGTACACATGGGGCATTTAAACCAAATATTAGCATGCGCATGGACACCCCTCATTTTGCTGGCTTATATAAAGTTTTTAGAAAAGAGAAAAACAGCATTCATATTAATGATGGCGGCTTTTTTTGGACTTCAGCTTTTGACAGGCGGTTCGCAAAACTCGTTTTATTTAATAATTGTCCTTTTCCTTTTGTCCGTCTATATAGCGTCCTTGCAATATTTTTCTACAAAAGACTTAAAACAAACAATGCAGCCACTGTTGACCTTTTTCGTCGGCATATCCGCCGGTTTTGCTATTGCTGCTGTACAGATGCTACCGGCTTATCAACTTGCAGGTTTATCTGAGAGAGCCAGCGGAATTCCGTATCATGTGGCGTCGTTGGATTCGCTGCCGCCGCTTCAGTTCTTTATAAGTATTATTCTGCCTAACTATTTTGGATTTTCCGGCAAGCAGCAGTACTGGGGTATGATAATCCCAACTGAAATGGCCAGTTATATAGGGATTTTACCCCTTGTTTTTTCCATATATGCCCTCTTTAAGTGCTACAAAAATAAATATGTCTATTTTTTCTCGATTATTGCAATAATAGCTTTAATTTTTGCGATGGGTAAATATACTCCTTTCTATAACATGTTTTATGAATTGGGGTTTAACAGGTTCAGATCACCGGCAAGATTTATTTATATCTTTCAATTATCCATTGCCATTCTTTCGGGTTTTGGATTAAACCACCTCCTCGTAGAAGATAAAACCAGAACTCAGACTAATAAAAATTCTTATAAATTCCAGTTTGCGGGATCAACCATGGGGGCAGGTTTAATTATTCTATTCCTAATTGCTGTGTCTACCGTAATTTATTTCCTGGTAAACTACCCGTTAGATAGATTCCACAGTATGTCTCTTTCAATAACTGATTACAAAACATTGTGGTATAGGGATGCTATCATAACCCTAATCAGCATCGCCTCGCTGATTTTGATTTTTGCAAAATCAGTATCAAACAGAGTTAAGAAAGGCATAGTTTTTTCTGTAATTTTTTTTAGTCTATTAATTTACACATTTGAATCGGAATTTTACAGTGCCGCATTGAACTCTGATACAGATCCCAAAAAAAATAAAACTTTAATCGTGTCCTATTTGCAAGAGGACAAATCGCATTACCGCTATCTCAGGATTGGCACAAAATCACTGATGCCTAATACAGGAATCATCCACAATATAACGGATGCGGGGGGGTACGGAGGCGGGATACTGCCTCTCAAGCGTTATGTAGAATTTATGCAAAAAGTAGCTTTTTTGAAAGGTGCAGAATTTATTATAAATTTTGAGCTTCTTAACATGTTAAATGTAAAGTATGTTGTTACAGACCTTGCGATAGAATTTCCCGGCTACAAAAAAGTAATGACAGAAGGCAAAACCAATTTATATTTAAATTCTAACTATTTCCCGAGGTCATACCTGGTTGACAACTTTGTTTTACCAAAATCCAGTGGTGAAAGATTAAACTACCTTTCAAGAGGATTAAGTAACCTTAAAAAAGAAATATTGTTGGAGGAAGAAACAGAATATCAAGGCAGAAGAGACAAAAAGAAAGCCAAAAATGATTTTGTAAATATTAAAAGATATTCTCCTAACTTAATAGAAATAGAAGCTGGTTTGACCAAAAAAGGTTTTTTAGTTCTTAGTGATTCTTTCTATCCCGGTTGGAAAGTATCTATAGATGACGAACAGGGCAAAATTCTAAGGGCAAATCATAATTTCAGAGCGGTTGCATTAAACAAAGGATTTCATGAAGTAAAATTTACGTATACGCCTGTTTTATTTTATGCTGGCCTTGCCATTTCCTGTATAACAGTAATATTGTTTCTGATATTTTTTCTACTCAAATTTCGTAATCCACCATTCAGACTTTTTTCTTGAATAACAGCCACTTCCCGGACCTTTCCAATAAAACAGCATTCTTGCTTATATAAGGAAGAACCCCCTTTGCAAGACCGCGAATTAAAAAGTAATCGTAGTCCGAACCATGGAGCTCCCATTTGAAGCCATGCGGCATATAATCACCCGGTGCAGTCGGCTTCTTTCCAGGCTTAAAATGAACCGGCAAAAGAGGAGAATCAGGGATATATGGACTTAAACCACCGCCAACCAGCACATAATAGTAGTCTTGATTATGCAGGTGCGGATCAAAAAAACGTCTGTCGAGTTCAATGGAATTATTATCATAAACCAGTGGAAGGATAGAGGATTTTGAGGGGATTTTTTCCAGAACAGATTTTATTTCTTCTATTTCTTTTGAGATGGTTCTCTGCTTCACTACTGAATGAAGCAAAATAGCAGACAAAAGAAGAATAAAAACGAACCTGGTAATACCTTTAAAATTAATTCTTCCAATCACTAAAGCGAGAAAAAAATATGAAACAGCGGTTAACCTGAGGTTTATATAAGTAAACACTCCTTTTGCAAATGGCAGAATAAATATGGCGATTGTAGTAATTGTAAAAAAGACTAAGTATTGATATAGATAATCCTTCTCCCCATTATGATGCTTAAATAATGACAGAACTGTTATGGAGGCTAATGAAATCCAAAGAACAATTAAAATCCTGTCAGGACCATCATGCCAGAGCATCCCGGTAAATATGTATAGGTAATAAAGAAGAATCTCATTAAAAGGCATCCAAAAGAATTTTTTTGCCTCAGGGGAATGTGTAGAAATTTCGGTCGGGTTTGCAGTTAAAAACCAAAAGGAAAACAGCAAAACAGCCGACAAGCCCAAAATAAATATCTTTTTAAAATTATGAGGATTCCTGAAAAAAAGGATTATGTTTATAAGTGACAGGAACATGTAAACAAGAAAAGTAAAGGGGTGAGTAAAAAAAAGAGCTAAGATCCATAAAATCTGGATGAATACCAGTCGTCCCCCGCCCTCCACTTTTATAATATTTTTTTGATCCATTAACGCTAATAAAAGAATTGGCAAAGAAAGTAGATAATTCAGATAACCCAGAAAATATTGCTGATTAAAAGCAAATGGAAATAGAAGTAAAACTCCCCATGGGAAGGAGTTGCTCTTTGAGTGTTGCATTATTTTTAACAGGAGAGAAAGAATAAGCAAAACGTATAGGGATATAGCAGCCTTTCCAGCTGTCTCAATAGATAAAAATTTGGAAAAAAAAAGCGTTATCGCGTAAAAGGTTGCATAGGGAGCAGGTTTAAGATTGGCTGAAAAGTTATCTTTGTAGTCATAGTCAGGATTGCTATATTCAGAGAGAATATGAACCTGGGAAAGATGCTGGGGATAATCCTGCATTGGCGGGAAACGTACAGACCATATTGGCCACAGGCTGACGACGGTAAATAGAGCAACCGCAAAATAGCCTGTTACTACCTCGTTGAAATTTACTTTGTTAAACCCTCTTTCTGACATGGATGAATTATACTCTCAGAAACTATTTTAATACCAGAAAGAAAAAGATATAATCTTCAACTCTTTTCAGTTTTGCTAAATGGATGAATATGAAAATATTAATTACCGGTGGTGACGGACAATTAGCTTTTGATTGTAATGAGATCCTTAAAAAAAAGCATGAAGTACTGTCGCATAGCCATAAAGAAATGGATATTTCAGATTTTGAGCAAACTGAAAGTATAATAAATGTCTTTAACCCGGATATTATTCTTAATTGTGCCGCTTATACTAAAGTCGATGCTTGTGAAACCGAGAAAGATTTAGCGTGGGAAGTCAATGTCATTGGTCCTAAAAATCTTGCGGAAATATCAGAAAAACTCGGCTGTAAGATCATTCATATTTCCACTGATTATGTTTTTAACGGTAAAAAAACACCGCCTGAATATTATGTGGAAGATGATAGACCAAATCCGCTTACCTATTATGGCAATACAAAACTTGCGGGCGAAATTGCTATCCAAAAAGCAACCAATTCTTATGCCATCATACGAACGGCATGGTTGTATGGATTCAGAGGTCATAACTTTCTTAAAACTATCTTAAAACTGTGTTTAATAAATCCACCAAAAGGAGTAAAAGTGGTTAATGATCAGTTTGGATCCATTACCTGGACTTACAAGTTGGCATTGCAGATTGAAAAAATAATTGAAACCGACGGTCAGGGGACTTATCATGCTACTTCCGAGGGATATAGTACCTGGTTTGAGGCAGCAGAGTATTTTCTGAAAAAAATGGAAATTCAGCATAAGTTAATTCCCTGCAGTACGGAGGAGTACCCGACTCCGGCCAGTAGACCGGAGAATTCCATTTTGGAAAACCAGAGGCTCAAGCAAGAAGAGATTAATGTTATGGACCATTGGAAAAAAGGTATAGATATGTTTGTCTCTGAATATGGTGAAGGCTTGATCAATGAAGTGACCGAGGAAAAGTGATGAAGAACTTGTTGGTAACAGGAGGTTGCGGTTTTATTGGCGCAAACTTTATCCGGTATCTTCTTGAGGAGTCCGATTTTAAAGGACGAATCATTAATGTGGACAAACTCACTTACGCAGGGAATCCTGAAAATCTTGCTAATACACAGTCTCAATTTTCTGATAGGTACATTTTTGAAAAAAAAGATATTTGTGATTTTAAAGGCATGGAGGAAATTTTCAGCAAATACCGGATTGACACAGTCTGTCACTTTGCCGCAGAATCCCATGTAGACCGTTCTATTATCAGTCCGGATGCTTTTATCCAAACAAATATTATCGGCACTTTTAACCTCCTTGAATTAGCCAGAGCAAACATGGATCAGTTAATTCTTTTTCACCATATAAGTACTGACGAGGTTTTTGGCAGTCTGGGCCAGGATGGTTTTTTTACAGAACTAACGTCTTATAAACCCAACAGTCCTTATTCTGCCTCCAAGGCAGCTTCCGACCATATCGTAAGGGCTTACAACAAAACCTATGGTCTGCCGACAACCATGTCCAATTGCTCTAACAATTATGGTCCTTACCAGTTTCCTGAAAAAATGATTCCACTTATAATACTCAACGCCATTGAAGGTAAGGATCTTCCAGTTTATGGGGATGGTAGAAATATCAGAGATTGGCTTTTTGTAAAGGATCATTGCAAAGCTGTCTGGAAAATCATGAAAAATGGAACCAGGGGGGAGACATATAACATTGGCGGTAATTGTGAGATGAAAAATATTGACTTAGTAGAACAGATTTGTGATTTATTAGATGAAACAACGGAAAAACTTCCTAACCGATTAAGGAAAGAATTAATCACCTTTGTTAAGGATCGTCCAGGACATGATCTCCGGTATGCAATTGATTTCAGCAAAACAAAAAACAAGTTAGGCTGGAGCCCGGAGGAATCCTTTAAATCGGGGATAAAAAAGACCATTCAATGGTATATCTCAAATCGAAAATGGGTAGACCGTGTGAAAAGTGGAGAATACCGATCCTGGATTAAAAAGCAGTATAGATAAACTTATTCGACTAATGCACCAACCCGCGTTTGATCATTACCACGTTAACTTCATTCTCTTCGATAATTATGATTTTCTTATTAATTATGCATTCTCCTTTCTGCTGATGCTTATTTTGCTGAAAAGCAGAATGTTTTAGAATTGCACAGATTGAATTAAACTGACCCTCCCCTGTTTCAATTTCATTTTACTAATGGGAGTATAAAATAGTTTTCTCTATATTTTGTATCGCAGATTCGCCCTTTGAAGTATGCCTGCAAACAGATGAATTCCTATCAAGTATAGTCCAACTGTTAACTGATAGTAAATTGCCTGTAGAAAAGAAAGCTCATTTTCCAATAGTTTCCGCAGTGACTAATCTGGAAAAGTTTTCAAAGTATTCCGGGTCGAAGTGGCCTTGCCAGGTGGACATTTTTTCGAGGGCCTCATCCGAATCAATACCCTTATGATAGCATCTATCTGTTGTCAGGGCATCGTAAACATCAATAATTGCAGATAATTTGCCAAATTTACTGATTTGTCCATTAGAAAGTTTTTTAGGGTAACCCTTTCCATCGTCGCGCTCATGGTGTTCAAGAATCACCTTTAGTACATCAGGATTAATACTTTGTTTGAGAGCTACTTCCTTGCCTTTATCCGGGTGACTTTTTATTTCAGTGAATTCTTCATCGGTCAGTTTATCCGGTTTCAACAATATTTTTAAATCGATCTGTGTTTTCCCTATATCATGTAAAAAGCCTCCTTCTCCCAGTATCTGCAAATCTGAATCATTCCATTTAAGATGATAGGCAAATGACATGCATAAAGCGGCCACATTGACTGAGTGTATATATGTGTAATCATTGTAGGATCTCATCTTGAAAGCCAGCGGTAGAGTGTTTTCTTTATGAACAATCTCTACCATTGTACTGGTGGTTTTTTTTATAACAGGATAGTCAACCAATTTACCATGCATGACATTTGAAAAAGCCTTTTCAATCATTTTCTTTGAATAGACAATAATTTCTTCTTCTTTTTCTTCTGACTCCTCATCCTGTTTTTCTTCCTCTTTTTTATTCTTTTTGCTTGGGAATTCAACCAGCTTTTTCAGCTTTTTTAATAAGTCGCCAAATTTAAAAGGTTTTATCATAAAGTCATCACAGCCCGCGTCAATGGCTCTCGCAATTTGTTTTCTATCAGGGGAGGAGGTCATCATGATAATTGGGAAGTGGCGGGTGATTGAGACATCTTTTCTAATGAGTCTGCAGGTAGTAATTCCATCCCGAACCGGCAGTACTATATCCATTAGCATGAGATCAGGATTATTTCTGTGCAAAAGCTGAGTAGCCTGCCTACCATCTTTGGCTATGGAAACAATACAGCCTAATTTCCTAAAATGCACCGCAAGCGCATCTCTGGATTCTTTATTCGCGTCAACTATCAATACATTTTTTGCTGAAGTTAGCATGGCATCATATTACTAAAAATGTCCCGGAATAATAATTCTACAGGATTGAGTTTAAAACTCAAGCCGATATTTCCCATTTAGAAGAATCTGGAACACATTTTTAAATTTTCTTATTAATTATACATTCTCGTTTCAGCTGATCAGGTTTTTGTTTAGGGTAAATTTTATGATTGTCCCCTTTCCCGGTTCGCTCTATTCCACCCATTTTTACCGCGATGCTGTTCTATTATGGATTTGACAATAGTCAGTCCCACACCGCTGCCTTTAATGTTTTTCTCCTGGTGCACTTTTTTGAACAGTTCGAATATCATTTCGTGCTGGTCTTCGTTAATTCCCCGGCCATTGTCTTTTATTGAAAACTCATGGTAGTCCGGCAAATCCCGGTGCGCTATCTCTATAGCATAAGAAACTTGAGTATTTTTTTATATCATTACTTAAAAAAAAGTATATAATAAATTGTCTTTAGTTTATATCTGCAAAAAACTGCTTTGAAAAAGCAAAAAATCTGTAGTAGGATGATTTGATGATGAAAAAAAGTGCCGTTGTAATTATTTGCAGTGCATTTTTGTTGACCGGGACTGGTCTGGCTTACCTCATAGTAGATAAAATTAATACCCGCAAGTCACAGGAGCGTTTGGAAAATGAACATAAAATGAAGGATGAAAAGATCCAGCGTCTGCAGCAGGAAACTGTTGAACTAAAAAAAACCCTCAGTAAAGGTAAAGAGGTCATAGGGGCTTCACAGGAAAAATTAACTGTAGAACAACCACAGGGAAAATTAGCTGTTATTTTTGGAGAAGAGACCCCTCCTTCTATCGTCTCTCCGGAATCGATTGAAGAGGAAAATGTTGTACCAGCGATAGATTGCGCCTTGATTAATGAGAAGATTATTAATTTTTTTTCCTACTTAGACACCAGAGAATATGTAAAAGAATATCAGTTAAAAAATGGTACATATGCTTACTTCAAGAATATTGCATCAAAACTCCTCGAACAGAAACCTATGGTTGGCGAGAAAAAATTTCCAGAAAGCATTTTGAAAAACACATATCATTTTTATAGAGCCATTAGCAAAAGAAATATTATTTTAATAAAGGATATCATTCAGCAAGAAAAAGATTTTCTTGAGCAAACAATAGGCTACTTTTATCAGCAGCATATTCATTGCAATGATACTGAAATGTTTCTTCCCCCTTTTGATGCTTTGTATGAGTATTCTCACTTTTTTTTAAATACTTTGGGGGGAGCTGCTTATCTTTTCAGGTTAGAGAGCAGAGTGAGAATCCTTCTGTTTTACTATTCAATTATGATAATCCATGAAGCAAATAACAGGGAAATCAACAAATATGGAATTGATATTTTGCCTTATATCAAAATCCTGGAAGATGAAATGAAGAGTTATACGAAGTTTGATTATTCTGAAAAATACCTGAATGAGATTGAGCTGGTAAAGAAAAAATATTCCGCACACTACCCTACCGGATCTTCATAACTATCACTGAAAACCCTAACGCGGCGAAGCTACAACCGAATTAACGTGCCACAAGGAGAGTATATTTTTTTAAGTTCGCTCTCTAAGCTCACCGCAAACAGCGGGAAATCTGTTTGCTAAACACTTTCACTTTGGCATAAATAAAGAGTTTTTATATGAAAACCACAGCTCAAAAAATTGTAAAAACATTGTCTGATGCAGGGCTCAAAGCCTATTGGGCAGGCGGATGTGTAAGAGACATGATTATGGGTATTGAACCCCTGGATTATGATATTGCTACTGATGCTCGTCCGGATCAGGTAATGAAATTGTTTAAAAGAACCATCCCGGTTGGAGCGAGCTTTGGTGTGGTAAAAGTTTTATATGATGATTTTGAATTTGAAGTGGCAACCTTTAGATCTGATGGCGAATATATAGATGGACGCCGTCCTGAGGAAGTGCATTTTTCAGGTGAAAAGGAGGATGCTTTTCGTAGGGATTTTACTATCAACGGCATCTTCTACGACCCTGCTCAGGAAAAAATAATTGATTATGTTAATGGTCAAGCTGATATCAAGTATAAGATCATTAGAACTATAAATGATCCTAAAGACCGTTTTTCCGAAGACCGGTTACGTCTCATCAGAGCTGTGAGATTCGCTGCCAGATTCCAGTACGAAATAGAACCGAATACATATAATACAATTAAAGAGCTGGCTGAAACAATTTTACAGATTAGCGCGGAGAGAATAAGAGATGAATTGTGTAAAATGCTCACAGGCCTTCATCCTGCCGAGAGCATCCAGCTGCTCGATGAAGTAGGGATACTGAAGGTGATTCTGCCGGAGGTCACCGCTATGAAAGGGGTAAAGCAACCTGAAGAGTTTCATCCAGAGGGCGACGTTTGGGAGCACACAATACTTATGCTAAAAAAAATGAGTGACCCGACTTCTGAGCTGGCCATGGCCGTCCTCCTTCATGATGTTGGAAAACCTTCAACCTTTTCCATAGAAGATCGAATTCGGTTTAATAATCATTGTGAAGTAGGCATGCGGATGACTGAAGAGATCGGAGAACGGTTGCGGTTTTCAAAAAAACAGGTTGAGCATATATCGGAGTTAGTACTTCACCACCTCCGATTTAAGGATGTTCAAAAAATGCGTGAGAGCAAATTGAAGCGGTTTCTGCGCCTGTCAAATTTCGCTGATCATCTGGAACTTCATCGATTGGACTGTCTTGCAAGCCATGGGAATCTGAATAACTTGGAATTCTGCAAGCAGAAATTGTCGGAGCTGAAACCTGAAGAGATAAAACCAAAGCCACTTATAAATGGTCATGACCTAATCGCCATGGGTTACAAAACAGGTCCTTTTTTCAAGCAAATCCTTACAGTGGTTGAGGATGCCATTTTAGAAGGACGAATCAAAACTCATTATGACGCAAAAAAATTTGTACAAAAAAATTTTCCGGTAAAGTGAATAGGAAAATTGCAGATTGCAGATTTTTAAAATATTGAATCTTCATTTGGGATATGAATTCAAGTCTTCGCAGAAACTCTCCTTTGGGCGAATCTGCGGAGCCACGCTTAGCGGGGCGGAGCAAAATATGCAATCTGAAATTCACAACCTATTCCTCTGCCCCTTGATAACTGCTGCCCTGCTCCTCTGATCACTGATCCCCGACAACTGATTCCTGATTAAATGCCTTTTGCGCCTCCTCTATTAACAGTTGCTCATTACCCGAATACTTTGATGAGAAGTGAAAAACCTGCAGCTTTTTTACTCCTGCCGCACGGGCCAATTCTCCCGCTTCTTTCGCGGTAAGATGAGCAGTATCGCGTGCTCTTTCTTTATCTTTATCTAAAAAAGAAGATTCTATATATAAAACATCAACTCCCTTCATGAAGGTAATTATTTTCTCTTGATTTTCAGGGGTATAGTCGCAATCTACAATATACCCGATCTCCTGCCCGGGTGTAATTTTTAAAATCTCCTTTTTCAAATATCCTGATTCATATTCCCTTATATTATCTTTTACTGGAACTTTTATAGTATAATTATATGATTTATTTGTATATATGCTATCTTTTAAATTGGTTATCCATGGACCTGTAGCAAAGCCAAGCTCTTTTAATTTTTCCTTATTAACACTTAAATGAAAACGCTCTTTCAGAAAATAAGCCATGGAAGGTATTTTATGATCCAGCGCAGTAGCTTTTATTATAAACTGGTCATCTCGGTGGATTAAACCATCTTTCGGAATAGCAAGTTTTTTTGGAGGATCTTGGGGGGCAAATTTTTTTCGGCAAACGAGCAATATTTCTTTCAAATGGTCCTCATGTATTTCAAAAACTTTTAATAAAAACGGATAGCGATAATTTCCAACAAGGTTCCAGTTATACCCGGAAAGCCTTCCCTGAACGGATTCAATAATTCCCGGAGGGCCAAATATAGAAAGTATCTGATCTCTACCTAAAAGGAGCCTTATCAAGTGATCAAATCCAATGAAATGATCCATGTGGGTATGGGTTACAAAAGCATGACTGATTTTTAAAAGATTTCGTGGAGAAAGTTTGGATATATCTCCTAAATCAAAGAGGAGCGCCCTTTTTTTAAACATAAAATCAACATATAAAACAGGATCATCAAAAGGCCCGTTAACTAAACTTGTATGAAAAAGAGGTTTCATGGGTTTAATTGTAATAAAAGCTCACTTATCTTTATTTGCTTTTTTTTGAGGATAGTAGAGAAAACCTCTTGAAAGGTCAAGTTTAATTCAATAAGATATCCTTCATTATTTCACAAAGAAAATAATTTTTACTTTGTGTTTTTCGTCTGTTTTGAGGGAACATGTTTTTTTTAATAAGGGGAATAAATGCAGCATAAGCACGCCTTAATATTGCTATTTTCAATAGCTCTCGGCGTCGTAGCCGGTATATTTTGCGGCTGGTTCTGGGGAAAAACCATGCTTAAATTTGCCTGGCTTGGAGAGCTTTTTATGAACGCATTGAAAATGATGATTATTCCCCTCATAATCTCAGCCGTTATATCCGGGATCGCGTCAATGGGAGACGCGAAAAAACTGGGACGACTTGGCGCAATTACAATCTTCTATTATCTAAGCACTACTGCGATTGCGGTCTTAATTGGATTAATAGTTGTAAATCTCATTCAGCCGGGTGTCGGGTTGAAATTAGGTGCAGGTGAATTGCCGGAAAGCATTGCGGCCAAAGAGGATACCGGTGTCAGCGACATAGTGCTTTCTCTTGTGTCGCCTAATCTTGTTGCTTCCGCATCTGAAATGCAGTTACTTCCTCTTATAATTTTTTCCATTATGTTTGCTGTCGCGCTTATTAAATTAGGAGATCGCGGCGTCCCTGCCATTAAGTTTTTTGAATCTGTAAATGACGCAATGATGACAATGGTTACGTGGATCATGTATTTTGCTCCTATAGGTATTTTTGCGTTAATAGCAGGAAGATTTGGAAAAGCAGGTGGTGGTGATGCGTTCCTGGTGGAAGTTCAAGCCGTGGGGTGGCATATGCTAACGGTACTTTCCGGGCTGGCATTACATTTTATTGTCCTTTTTGCCATACTTTTTTTCATCTCTGGTCGAGGCTGGAGTTATTTGGTAGGCATGCTACGAGCTCTGCTGACAGCTTTTGCTACAGCAAGTTCTTCGGCAACCCTTCCCCTTACAATGGAATGTGCTCATGAAAATAAAGTGGATGAACGCGCTGTACGTTTTACCATCCCACTGGGAAGCACAATCAATATGGATGGCACAGCGCTTTATGAGGCTGCAGCCGTGATGTTTATCGCCCAGGGATATGGAATAGAGATGGGATTTGCCCAGCAGTCCATTATATTTATCACTGCAACTTTAGCCGCAATAGGAGCGGCAGGAATACCGGAAGCCGGTCTGGTAACCATGGTAATTGTTCTTCAGGCTGTAGGGCTGCCTTTGGAAGGGATCAGTCTGCTATTGGCTGTGGACTGGCTATTAGACCGCTTTAGAACATCTATTAATGTCTGGGGAGATTCGGTTGGAGCTGCGGTAGTGCATCGCTTGTTGCAAAAAGCCTGATGCAAGTGGTTTCAGGCATTTGCGTAGGCATTCAACTGTTGTAAAAGTTTCTTAACTGATTGATCCTTAGGAAAATGCATTTCTGCATTTGCTGATCTTTCAAACGCCTCTTTGTTCCTACCTTGTTTTAAAAACAAATCTGCAAGTAAAAACTCACTGGCAAGGTTGGGAGGCAGTTCTTTTAGAGATTCGATAATCCCACTTATAGCCTCTTCCCTTTTACCATGTCCAAAAAAAGCGTCAGCTTTTTCCATTATCCTGTAATGAAGAAAATCCTCTCGTTTTATGAGAAATGTTCCATAAATGCCTATATTAGGAAAATCAAGAAGTTCTTTTTGAGAAACAAATGGTTCAAATTCCTCAAAACTCCAGAACGATTTATGTTCTTCGTGAGGATTACCGTATATTTCAGGCTGCGTCCAGTTTTCACCAAGCGGGATGGATAAAATTATGTATTTGTTTGAATGCTCTGCACATTTGTCGAGCATCTGCCACGCCTGCTCTTTCGTGAAATGTTCCAGCGCATCACCGATATAAATCAAATCATAATTCGCTAAGTTGTCTATAACTTCTAATGCATCACCTATATAAATATTATCGTAAATAGCTTTTTGATGGGCCTGTATGTAATCAGGGAAAATCTCTATGCCATCAATTTTCA
>CAYMVZ010000049.1:0-17315 GCA_964394335.1 uncultured Nitrospinota bacterium | reverse complement strand
CGGAATTGAATGCTATCAATCTTGACGCAGATTGGTTCTACAGAAAGGGAGCTAACGTGTTCTACTGGCTTGTCAAGCGACTGGCGCCCTTGACCGCTTTTATTGTCATCCCCTTGCTCGGTTACGCTATCATTTCTGTGATCGTGGGGATTTACTAAAATTATATGCCCCGCAACTTGCGGGGAAATTTATTTGGAGAAGTTTTTTCATGGCAGCTAAGATCGAAGAATCACAAAATAAAAGAAAAAAGGGGCTTCCGGTGCCGGCCAGGGCGGCCATCGCTTGGATCGGAATCTATGCTTTTCTAAAAATTGTCTTCGGCTGGTACCTCCAAATGCCGCTGCCGGCAAGTGTCATGTACATGTATATGTTTACTGCGACAGTCGGGGTGCTGTTGTCTGTTTCAATCTATGAACACACATTGGAAGGGTTTCTGGTTCCTATCCTCTGGTTTCTTCGCGGTGACGCCGATCAGTCGAGACCGTGGGTAGTGGCTCGATGGGCGTTTCTGGTCTTCATTCCTCTTTATGTTGCCTATGGGGTCTACCAGGGGGCAATGCCTAAATTTGCGCCTCCAATTTCCATGCGTGTAATTCATCCGGCACCACCACCTGAAGTGGCCTCGTTCTATAATTCATTGCGGGATGATGAGGCGAACCTCCCGCAGAACATCAAGGCAGGGGCGCGTATATATTATGAAAACTGTCATTACTGCCATGGCGATAAATGGCATGGGAAAGGACATTTTGCCCATGTCTTTAATCCCGCTCCCGCGACTTTTGATGAAACAACTATTGGTATGTTGCAGGAATCCTTTGTTTTCTGGAGGGCTTCCACCGGAGGTCCTGGTTTGCCTCCTGAGGCAACACCATGGGATTCAGCAATGCCTATATGGAAAAATATGCTGACTGATGAAGAGATATGGCAGGTAATCCTTTATCTTTATGATGCAACTGGAAACAAACCACGGACCTGGGAATAATTGTTATGATTTTAGATTTGTGATTGATTACCAGTAAGAATAATTTTTTTTGGGATGTTATGCTACAAAACGCAAGTTTAACAAAAAAATGGTTTCATATTGTGATCTCTGCCCTATTCATCTTTCTTTTTATGAGCGGAAAAGTACTGGCCCAGGAGGAAAAGAAAGAAGCCATGGTTGCTGAAAGCCCGGAAATTATTGAAAAAGGAAAGAAAGTTTATGAAAAGAATTGCATCAATTGCCATGGGGAAAAAGGCGATGCAGTAGCTCCGGCAACCGATAGATTATATCCGGAACCCAGGAATTTTACTTTAGGAATATTCAAGATAAAAACTACTGCCAGGGACGAGCTTGCCACAGATCAAGACATATACAATGTAATTACCAGAGGGATGCCCGGCACTGCTATGCCGGCATGGCCTGAACTTGCTAATGATATAAGATGGGGACTGGTCTATTATATTAAATCTTTTTCAGAAAGGTTTAAGCAAGGTAAGGCTCCGGCACCAATTAAAGTGGGATCGCCTATTCCTTCATCTGCAGAAAGTATTCAAAAGGGACAGGAATTATTTGCTGAGGTGCAATGCAATTCCTGCCATGGAGATGCTGGAAGAGGTAATGGGGATCTTGCTCTGGATCTTGAGACAGATTGGGAGACTCCCATTTTTCCAAGGGATCTTACAAAAAGATGGATTTTCCGAAGAGGTAGCGCTCCACAGGATATCTATCGTACGATAAGAATAGGTGTTGAGGGAACGCCAATGCCTTCTTTTGCCGAAGACTTGGATGAGGAAAAAACCTGGCATCTGGTCAATTATGTACTTTCTCTTTCCCCTGCGGAAAAACCAAAAACTCTGGCTTCCTATCAAGTAAAACTCATAGAAGGTGAATTACCGGAAACCCCTGATGATGAAAAATGGAATGATGTAGCTCTAAGTGAATATTCGATGGCGGGACAGATCATTGTCGACCCACGCATGTTTACTCCAAAAATTGATGACGTGCAATTGAAAGCCATTTACAACCAGGATGAGATTGCTTTTTTACTGATGTGGCATGATCCATCAGAAATGACAAATGAAGACTCCTTTACAGATTCTATCGCTTTGCAGCTCGCGCAAAATCCGGGTGGGCAAAAACCTTATTTCCTTAATGGAGATCCTGATAACCCTGTATATTTATTGAAATGGAGCGCTGACAATGAGAAAGGAATTACAGAAATGAATGCAACAGGAATGAAGAGGATGGTAAAGCAGGAGGAGGGAAAGCAAAATGCGAAGGGCTCTGTCATATATGATAATGGAGAATACAGGCTGCTGATTAAACGCTCATTGACAACAGAGGATAAAAAGGATACTCAATTTGTTGCGGGACAATTTATCCCTATAGCCTTCTCTGCCTGGGAGGGTAGCAATGAGGAGACCGGGACAAAGCGGTCAATATCTGCCAATTATTTGTTGGTTCTTGAGGCCCAAATCCCTAAGACAGTCTACTATTATCCTATTCTGGCCATCTTTGCTGTTGTTGGGATTGAGTTTATTCTTATTGGTTGGATTAGAAAAATGAAAAATGAGGCAAGTTCATGAAAATGAATAAGATTATTTTGATGGGAATATCATCTATATTTTTATTAATGTTTGCTGCTGGCTGTGCTTTGCTTGAAGATGAAAACGTTGGGGAAGGACGCAAGCTTTTTGGATATTATTGCTCTTCCTGTCACGGAGAAAAAGGTATGGGAGACGGCTTTAACGCGGTTAACCTGGACCCTACACCAAGAGACCTGACGGATAGCAAGGAAGTCTACCTGGGAAAACAGAAGAATGAAGACCTCTTTAAAGTTATAACTTTGGGAGGTGGGGCCATTGAAAAATCAACCCGAATGCCCCTCTATAAGTATACTCTCTCTGAAAAAGAAATTTGGCAGGTCATTGCCTTTATGAGAACGTTTCATTCACATGATACCGGAGATATTGATTTTACAAAGGAGATGAAAATAAAACCGGAGAGAATAGAGGGCAAGAGCAAGAAACTTGGCTCAGAGAAGTTTAAAAAGAAAAATAAGAGGGCCATGTTAATGGGAAAAAAATCATATAAAAAAATCGGTTGCTCGGCTTGTCACAAAATCGGCGAAAAAGGGGGAACCGTCGGCCCGGATTTAACACATATAGGCAATAGACTTAACGCCGTCTGGATGTATAAGTTTTTCTTAAACCCTCAGCGTATGATCAAACATGTCAAAATGCCCAATTACGGGCTCAAAGATAAAATTGCATTTAATATAGCTTACTATCTGACGTCATTAAAATAAAAACTTAAAAGAAGGGAGTATTTATGAAAAAAATCAGGATGTTTTTGTTATTTATTTTTGTCCCTTTTGTTTGTTTGGCGTTAACTGTTTTAACCGCGGATGCTGCCAAAAAGAAAAAAAAGATACCCAAAAGCCCTAAATTTGTGGGTGCTGCTAAATGTGATGGGAGTTGTCATGATCCATGGTATCAGGCATGGTTGGAGACAGGTCATGGACAATCATACAACCTTCTGAAACCAGGGAAAAGGGACAAGGCCAAGAAGAAGGCAGAGGCTTTAATTAAGGAGAAGTTAGTGAAATTTGGGGGTAGGGACCAGGCCTATGTAGACGGACTGGATGTAATTAAAGCCGATTTTACTAAAGAGCCTTTATGCTTGAGGTGTCATACTACAGGTTTTGGACAGAGTGGTGGCTTTAGGTTTAAGGACACAAAGACTAAAAAAGGGAAAGTAAAGAAGAAGACTACCATAGACCCTGAAGAACCCAGTCTTGAACAAGTAGGTTGTGAGATGTGTCACAGCGTAAGAGGAGGATCTCAGTTTAGGGTGCTGATGAAAAATACAGAAGGCGACTTTACCTCTGCGCAGGCAGAGAAACTCAATAAAAGGTATGATAATAATACGGGAAATGTCTGCAAAAGATGTCACGAACATCAAAATACACCTTTTCAGTCATCTCTCGATCATAAGTATAAATTCAACTTTGAAGAAAGAAAAAAGAAAGTTCACGACTTCCAAAAGTATAAAACCGAAGACAACAGGGATCAAGTGATAGAGAAGAGAAAAGACAGGTTAACAAAAGACCCTGGAGTAACTTATACAAAGAACCTTGTAATAGAAGAATGGGTAATAAAAGATGCTGAGAATGGCAAGATAGGTTGGAAAGCTAAGCCTCTCACAGGTACAAGCAAGAAAGGTTATACATTACACTTCCAGGATGGAAGCAAATTGAACCTGAATGATATAAAGGCGGATATCAACTAGCTTCAAAAAATCCTTTGTCGAATTGGATTTCATTTTTTTTTATTTTGTCAGGGTAAACAGGATTGATTGGGCTTCGACATGCTTAGCCCGACAATTATCGTGATGGAGAGCCTTCGGCGTGAGCTCAGTAGAAGGCTTGCCCAATCATAACTTGTTAATCCAGCTAATCCTGTTTAAAAAAGTTCCGCCGAAGTCGGTTAATTTCAAACAAAAGCTCTCGTTTACGATTTTCAATGTGCTTGACAAGACAATTTTGTGAAAATTAAAGTTTTATATTTCGCGTCAATTAAAGATAGATTGGGTAAAGATGAAGAAGAGTTTGAGTTGGAAGATGATGTGACTCTAAAGTCTTTACTTAATCGTTTAAAATCAGAAAATAATATCCTGGCAAAATTTTTGGAAGCGCATTCTTTTCTATTTGCTGTGAACGAGGAAATTGCTAATCAGGATACTATCTTAAAACCAAATGATGAAATTGCTATCCTCCCTCCCTTATCTGGTGGATAGGAATAGTCAGTTATTCATTAGATAAGTGTCATTAGCTAAAATAGACAATAAACAACTTATGACTAATAACTAATGACCAATGATTATTTATTTTTCCCCCACGAATCGAAAAGCTATGAGTGCAGTAGCGGGATGCTCTGTGCGGTATCCTGTAAAAACTTGTAGTTTCTCTAAAATTTCAAAAGCTATAATCCTTTCTTTTCTCTTATCAACATTTCTGCTTTTTATACCAAACAGATTAGATGCCGTAGAGAATCCTTATAAAAATCATTATCCATTTAAAACAGCAATTATTTATTATAATGTAACCGGTTATGAAAATGGGAAAGAGACATTGTATGTAAATTCTAATTATCAAGCGCTTTATATTGATACGCAATATGCATACCTCGGTAAAATGAAACCTAAAAAGGTTTTAATTTTAACCACTCCGGAATTTATTTATAATATTGATCTTATAAAAAAATCGGGTACTAAACTTAGAAATCTTAGAACGGACTTAATGAAAAAGTTTGATCGTTTATCTGAAAAGGAAAAAATTATTGTAAAAAATAATGTAAAGGAACTTGGTGTGGCAGTCATCGGAAATATCCATGGGAAAAGAGCGCCTTTATATGAGAAAATAGTGGGGATTAATTGTGATCTCATTGAAATATTTGGAGTTAGGTCGCTCATGTGGCCCGGAGTAAACATTCCGTTAAAACGAAGTAGAATATCTGAATATAGTGATAAAAGTGTCGTGACTGCTGTAAAAATTGATAAAAATGTTTCTGTTACATCAGATAAGTTTGAACTCCCGGAAGGTGTGCAGATTTCTTTTGATAAATATGAAAATGAGAAATTGGAAAATAAAATTATGACCCAGTTCCATTCTATGCGCATTTCTAATGCGGTGAAAATTGCAAGGGAAGAGATAGCGAGGATGGTTCTAATGAAAAAAATAGGATTGATGGATGTAGATGCCGTTATTCCGGAAGAAGAAAACGACAGCATTTTTGCCGATCAGGATGTTTTGAATAGCAGCTATGAAATTTTTATAATTCAAAATGATGATGAACTGCAGGATGATGGAGGGGGTTACGAGTTTGATTAGTATTTTTAGCGCAATTTACGTTAAAATAATTAGCTTGACAGAAAGTGGTATTAGTATTGTAAAATATAATAGTTATTGAACTGCTGATTATTATAAAGGAGAAAATTGTGTTTGAGAAAAATATTCCGGAAGAAGAGTTAGAAAAACTTTCAAGAGCGATTGCAGAAGCAATTTTTAATTCAAAAAATGTAAAAAAAATAATTGAAAAAATTCGAGAAAAAGAGTTGATCTTGCCTCATACCCTGATGGTCATGGTTTTAAAGTTAGAAACCCTGTCAAATATTGCAGATGGCGATCGAGATAATTTAGATATTATTAAAGAGTATCGGAAGAAGAAAAAGAAGGACAAAAGACAGTTTATTGATGGGAAAGAATTAGATACTAATGAAATAGCTTTTCAAGAATTTTTAATTAAAAAATTTGACGATAAAAAATGGCTTAAAAAAAACGGTTTGATCTTTTAAAAAAACCGTTATCCCCGAAAATTTCCTCCAAATAAACAGTGGTTAACTTTCAGCATCAAAGTTTTTTCGCTGACGCTGGTAGTTAACCGTAAAGGCGCTTTCCAAAGTTTGGTCCGCTAAAATCCGTGAGCAGAACAATATGATTTGTATTATTGGAGCAATTAAGGAAGAAGTTTCTGGAATCAAACAACATATCACTATTAGGGAAAAAAAACATATTGGTACTGCTACTTTTTATAAAGGACTAATCAAAAGCAAGGAGATACTTATTGTTCGTTCAGGAGTTGGTCAGTCTCCGGCGCAAAGGGCAGCTTCTGACGCGGCAAAAAGGTTCAAATTAAAATCAATTATTTCAATAGGTTTTGCGGGAGGGGTGGTTCCTGAATTAATAATATCGGATTTAATATTGCCCGAGAAAATTTATTGTTGTGAAGATGAAGAATCCCTTTTTCGTTTTAAAAAGGTCTCCCTTTCTCTGGTTGCTAATCTTAGTGATTATAGAGATAGAATAAAAAAAATATTATCTGAAAATGGAACAAAATTTAAAACAGGAAATATTATTTCCGTCAATAGAGTCGCTGATTCGGTAAAATTTAAAGAATGGCTGGGCAAAAATTACCCTGTATCAGGGGTGGAGATGGAAACCGCGTCCATTGCTAAAATTGCGGCGCGGAATGATATACCATTTTTTTCACTCAGGGCTGTTTCTGATGAAGTATCTCATGCAATTTTTCAGACAGACAAGCTTATCAATAAAAAAGGAAAGATAAACCGATTAGCGGCAGGTTACTATGTATTAACAAACCCTTTTCTTATCCCACGTGTAATAGAATTAAAAAAAAACACCTCTAAAGCCGCAAAAACATTAACTGAAGCAGTATTAAAAATAATTAACAACAATGACATTTAATGAAAGTGCTACATTTTAGAATCTAAAAAATACGAATAGTTATGGAGTTTTGAAATTCCGGATCAAGTTCGGAATGACACTTTTCGGACAGCCTGAATAAGGGCGTTGTGATCATAAAAAAAATTGAGTTTAAAGAGGTGTTCTGAAAATATTTTTTTGAAGTTTTACTGCCAGCAATTAATGATAAAAAATGGAAGCTTGTAAAATCAGGATTTTGATGCTTCAACATACTTCATACGCAAGTCGTATAAGACATTGTCTAAAAGTTTTTCTTCATCTGAGTCCAGATTGCCTTTTGTTTTCTCTTTTAGCATTTCTATGATATCGATGGATTGCTTGGCAAGCGGTAGATTTTTTTCAGTTTTCCCTGTCTCCGGGTTGGGAATTTCTCCGATGTGAAACATAGCTGAACCGCTCAGGGAGAGGATAAAAGTGACCAAATTAATTTCAGGGAGTGGCGCTTTATCCTGTTTTTCTTCTTTTTCTGTTTTCTCAGCAGTTTGATTTTCTGATTGTTGATTTCCAAATATTTTTTCTTTTAAAGATTTCTTTTCTTTTGGTTCATCTTTTTTAACTTCTGGCTCGGGAGATGCCTTTGTTTCATCTTTTGTCTTTGCTGGTTCGTCATCGTTAAATGATATTCTCCGGTCGGTAACCTTAAAATTTGTCTCTTTTTTATTTTCTTTTTCAGTCATAATTAAGTCTCCAACATAAATTTTTTTTTATTTATTCCGCATCATCAATAACAAACAGCCTAACTGAAAAGCCCAGGATTATAATAATAAGACCCATAATTAAAGCCATGTATCCTTTTCCTTCAATAAAGGCCATATACCCCTTTCCTAATACAGGCCATTGCCTGATCAGACCAACAATAAAGGAAATAGCTCCAATTCCAAGCATTGCATACTTAATTATTTTGATTCCTTTTTCTTCATCAAAACGTGTTTTCTCTTGTTGGGAAATATCAATTTTATCATTTTCTGTCATAGCATTATTCTTTCAATAAAAAACTACAATCTAATTGCAGACTATATTATATCTGAAAATAATATTATAATAAAGATCCTAGCGTAATCATCTTAGCGGTAAAAGTGTTAATTCTATTTGATTTCCATTTTTAATTTATAATATTTCTCATTAAAGTTGTCAAGTTTATGATTAAAAGCCTGAATCATGTTTCTGTGCTAACGAATATTCCTTTTGAGATTGATGAAAAGAGGGTATTAAGAGAATTGCGAATACCGGTAAAAAAAAACCTGAAAGATCTGGATGAAAAAAAGCTTGGAAAGGAATTGAAAAACGTTATTGAAATAGCGTATGGGCTAGTCCACGGGAAAGCCTGCTACAATACGTTTCAAATAAAAAACGTATTTGAAAGTAAAGTTATCCTGGACAAAAGCGAAAACTTGGTTAACAGCAAAAAGATGGCAGAAATATTAAAAGATTGTGAATATTGTTCACTTTTTGTGTCGACCATCGGACCTGAATTAGAAAACCATGCGGCTCAAATGGCAGAGGATGATCAGTCAGGTGCGTTTTACCTGGAACATGTTGGAAACTGGATGGCGGAATATATGGCTGAGGCTGTTAATAAAAGAATTTCTCAAGGCATTTTAAAAGCCGGTTTTATTTCCAAAAAGAGATATAGCGCCGGTTACGGAGATT
The DNA here is from genome assembly GCA_964394335.1 of uncultured Nitrospinota bacterium. Lineage (GTDB taxonomy): Bacteria > Nitrospinota > Nitrospinia > CAJXCL01 > CAJXCL01 > CAJXCL01. The sequence continues at coordinate 8,400 of CAYMVZ010000049.1, read as the reverse complement.
GGCATGTTGAAGCACAAAAAGAGATATTAGAACTAACCGAGGCAAGACGGATAGGTGTTTCCATATCGGAATCTTATTTGATGATTCCCCGCAAATCTGTTTCAGCTCTAATAGGGTGGGGAAGAAAAAAATAAAAAAACAGGATTATTTATTTGAACTCGCTGTCAAGAATATTTTTAATAGCGTCTTCCTCATCAAATGTTATGCCCTCTTCTTTTATCTCTTTTTTCATTTTTTTTAATGTGCCTGAATGCATGTTAACTCGGTTGTTTAGCAGTCTAATAGCCCGGTTCAATCTACTGATTATAAAAATAATAGCAAGAATAGAAAAAACCAGCATTACAAAAACCAAGTCTGCCTGCATTTTATTCTCCCTTTTATTTAAGATTAGATGATAGCAAAATTGAAAGTGTGTATCAAGCTGTTAGAAATTCAGTAGTGTCCTAATTTAAATTGTTCTGGCAACCAGATATGTGCCAGGCACTTTGGGTGAGCCTGACGCATACTTTCAAACAAATTATTCTTACGCAACGAACCGTCAAATAACTATGATGAAGATTGCGAAACATAAAAAACGAAAAAAATATGGACAACATTTTTTGAAGGATGAACGGATTGCAGAAAAAATTGTTTCATTTGCGGACATCAGGCGTAATGAGATTGTGCTGGAAATTGGCCCGGGTAAAGGTATTTTAACCTCTATACTTATAAAATATGCCAGAAAAGTTATTGCAATAGAAATTGATTATGATTTAGTTCGTCATTTAGAAAAACGGTTTTCTAGAAAAGCTATTAATCTTAACTTGATTCATGAAGATTTTTTAAAATATGACCTCTCAATTTTTTCTGAAAAAATCAAAGTAATCGGTAATCTGCCTTATAGTATAGGGACAAGAATTATTATGCATTTAATAAACTATCGGGAAAAGTTTTCTGAAATGGTCTTTATGTTACAAAAAGAAGTAGCTGAAAGATTAGTTGCCTCACCCGGAACAAAAGATTATGGTTCTCTGTCCATATTTATCCAATTATCTTTTAGCGTAGAAATTCTTATGAATATTCCTCCGAAATCATTTTCTCCACCCCCAAAGGTATTTTCTACTTTAGTTAAAATTAAACCAAAAAAGCAATTGTTTCAACAGTCCGATGATCCCGAATTATTTTATAAGATTGTGAAAATAGCTTTTTCGCATAGGAGAAAAAAGTTAAGGAATAACTTAAAAGCGCTTCCACTTTTAGATCATGATTTTAAAAAGGTTAGTTTGGAAACCGGCATTAATTTTGATATGCGAGGAGAGATGTTAAGCATTAAAGAATATTTGAGGCTGACTCGGAGTATCGGCAAAATTATAGAAAAAACCCATGTAAATAATTGAAATTATTAGGGATGCGACCATAAAAAATGCCGGCATGATAGGTATGCTGGCATTTATAAAAAATATATTTTTTATTATTATAAAGAACTTTTGAGACTTGGTGCCGGTTTAAACCCTACTGTTTTGCTCGCTTTTATTTTAATTTTCGCACCGGTTTGTGGATTTCTTCCCATGCGTGCTTTTCTTTTTTTAACTGTAAAAGTACCAAAGTCAGGATAGGAAAATCTTCTATTTTTTCTTACTGCTTTGCTGACATTTTCAAAAGTAGAATCTATAAGTTCTCCAACTAATTTTTTACTAAGTTCAGAACCGCTATTCGAATGAACCGCATTGATTAAATCAGATTTTGTCAAATTATCGCCTCCTTTCTTATATGATTATTAACATTATTTAAATAATTGAAATTTAAGGTTAGCCCTTTATTGATGCTGATGTCAAGGGTTATTTTAGCTTTAACGAAAAAAAGTGGCAGAATTTTAATTTTTATTATTATGGTCGTTTGAGGCAATTTTAAGGGTCTCTTGAACAATTTTATCGGCTCCGTTTGAAAGTAATTTTTCCGCTATATCAAGCCCCAACTGTTCTGCTTTGTTCAAAGAAGCGATGTCAAATTCTTTAATAAATCGTTTGCCATCAATACTTGAAACCATAGCTGTTAATTTAATGTTTTTTTCACTTACTTCTCCAAAAGCTGCGATCGGAATCTGGCACCCTCCTTGCAATTTTTTGAGGAGAACCCTTTCAGCTGTTAAAGCTGTGTGCGTTTTTTGATGGTCAAAACTATTTATATGATGCAAAATTTTCTTATCGTTCGTCCTTATTTCTAATCCAAGGGCTCCCTGGCCAATTGCTGGGAGGCAAATTTCTGTATCAATATATTCGGAAATTTTGTCTTCCCATTGTAATCTTTTCACGCCTGCCGCTGCCAGCACAATAGCATCTAAGCTATTGTTTTTTAATTTATTAATCCTGGTCCCCACGTTGCCACGGAGAGGAGCAATCTCAAGATCAGGGCGAAATCTCAATAATTGGGCCTGCCGCCTAAGGCTGGAAGTCCCGACCCGGGCTCCCTGTGGAAGATCCCTTAAGGCAATATTTCCCTTTGAAATTAAAACATCCCTGGGATCTTCTCTTTCAGTTATTACATCTATTGATAGTCCTTCCGGCAATATTGCAGGAACATCTTTCATGCTGTGAACTGCAATGTCGACCCTATGGTCCAATAGTGCTTCTTCTATTTCTTTAGTGAATAAACCTTTACCGCCAACTGTGGAGAGAGGAACATCAAGAAACCTGTCACCAGAAGTGGTTATTTTTACTATAGTAACAGTGAGTTCCGGATACTTTTTTAACAATGAATCCCTCACCCAGTTTGCTTGCCATAACGCGAGAGCGCTTCCACGGGAGCCGATTTTGATTTCTTTCTTCATTTATTCACTTATCCAGATGAAAAAGATGACGTACTACTTCAATATACCAATGGCCGTGTTTTTCTTTTGTCTGTTCACGAAGTTTAACCGTGGGCTTATGAAGAATTTTATTAATAATACTGGAGGTCATGTTTTCTATTGTGGTTCTTTCCGTTTCGGTGAGGTCTTTTAATTTGAAAAAGGTTTTTTCCAATTCCGCTATACGTATTTTTTCCGCCTGTTCTCTAATGGAACTGATTGTGGGAGCAACTTTTAAGGATTTTAGCCACTCGGAAAACAGGACAACCTCGTCTTTGATAAGCGCTCTCGCTTTTTCTGCCTCTTTTCCCCTATCCAATTTATTGGAATCAACTATTTTCTGCAAGTCGTCTATATTGTAGAGATATGTATTTTCTATATCATTCACTTCTGGTTCTACATCCCTTGGGACAGCAATATCGATAAAGAACATCGGCTTGTTTTTTCTTTTATGAATTACTTTTTCCACTACATCTTTCCTGATAATGGAATTGGGAGCGCTTGTAGATGAAATTACAATATCGGTTCTGATCAATTCATCGGCAAAATTTTCAAATCTGATGGCGCTTCCTTTTAAGCTACGTGCAAGTTCAACAGCCCGTTCGAAATTTCTACTGGAAACCAGAATTGAGTTTACGCCTGAAGCAAGGAGGTGTCGTGCGGCCAATTCGGACATTTCACCGGCTCCAATCAGCAATACAACTTTGTCTTTTAGATCATCAAAGATTTTCTTTGCCAGCTCAACAGCAGCATAACTAATGGAAACAGTCTTTTCAGCTATAGCGGTTTCGGAGCGGACTTTTTTTGCTACTGAAAAGGATCTCTCAAACAGTTGGCTTAAAATTATGCCGGTTGCTTTCTGATCTTTAGCTGCCACATAGGCGTCCTTTACTTGTCCCAATATTTGGGGTTCTCCCACGATCATAGAATCCAGGCTGGAAGAAACACTAAAGAGATGCTCAATCGTTTCTTGGTTTATGTAGGTATAAAAATGCTGATCCAGCTCTTGCATAGGTATTTCATGATAATCGGCAAAAAATTTTTTCAGAGATGTTATACCGTTTTCAATGTCTTCTACCTTTGCGTATATTTCAACTCGATTACACGTGGACAAAATGATATTTTCTGAAATCAGGGGATGCCGATCAAGGTTCTTTAGGGATTCATTCAGTTTTCTCACTGAAAAGGCTAACTTTTCACGTATTTCAATAGGAGCGCTTTTATGATTAACACCAACTACTATAATATTAGGATTCATTGAATTAATAAGCGTGCAGCATATAAGTTATTATTACTGAGAAAAAACCTATAATGGATAACACAGCTACCTTTTTTCGTCTCCATCCTGCTATTATTCGGCCAAAAAACAAAGATCCATAAATAAACCAGGTTATGAGTAAAGGAAGCGTTTTTTGGACGTTCCAGGAAAAATAAGAGCCATTTGTTTTTTCTATCCAGATGGAACCGGTAATAAAGCCAATTGTAAAAATAGGAAAACCTATGGCTATGATCCAGTGCATCACATCATCAAGAATTTCTAAAGACGGGAGTCTCTGATAGAGAGAGCCAATCTTTTTGGTTTTAAGCATTTTTTCTTGAACCAGGTACATGATGCTTGCTCCGAAAGCAATAGTAAATGCACCTAATCCCAGCATAGAAAGGGTCAGGTGAATAGTTAGCCAGAATTTCTTAGATGGTCCAAAAGCGGCGGATTCCTGGGGCAAAGACGAAGCATAAAGCATCATGAAAAAAGCCAGCGGAACAACAAAAGTTCCCAGATCTTTAATGCGGTATTTAAACTCAACAAAAAAATAGGACAAAATAATTGCCCAGGATATAAAGAGAGAATATTCGTATGGACTTGTGTATGGCCCGTGGCCGGTTTCCGCAGAACGCAAAATCAGCCCCAGGAACAGAAAAGCAAAACCTACTACAACTATCCCGTTTGCTAAGAGATATAAAAATCTTCGCCTCAATGCCAGATAAAGGATATGCTTTAATGATGCAATAAAAAAGCAAAACAGGGAAATATTTAAAACAATGTCTTTCATATTAAATAAATCAGTTTTTAGAAAAACGATTAATGATTTCTTCGGCTTTTTTTTCTGCTTTTTTCTTTAACCCTTTCTTAAATAAATCAAGGAGTTCTGAGTCGACCAGGGCCTGAAAAATTTTATTTCGATATTTTGTGTCGGGGAATTGAGCCATTATCCTTTGTCTTAACTCTCCCATAAACGGCAAAAAATCTTTGTAAGCCTTTCCAAACTGGTTTTCCAATTGTTGCCGGATTTTTTTTGCGAGGGCAGGGCTTTTTCCTCCGGTAGATATGCTTATCATTAAATCCCCTTGTTTAATAATAGATGGGACAATGAAGTTGCATTTATCAGGGGAGTCCACGGTATTGACCAGCTTGTTTTTTTTCGTGGCTGCCTTAAAAACGTGATAGTTAATTTCCGAATTGCCGACAGCGCCTATTACGAGATAAGCCCCATCCAGATGTCTTTCCTTAAAACAGCCGTTTATATAATGAATCTTTTTTTTCTCCGCCATTTGCTGTAATGACTTTGTCAGTTCAGGGCTGACCACGGTGACGATAGCCTTTGCTCTAACCAGTGAGGTTACTTTTCTTTCTGCAACCTTTCCTCCACCGATTACAACACATCTCTTATCCTTGAGATCCAGCAATACGGGGTAATATCCCGACATAGTAAGTTTATTGTTTTTTTGATTTTAGGAGACCCGTTACTTCATTCATAAATTCAGCAACGTCTGTAAAAGATCTATAAACCGATGCAAATCGGACGTACGCCACTTCATCCAGGTCGTACAATTCTTTAATGACCGATTCTCCGACATCTTGATAAGATATTTCCTTTTCGCTGCTTTCCTGAAAATGCCTCACAATTTTTTGAACTATTGCTTCTTGTTTTTCAGTGCTAATTGGACGCTTCTGGCACGCCTTCATAATGCCGCTTTTTATTTTTTCAGAGTTAAACGGTTCTCTCCTACCGTCCTTCTTAACAAACATAGGAAGGTTTACGACTATTTTCTCATGAGTGGTAAAACGGTCTGAGCAGCTAAGGCATTCTCGCCTCCGCCTGATCGAATCTCCCTCTTTACTCAAACGGGAGTCAATAACCTTGTTTTCCAGATTGCCGCAAGCAGGGCATTTCATAGTGATACCTTAAAATTTTAACAATTTTTCAAAATCAGAATTTAATTGAATTTAACCCAAAATTATACCAGTTACTTATAATAATTTCGACAAATTTATTAATTAGTAATGTGGACTCGGAATAGATGTCGTACTCACCTTGAGAGGGAATTAAGGGGGCCTTATTATTTTAAGAGACAAAAATTGAAATTCCTATACGACCAAGATGACATGTCACGCTAAGCGGTACATCCAGCAATCCCGTCAAAAGGTTTATATCTAAACAATTTTGATATTGTTTGTTATTTCTTCTGTTTCTGTTATAATTAATGGGTCATTTTTTTTTAAGACGTATATACAAAGGAATAAACATCCACAAAACCCTCTCTATACTATAAGCTTGCAATATTGTGTTTTTTTAACACAATTTTTTTAAGTAGACTGGGCGGTAACCCATTTGGTTGTGGCCCTGGCCACTCTGTGTGCCTCTATGAAATCCTCTTTAGAATCCTAAGGGAAATATGAAATTTGAGCGATTAAACCTCCACAAAGATTTGTTGAAAGGCATTGCAAAAGCAGATTTTGTGCGATGCACACCGGTGCAGGAACAATCGCTGCCTGAAAGCCTTGCAGGGAAGGATATTATAACCCAAGCCCAAACCGGAACAGGGAAAACCGCTGTGTACCTCCTTTCCATTTTGAACAAACTTATTTCCGATGGGAAAGTGGCGCGAAATCCCAGCGCCTTAATCATGGTGCCTACCCGGGAACTTGCTATGCAAGTCGACTACGACGCCAAAATTCTCGGCAAGTATCTTCCCTTTCGTTCTCTTGCGGTATACGGAGGCGTCGGGTATGCAAAACAGGAATCTGAATTATCCAGAGGGGTTGACATTATTGTTGCTACCCCCGGCAGGATGATTGATCTTTATAAATCTAAAACCCTGTCCTTATCCAATATTGACCAGTTCATCATTGATGAAGCAGACCGAATGTTTGACATGGGTTTTGCTCCTGACATCCGTTATATTGCCGAACACCTTCCCAGGAAAAAATCAAGACAGACCATGCTCTTTTCTGCCACTATCGATAGCAGGGTGATCCGCCTTGCCTCAAAGTATATGAAACCGGACCCTGTTTTAGTCGAGATCGAACCAGAGCAGGTCACTGTTGACTTGATTGATCAAAAGCTTGTGTATGTTTCCAACGAAGAGAAACTGCCCACTCTTATGGGTCTTTTGAAAAGGCCGGATTTTGAACGGGTTATTATCTTCACAAATATGAAAAGAACTGCCGAACGGCTCGGCTGGAAATTAGTTGGCAACGGGTTTCCTGCCAAGGTGATTACCGGAGATGTTACCCAATCCAGACGTCAGCAGATAATTGGCCGCATGAAATCAGGAAAGGTACAAATCCTGGTTGCCACGGAAGTCGCAGCACGCGGGCTGCACATTGAAGATATATCCCATGTTATTAACTATGATTTGCCCAATGACGCGGCAAACTATGTTCATCGCATTGGCCGTACCGCCAGAGCTGGAAAGACAGGAATTGCTTACAGTCTTGTGTGTGAGGATCATGCCCTGAATCTTCCGAAAATCGAAAGCTTCATTGATTGTAAGATTAAAAGAGGATGGATTGATGAATCCGAAATGGTTAAGGACAGGGCAGGTTCTTTTAGAAAACAGCGGAACAAAGAAAAAGAACGGGAGAGCAGACATTCACCCAGAAAGAATGCCTTTTCCACTGCGAAGCAGAAAAGCAATAAAAAACCGATAAAGAAGAAACTGAGAAGTGTGAATAAAAGACCTGACTCAACGAACAAACGAAAATCCCTGCCTTCCTCTGCGGAAGAGAGAATTGCCTATTATAAGAAAAAATACGGTGAGGACTTTAAGTCAACGGCAAAAACTTCCTGATTAACAGTTGTTGGCTGAAGCCTATAACTTTTCTCCCTCCCCCGACATTTAAAAAACCTGATTGGGAACCCCGCACTTAAAATGATTTAAAGCATCTGTTCCAAAAATAACAATCCTTTTGTCCATAGTTGGAGAAATCGTTTTATTGTCCCGGATAAATTGAATTAAAACATCTGTGAGTAGTCCGTGTTCCCCCAAGACCTCTTTTCCCTGAATCATGGTATATCCATCAATTTCTCCTCTTTTAACTAAAAAGTCATTTGCGCTTAATTTGTATTTTTTGTTGAGTTTTATAGGCTTGCCGTTAATCTCAACCGAGTTTTTAATGATTTTGTTATAATTTGGTTTTTCAGGATCAAATTCAAATTTAATTCCTGAAACCTGGGGGAAACCTCCTCTCAACCTGCCCCAATTCGCGACACCGTTTTCGAGTGCATCGAGAATAGTCTTTCCGTCTATTTCTATAGAAACGATTTTGTCGTTGTAAGGAATCAAGTTATATA
>CAYMVZ010000048.1:10696-17339 GCA_964394335.1 uncultured Nitrospinota bacterium | reverse complement strand
GCGAAAATTTCTATTGTGTTATCATAGCTTTTCGCCATTTTCTGCCCGTCCAGTCCCGGAACAGTTGCCAAATCTTGTTGAATTTCTTCCTCAGGAATTACGAAGATGTCACCGTAGGTATTGTTGAACTTTATAGCAATATCTCGCGCGACCTCTACATGCTGTTTTTGATCTTTTCCGACAGGAACTATATCAGACTGAAATATTAAAATATCCGACGCCATTAATACCGGGTAAGCGAAAAGTCCATGACTTGGGGAAATGCCTTTCGCAACTTTATCTTTAAAAGAATGGCATCGCTCCAATAAACCTACAGGAGTTACATTGGATAATATCCAGGTTAGTTCTGTAACTTCCGGGATGTCAGACTGAACCCAGAAGTAAGATTTTTCCGGATCAATGCCCAGGGCCAAAAAGTCCATAGCAGCACTGAGAGTTTCTTTCCTCAACTTATTGCCGTTCGATACAGTAGTCAGGGCATGGTAATTTACCAGAAAACAAAAGAGGTCTTCTTTGTCCTGATATTCGATCATCCGTTTCATCATTCCAAAATAATTCCCCAGGTGAAGACTCCCTGAAGGTTGTATGCCGGATAAAATTCTTTTCTTTTTACTCATAAGTTCTGTCTTAACTGTAAAAAATAAACAAGTTGTTGCTTAATGTCAATTTCGACTTGATCGACCACTTCTTTACACATATATATTTTTAATAGATGATAGATTCCCGCTTTCGCGGGAATGACAGAAAAAGCATTCACTTTAAGGGAACAGAGAAGCAGTCTGCAAACCGGTTTGTTTATCGAAGCCAAGCATGAGGTTCATATTTTGTACAGCCTGACCGGATGCCCCTTTTACAAGATTATCAATCGCAGAGCAAATAATTATTCTTTGATTTCGTTTATCAATATGAACAGATAAATCACAAAAATTGGACCCTTTTACGTTTTTAGTATCTGCAGCCTTTCCTGTTTCCCCTATTCGGATAAAAGGTTTTCCATTATAAAAAGATTTGTAGAGATTTAAAATATCTTTCTCAGGAAGTAATCGCTTCAGATCAGCATAAACATTGCTGAGTATACCCCGGTTCATGGGCACTAATTGAGGAGTAAAAGTAATATGAATAGTCGATCCGCTCAGTGCTAAAAGTTCCTGCTCAATTTCAGGCATATGTCTATGACAGGCCACATTATATGCCACCACGCTGTCATTTCTTTCCGGAAAAGAATAAAGCGGATCAGATGTTCTCCCGGCTCCTGAAATTCCTGATTTGGAATCTGCAATAATTGATTTGAGATTAATCAATTTCTCTTTAATAAGAGGAGCAATCGCTAAAATAATGCTGGTGGCATAGCAACCCGGGTTTGCTACAAGTGGCGCATTTTTTATCTTTTCTCCATTTAACTCAGGCAAACCATAGATGGCAGTTTTGCATAGTTCCGGGCTGGTATGCTTGGTCGAGTACCATTCTTCATAAACAGAGGTATCTTTCAAGCGATAGTCCGCGCTGAAGTCAATGACTTTACCACAATTTTTTAAAAAAGAAGGGACCACAGACATTGCGGTTTTATGGGGAAGGGCAACGAAGACAAGATCGCATGACTGTTTTAACCCTTGATCAACAGAGATAAAATTCAGGTTCAATATTTTGCTGAATGACGGCGAAACCGAGGACACCTTCTGTCCTGCATTTTTCTCTGAAGTAATAAAAGCAATTTCAACCTCCGGATGTCCGAGCAATATTCTGATTAATTCTATTCCTGTATATCCACTTCCACCGGCAATACCAACTCTATTGACCATTATACATTGCCTTCAGTTTGTTTTCTGCTGAGGTAATTAGTTCTTCCATAATTTCAGCGGCAGGTTGAATAGATTTTACCATCCCGACACTCTGTCCTGCCATAAGGGATCCCTTCTCGACATCACCTTCAATAACAGCTCTTCTCAAAGACCCCAGCCAGAACTCCTCTAATTTTAATTGTGCCTCGTTTACTTCGATTTTTTTTGCTTTGACGTCCTGAAGGTATTTTAACTGCAATTCATTGTAATCCCTGGTACCTTCGTTAACAATGGCGCGAACCGGAATAACAGGAAGTATCGGGTCAAACTGAGCTGTAACGACCGCATCTCTTGATTTTGCTTTAAGAAATACTTGTTTGAACTTGTCATGAGCTATACATTCTTCCGCTACTACAAACCGGGTTCCAAGCTGGCAGCCTGCGGCTCCCAGAGTGAGATAATGAGCTATTATTTCCCCGGTGGCAATTCCTCCGGCGACAAAAACAGGAACTTCCTTAATATTTAATATGATTTCCTGAACAAGCAATGATGTGGAGATGGGTCCTATATGTCCTCCCGCTTCATTTCCCTCAATAAGAAGAGCGTCTACTCCGTGCCGAATCATTCGCTTGGCCAAGGAAATAGTTGGGGCAAAACAGATCACCTTTGAGCCGGCCTCTTTAACTCTTTGTATGTCTTTTGCGTTAGGGATACCTCCTCCAAAAAAAATGTGTGTAACTTTTTTTTGAAGAGCAACATCTAACTGATCTTTTAAATAAGGAGTTACTGTAATAATATTAACGCCAAAATTATTTTTTGTTTTTTCAAAGGTTTTGTCAATTTCAGCTGCAAGTATATCTCCCGGCATGTTAGCAGCAGCGATGATACCAAAACCACCACTATTTGAAACAGCGGCTACTAAGTTGGATTCACTTACCCAGGACATGGCGCCGCACAAGATAGAGTACTTAACTCCTAAAAAATCTGTTCCTCTTTTCCAAATTCTGTTTAAATAATTTAAATCTTTCATATTATTTTTATTCCTCGGAAGGTTGAGAAGAATTTAACGTGATTTCTGCAATTTTCTGGTCTAAATTTTTAATCGTATGGTTTTGTTTACGAATAATATTCTTCAAACGCATATTATTAACCATTCCAAATAGAGATGCCAGAAAAAAACCACTGAACAAAGAACTCAATAACACGACTACAAGAGGAGTCAATATTGTTTTTAACTCGAATTTAAAATTATAATATTTTAACTCAATAGTCTGCAGATTTTGAACAGAAAAAGTCCCTATTACTATTAAGATTATCATCCAAATAATTAACTTTAAGGGAGTCATAGATAATGTTTTTCTTTTGCGGTTATTTTAACTTTTTTACCCTTTTTTTCTTTTCCAACATCGGGCATCTTTAATTCCATTTTTTAAAAACGACATTATTTCCCCTGTAAAATATTTGACAGAAGATATGGATAAATAGAATAGCATGTGGGGTATCCCAGCGTTGCTGGATAAATATTAATCCTGCAAATCATTTAATCAATTCCTTTAGTTTTTGTTTGGTTTCAACTCTTCGTCCCTTGTACTCAACAAAATAAACGAGAAAAATATCATACTGGCTGCCTAAACTCCTTGTCAAGATTATAAAAGATGAAACCTCAAATCACAAAATTCAAATCACAAATTAATCTTAATGACTCTGGCTCGACAAGGCTTCGGCAGGCTGAACCTGGCATGGTTCACCATAACAATCTTTGTTACCCTGAGTTTGATTGGTTGTTACCCTTAGCCTGCGGAAGGATTGTTTAAGTAATTTGATATTGGATATTGTTATTTGTTGTTTGGTTCTTGTTATCTGGAATTTGAAATTTCTTTTTGTTTGTGACTTTGAGTCGTTGTGATATAATAAAAAAATTAAAGTGGTCTGAAATAGGGAGTTTATAAGCTTATGCCGAAGATAGAATTACAGCCCAAAGACAGTAAAATGTTAAAAAAAATAAACAAGGTTATAGAAGGGACTAATATTGTTCAGCGTCAGTTGGAGTTAACTCGCGGACATTGGGACTTTGTTGTTTTTGGACCCAATAAAAGTAATATGATTATCAGGGAGGGATATGCACAGCATGTGAGAATATTAGACTCTACCGCTTATATCGTTTCTGTCGCAGAACATGGCGATTATGCTGGCCGGTCTTACGGAAATATTGCGCCTATCCCCATAGAAGAGCTTGTTGATGATGATATCCCAGAGGAGTTAAAGGGTCTTGAGGTTTTGAATGTTGATCCTTTAAGGCCATTGTCTATCAATTTCAAGAAAACGGTTTCTTTATTAAAGGGTGAAAAGTTAATTCAAGAAAATTATGCCGATAAAAACATTGCCATAATCCAAACTCCCAGCGAAAAATACTGGGCTATTTCTGTTTTAAAATATCTTAATGAATGTGATCAGTTCTTCCCGGACTTTCTTAGCGAGGCAATCAGAAAGGGTAAACTTCCTATTAATGCCAGGTTTACTGACCTTTCTTCATTTAGAAATAGAAGTCGCCATTTGCAGTAAACCCGTTGACTCCGCCTCTGAACCCAAATTCATGCTTTTCATAGTAGTTATTACTCCTTTTAGGTTATTTTGAGAAATGTAAATAAACTGAAAGCCCTGCATAATATAAAGGGAACGTTGTGGAAAGCATAACAAGCCATGCTGGAGGATTTTGAAAAAAAACATAGATTGCGAATAAATTGAGACACCATGCAATACAAAAAATATTCGTTACCCAAGCGAAAGGTTTTGTTTTAAATGGCACAATATATTTGATTGGCAAAAAAACTGCCGCTGAAAATAAAATAAATATCATCATATTTAAGAAAGTTGGAAGTTTAAGCAGATAAAGGTAAAAAACCACTAAATTCCAATAAGAGGGGAATCCTGAAAAAAAGCCATCTTCTGTTTTAGCTGAGGTCTGGCTGAAACCATAAGCGCTTGCCATAATGGGGATTATTCCAAAAAACAGATTATCTCCCGGAAGAATCTTTAAAAAAAAAGCCATTGTTACAGGGACCAGCACGTAATTAAGAAAATCGACCAGATCATCAAGTTTTCGCCCGTCTAATGATGTCAAAACCTTTGAAACATTAAATCGTCTTGCAAGAAAACCATCGGTCGCGTCAATCAAGATGGCAAGGAACATGTAAAAGAAAGCGGTTTTTATTTCTCCTTTAGCGCAGTAATAAAGTGTTAGGCCGGCAATAGGAATTCCTAAACCGGTATAAATGTGGATTAACCACAGAAGATGGATCTGCATAATGGTTAGAGGTCAAAAATAATTTTTGCTTTCCATTTTCCTTTTTGTTGTTTTATCGCAAGTTGATGGTACGTAACAGCTTTTATTTCTGTTTTGATGAGATGTTTTTCTCTCTTATAAGTTTCCCCCGTAATTTCTGCGTGTAAATGATTTTCATCCAGGGTAAGAATCTTAAACTCTTTTCCAAGAAATTCCTTAACTTCAAAAAAATATAAAACTTCGTTCAGCCATTTTACCATTAGGTTTTCAATATCTGAACCAACAAGCTTAATGACCCGCTTTTCTATTTTTTCAATCTGGTCAGGTTCGGCAAAAACAAAGATAAGACCTTCCGCTGCATGAGCAAAAAGCTTTTGCAAAGATTCACCATAAGCAACCACCGCAATATCGGCAGTTGTTCCAACTATTCTGAAATTTTTATTTAATTTCAAAGTAGACAATACGAATAGAGTAATGATTATAATTTTGCAAATGTACTCACTAAGTCACGAAGAACATATAGGGGCCGAGTGGCAAGGGTCATGGATCAAATATTGATTTTTGGGTTAATATATTCCGCTTTCATGAATGTTCTTTTTGATAGGCAGTGGTTATTTCTGTTTATTTAAAAATCTTTTTAATTTTTTCTTCCAGAGATGCTGTATTTCCTACTGAAAGAACTACTAAAAAAAATGATCCTATCATTTTTTTTATTTCAATGACAAATATTTTTTCAAAAGTGTATTATGTTAAAGTTTTTTCAACCTGCGGAAAAGGAATATTTTTTTGAAAAATTTGAGTTTTTAAGTTATAAAATCAGTTTAGTGTCACTCAGCCTATTTTTTAAAAAAATATTTATGAAATCACCAAACATATCGGAGGTCAGGGCTCAGGAGTCAAAAGGGAAATCCACTGCCTTCTTCGTGTCTATAGTGATCTTTGTGTTTAATAATTTAGTAATGTTAGTGCCGAATCTGAATCAAAAAGTAGTGAACGCTGCTTCTTTGCCACATTTGGATGAAGCGCTTTCAAAGCAAGAACAGGAAGGAGTTATTAAAAGAGGCGAGAAACAGTTCGAGATACTTACACCAAAAGATCGAAAGGACTTTGAAAAACTGCTCAAAAGAGCTCTTGGTGTGTCTCTTTTTGAAAAGAAAAAAAAGGTTTCCCCTAAAATTTTAAAACATAAATGGAGAACAACATCCGAGAAACATATTTTACGCGTTTACGCGACTTCATTCGGCAAGCCTGGCAATAAAGGGGAATCCAGATATTTTAAGGACGGATCAAAAGTTCGATGGGGCATTGTTGCGGCTGCCCTGCCTGATCCTTCCGCAATAGGCAAATGGGTTGATGTAAGGCGTATTGCTGCAAATGGTGAAAAGACCCGCTGGGTTAAAATGAAAGTCAGAGATCTGGGTCCATGGTTCAGGAACGATCCATACTGGAAGAAAAAATCAAAGCAACCGAGAGCGGTTCGTTATTTTAAAAATAAAAAAGAGAGATTTGATGGAAGGGTTGTCATTAATCCGGCAGGGATTGATATAACACCATGGGGCTGGCAGAAGCTCGGAATACCGGC
>CAYMVZ010000048.1:0-10596 GCA_964394335.1 uncultured Nitrospinota bacterium | reverse complement strand
ATCCGGCAGGGATTGATATAACACCATGGGGCTGGCAGAAGCTCGGAATACCGGCTACGAAAAGCTATAATTACTCCCAGCACGTGGAATGGCGATTTACGGGGTAAGTTTTCTCAACGAACTAATAGGAATATGTTTAGCTCCTTATCTTTCGCAAAGCTTTTTTGCTTCAGCTCTAGCCCATTGGTCCGCCTGCATAATGTCAGAAATTTTCCTTACTTTTTTTGGCTGATGTTTTCTCATTATTTTTTTAATGATTTTTGGAATACCGATAAAAGAGATAGAGCCATTTAAGAAAGCTTGAACAACAACTTCATTGGCCGCATTCAATACGGCGGGCATAGTTCGGCCGGTTCGCAAGGCATGAAAAGCATATTCAAGACAGGGAAATTTTTTATAATCCGGTTCTGAAAACGTGAGAGTTTTTGTTTTCGCTAAATTAAGAGTTGGGAGATTAGTGGAAACCCTTTCAGGATAATTAAGGGCATAGTTTATAGGAACACGCATATCAGGTAATCCCATCTGGGCAATTATTGAAGTATCAATAAACTCCACCATTGAATGAACAATGCTTTCAGGGTGAATGACAACGTCTATCCTGTTATCGTCAACCCCAAAAAGCCAATGAGCCTCAATTACTTCCAATCCCTTGTTCATTAAAGTTGCGGAGTCGATCGTAATTTTTGGCCCCATTTTCCAGTTCGGGTGATTCAGAGCTTCACGAGTGGTAATCCTATTAAATTTTTTGGCGGGATAAGTGAGAAAAGGACCTCCTGAAGCCGTTAAAATAATTTTTTTTATCTTGCGATTTGTCGTTCCATTAATGCACTGAAAAATTGCGCTATGTTCGCTGTCAACCGGAATAATACGAACTCTCTTTTTCCTGCTGTGCTTCATAAAAAGTTCTCCGGCAATAACAAGGGTCTCTTTATTTGCCAGGGCAATATCCTTTCCGCATTTTAATGCGGCAAAAGTGGGGAAGAGTCCCGCGGCGCCTACAATGGCTGAAACTACCATTTTAGTATCTGGAATGGAGGCGACTTTTATAAGGCCTTCGATACCTGAAAAAATCTCGACTTTTAATCTGCCAACTCTTTTTTTTAAAAGAGATGCTTTTTTTTCATCAAAGAGAGCGGCGTATTTCGGTTTAAATTCCCTTATTTGCTTTTCGAGGAGAGCAATATTTCCTCCGGCAGCCAGGGCCGATACTTTAAAGCGATTTTTACTGCTTCTTACTATGTCAAGAGTATTTACACCGATAGAACCGGTGGAACCAAGGATGGCAATTTTCTTTGGCATAAAAGATTCCTTATGTTCTTAACCACTAAGTCTCAAAAACAGGAAGTTTGGTTTTGTGTCTTTGTGGCAGGATGCATGAAAGTGTTTTGATTTCTATAATTTTTTTCGGGCTCTCCTTCTTTTCTGATATTTCAAAACAGCGCGGTTATGTTCTTTTAAAGTCGAGGAAAATTTATGTTCTCCGTTTTTTTTGGAAACAAAGTAGAGATAGGCCACTTTTGCCGGATGCAGTGCCGTTTTAATGGAATTTAGCCCCGGGTTAGCAATGGGTCCGGGTGGCAACCCAGCATAACGATAAGTATTATAAGGTGAATCTATTAGAAGATCTTTCTTTCGAAGATTGCCGTCAAAGTTTTTGATGGCATAAATAACCGTGGGGTCGCTTTGTAAACGCATTTTTTTCCTTAATCGATTATGAAAAACCGCGGAGATAAGAGGACGCTCTTCTTCTTTTCCTGTTTCCTTTTCAATTATAGAAGCCAGGGTCACTATATTGTGA
Organism: uncultured Nitrospinota bacterium; assembly: GCA_964394335.1. GTDB lineage: Bacteria > Nitrospinota > Nitrospinia > CAJXCL01 > CAJXCL01 > CAJXCL01. Next base: position 8,798 of record CAYMVZ010000048.1, on the reverse strand, counting down.
AAAGACAGTTTAGACTTTTTTACAGTCGCCATAATTTCATGAGTCATAATTTTTTTTTTAAAAGTAGCTGCCATTTTTTTTATAATGTCATAATCAGAAACGTTTTTTTCAAAAAAATATGTTTCAGGAAAGAGGTACCCCTCTAATGAATTAGTGTTAAAACCCAGTTTATTTATAATTTCGGGGTCAAAAGCACGGGCAATGAAGGTATCTTTTTTAGTGATGTTATTTTTTTGCAAAAGATCACCAATTTCGTAAACGTTATATCCCTCGGGAATCGTAACTGAATGCTGGATTACCAGGCCTCTTGAGATTTTGTTAAGGATTTCAACTTGAGTCATTGCCGGACTTAACCTGTACTCCCCCGCTTTCAGGTTGGAAACGACACCCTTTATTAGCGCCAATAACTTGAATGCCTGCGGGTCTTTAATTAATCCTTTTTGATGCAAAAGGGAGGAGATATTATTAAGACCGCCTCCTTTTTTTACTTCAATCACAACATGGGAAGTTTCTGAAGAGAGAGGGATAGTAATGGTTTTATAAAATTCATAAGATAAAATACCTGTGATTACGATTACGATTCCTAAGAAGAGAGTGAGTATGGTTTTAAAATTCATTATAAATATAGGGTAGAGGCTTTGGGGCAAGGGTCGAGGGGCAAGAGTTAAAGGTTGCTTTCCCTTTACTCCTGACTCCCAAGCTCCGATTCCCGATCCTTGATTTTCTTGTAATCCAAATATCCTTGCAGAATGTATTGAGCCGCCATTGAATCAATAATTTTTTTTCTTTTTTTACGCTGTACGTTGGCTTTAATGAGAACTTTTTCTACAGCGGAAGAGGATAGTCTTTCATCCCATTGATAAACAGGCAGATCTATTTTAGACTTCAATTTGTCGATAAAATCGAAAACTTTTTTGGCCTGAGGCCCTAAACTCCCGTTCATGTTATAGGGTATCCCGATAACTAATTCTCCCACCTGAGAAGTTTTAATAACATTTAAGATTTCAGAAAGGTCGCTTTTAATATTTGACCGTTCAATAACACCCTTGTTTTGAGCGGTCAAGCTTAGGTCATCACTGACCGCCATCCCTATTCTTTTATCACCTAAATCGAGGCAGAGGACTTTATTTTTTAACGATACTGAAGAATGCAACTCCTCAATTTTCTTAATGACTGTTTGTAATTCTTTTTTCTCTTTTTCCATCTCTTTTTTTTCAGTTTTGTAAAGCAGGCGCGTCTAAAATAGGTGGTTTTGATTTTTTTGAAGCCGTTCTTTGCAGCTCAATTTCAGAAAGTAAAATACTTGGCGCGATACTTGAAACAGGCACATATCCTGATTCCGCTCCGCAAAATCCATTAAAAACCCTGTAATCGTTTCCTGTTGCTAATATTTTATTAATACTGGTCAAAGGTGTGCCGACGAACTCTGCGCCGCGTACCAGTTCTTCACGTCCGTCTTCAACATATACTTTATAAATGTATACCGGTGTGCCCTTGAAGACCTGAAAATTATATTTGGAGGTTCTTGTTTCTCCCCCCCTTATTTTTTTTATAATAAGACCATATGGTTTGTTTTGTTTTTTACTTTCTTCCATAAGTATTTCCTTTAATTTTTTATGTGAGACTTCTTTATTTGATTTTATAATCAGGTTGCCCATTCTGGCAATAGGATCTCGCGTTCCGTCGCTGCGGCCATGAGCATTTGACCCTGTAAAATTTTTAATAGGGACCCTGGACATTAAAAAATTTTTCAAAATACCGTTCCGGACTAACTCTACCTTTTGGGCTTTTTGCCCTTCATCGTCGTAAAAATAAGTGCCGTACAAATATGTGTCATCATATCTTTTCTGAGTAGGGTCATCAAAGATAGTAATGAAATCAGGCAGAATAAGTTGGTTAATTTTTTCTTTAAATGTTTTTCCCTCACCTTCGCTTCTTTGTCTTTCCCCTTCAAGGCGATGGCCGATTGTCTCATGAAAGAGTACTCCTGCGGCATCCGGTTCTAATATGGCCGGGCCAACATATGGTTCAATTACTTTACTTTCCCTGAGGTTTTTGAGCGATTGTATCAAAGCTAAAGCTTTTTCACGGAGTAAATCATCTGATGGAAAATTTATCAGATTCTTGAAATTTATAGTATCCTGATCAAAAAGGTCCATGCCGTCTTCACTTTTGGCCCGTGCCGAAATGGTAATACCAAAGATAGTGTCCTGATCGACTATTTTAGTTCCTTCGGAGTTAAGATAGATGCGAATGGTTTTTTGAGCTGAAAAATCTACTCGCGAATGGATGATTTCTTTATGCCCTTTAAATAATGCAGACGCATTTCTTATTCTGTCTTCCCAGAGAGGTATATTTTCTGAGAACTGATCTTCTGTTTTTATTGTTTCCACATAGATATTTTTTTCTCCAGTTGAAAAATCGTTAATATTTTCTAAATCGATTTTCTGGATATTTCTCCCTTTTTTTCGCAAATAGTTTAAAGCTGCCGCTTTATATATTCTGTCGGATGCAAGCCAGATTTCCATTTTTAAAGCGTCTAAATCATTTTCAATAGGGAGCGAAATATAATTTGTTGATCCGAAATATGCCAGATCAGTCGGAGCGCTGTCTGACTGAACATCTCCAACCCTTGTTTCCACGTAAAGGTTACGAAACCGGTTGCTGCCCGATTTTAGTATGGCTCCAAAAGTTGCTCTGATTTTAACCCTTTGATGGTCCTTTACCTGGTAGCTTAAAAAATAAGGAGGATTGAAAATATCCAGCTTTAAATCGCTCAGGGAGCGATTCATCTCCTCTTCGAGAGCCTGAAGAATTACCCGTACACCTGACTGATCATTGGCAAAAGTTCGCAGGGGGAGCAGGAAGGAAGCAAATAAAATTATGCATGAAAAGTAGATACAAGACTTTTTCATCATAAAACCAGCCTAACATAAAAAAATATTTTAATAAATGAGGCCGGATAAAAAAGCGTTGTAAAAGTGACGTGATGTTCGTCAAAAAACTTTTTTTAACTGTTTGATTCTTTTAATAACCTGGTTGCTGCTCGTACCGCCAACTATATTTTTATTGTCAATCGATTTTTTTATATCGATAGCTTTTGATACGTTTGAATCAAATTTGTCGGAGAAACTTTTCCACTCCTTAATGGTCAGTCTGGGCAGGGTTTTATTTTTCTTTATGCAATACTTCACAATTTTTCCAGTAACCTCATGGGCTTTTCTAAAAGGAACGCCTTTTTTAGCAAGATAATCCGCTATTTCTGTAGCAGTGCTAAATTCTTCTGAGGCTGCTTGCAACATTTTTTGTTTGTTAATTTTTACTGTTTTCATCATTCTGCTGAAAACAATAAGAGAGTTTTTTATTGTATCAATAGTATCAAACAAAGGTTCTTTGTCTTCCTGCATATCTTTATTGTAGGCGAGAGGAAGAGACTTGAGCATTGTAAGTAAAGAAACAAGATTTCCATAAACCCTACCTGTTTTACCCCTGACCAGTTCAGGAACATCCGGATTTTTTTTCTGCGGCATGATGCTGCTGCCGGTGCAAAAAGAATCATCCAGTTCAATAAAGGAAAATTCGGAAGACGACCATATGATCAACTCTTCGCTCATTCGACTTAAATGCATCATCAGTAATGAAGAAGCGGAACAAAATTCCACAGAAAAATCCCGATCGCTTACCGCGTCCAAACTGTTCTCAGAGATTTCAGGAAAGTTTAAAAGCTTTGCGACATAATTCCGGTCAAGAGGAAAACTTGTTCCGGCAAGAGCGGATGAACCGAGCGGGAGTACATTGACCCGCTTGAGAATTTCTTGAAATCGTTCTTTATCCCTTTTAAACATCTCCACGTAAGCCAGCAGATGATGAGATAAAAGGACCGGCTGTGCTCTCTGCAAATGAGTATAACCGGGCATTATCACATTCAAATTGTTTTCTGCAAGTTTAATTAATACCCGGCAAAAATCTGAAATAAGTTTTTGAATTGCTTCGACTTCATCTCTCAGATAAAGTCTTATATCAAGGGCAACTTGATCGTTTCTGCTCCGTGCCGTATGGAGTTTTCCCCCTATAGGTCCTATTTTATCAATTAGTTTTTTCTCAATGTTCATGTGGATGTCTTCCAGTGTATCGTTAAATTGAAAACTGCCTTTCTCTATAGATTTTTCAATAGATTTTAATCCTTTAATAATTTTTTTACTGTCTGCTGAAATAATAATTTTACATTTTTCCAGCATTCTGCAATGGGCAATGCTGCCCATAATGTCGTACTTATAGAGCCGCTTATCAAAACCGATAGACGCGGTAAATATTTCAACGGCCTCATCGGTTTTTCCGGTAAATCTCCCTTCCCAGGGTTTTTTTGTCATAATTGTTTCCTTTTAAAAAGCAAATTGTTAACCTCGAAGTACACAAAACGGCATGTTGCCGCAACCATATGGAGCTACCGCTCCAGTGAGCAAAAATAACTTTGCGATAAAAACAACGTTTCGCAGATTAGTAATAATAAAGCGGCATGTTGCCGCAACCAAATGGAGCGACAGCACCAGCGAGCAAAAAAATTTTGCAGAGCTAAACTCAGCTTTGCTAGAAAAAACACAGTTTTGCAAGTTTGTAGTACGAAGTTCTATATAGGTCATGGTTTACGTGCTGCTTCTTTCTTGACCTTGCCCCCTGAGCTATGACTCAAATCATAAACCTCTGATAAGTCTAATTAAACATCTGGCATTATAAACGATTTTACCTTTAAAAAAAATGATATCGGTTAAATTAAACAACTAATTTCTTGACAAGTATTTTTATATTGGGTATATGTGATCAATTTTTAAATTATTTATTTTTATTACTGGATTTGAAAGGGCTTGAATGTCTAAATCACTCGTTATAGTTGAGTCGCCGGCTAAAGCCGTAACTTTAAAAAAATTTTTAGGGAAGGACTTTACTATAAAAGCGTCCGTAGGCCACATTTTAAATCTGCCCAAAAGCAAGTTAGGCGTTGATGTTGAAAATGAGTTTGAACCGGAATTTGTGACCATTAAAGGGAAAGAGAAGGTGATAAAAGAGCTCCGTTCCGCGACTTCCAAAGTTGATAATGTTTATTTGGCGCCTGACCCGGACCGTGAAGGAGAGGCGATTGCCAGTCATATTTTACAGGTAATTAAAGGTAAGAAAAAACTGAATATTTACCGTGTTCTCTTCAATGAAATTACAAAAAGATCCGTACTGGAAGCAATAAAAAATCCATTATCTATAAATGAGAATAAAGTTTATTCACAGCAAGCCCGCAGGATTTTAGACCGCCTGGTCGGATATAAAATCAGTCCTCTTTTGTGGAAAAGAGTTCAATGGGGGTTGAGCGCCGGGAGAGTGCAGTCTGTCGCGCTTCGCCTGGTTTGCGAGAGAGAGAAAGAAATTCGAGCATTTAAGCCACAGGAGTACTGGTCGATAGTCGCATGCATGGAAGGAGAAACTCCACCTTCCTTTGAGGCCAAACTATTTCAAATAGACGGGGAAAAAGCTGAAATTGAAAATGAAGAGCAGACAAATAAAATTTTGTCCGATTTAGACACGGCCTGCTATAAAATTTCGGACATTCAAAGAAAGGAAAGGAAGAAAAATCCTATCCCGCCTTTCATAACAAGTACATTACAGCAAGAGGCGTCGAGAAAACTGAGGTTTTATGCCAGAAAGACAATGAGTGTTGCGCAAAAACTTTATGAAGGCATTGAAATTGAGGGAGGGGAAACAACCGGCTTGATAACATATATGCGAACAGACTCCACGCGAATAGCGCCTGAGGCTATAGAGGAAGTTCGAGGTTTCATTAAAAGTAAATTCGGCAAAGAATATTTACCCTCTCAACCTAATTTTTATAAGAGCAAAAAATCAGCTCAAGAAGCCCACGAAGCTATCAGACCTACTTCATCACTCCGGGAACCTTCCACTGTAAAAAAATTTCTCAGCAAAGATGAATATTCCCTATATGAATTGATCTGGAAAAGGTTTGTTTCTTCACAAATGGTTCCAGCAATTATGGACACAACCGCTGTTGACATTCTTGTAGGACGTTATCTTTTCAGAGCCAATGGGATGATTGTAAAGTTCCCCGGCTTTATGAAACTCTACACAGAAGATTCTGATATTCTAAAATCACCAAACAACGCGAAACAGGATGATGATAAAACAACAATTTTACCGCCATTAAAAATCGGGGAGGAGTTAAAACTGCTTGAGATGAAACCAAATCAGCATTTCACTCAGCCCCCGCCGCGTTTTACAGAGGCTTCCCTGATTAAAGAACTGGAGGATAAAGGCATAGGGCGCCCAAGTACGTACGCTTTTATTTTATCTGTCATCAAAGAGAGAGATTATACCAGCGAAGAAAACCGGCGTTTGAAACCTACCGAGCTTGGTTTAGTAGTGACCGATCTTTTAGTAGACAGTTTTCCGGACATATTAAATGTGGAGTTTACCGCCAGAATGGAAGAACAACTTGACAAAGTGGAAGAGGGCTCTATAGGATGGGTTGAAATCTTAAAAAATTTTTACAGCCCTTTTCAAAAAGTCCTTAAAAACGCGGAAAAGAATATGCGCAATCTCAAGACAGAAGTGGAAGAAACAGATGAGGTTTGCGAAAAATGCGGCCATAAAATGGTAATCCGATGGGGCAGATTCGGAAAGTTCATGGCCTGTTCTCATTACCCTAAATGTAAAAATACAAAGGAAATTGATGGCGGTGATGAAAATGCGGGAAAGCCACCCGCTCCTGAGCTTACCGGTGAAAAATGTGACAAGTGCGATTCAAACATGGTTATTAAAACAAGTCGTTTTGGAAAGTTTATGGCCTGTTCAAAGTACCCGGATTGCAAATTCACTAAAGCTTTAAGCACTGGAATTTCTTGCCCGGAAGAAGGGTGTGGCGGAGATGTTATCAGCCGGAGCTCAAAAAGAGGCAAGGCTTTTTTCGGCTGTTCCAAGTATCCAAAATGTAAATTTGTATCATGGTATAAACCTGTTTTACAGAAATGTCCTTCCTGCGACAATCGTTATATTGTTGAGCGATGGACCAAGAAAGAAGGAAATTTTCTTGCGTGTCCTATAAAGGAATGTAATTTTAAACAAGCAGTTGAAGAGGAAGCACAGGCAGAAGTGTAATAGTTTTTTTTTAACTTCGTGCCTTTGTTTCCCGGTGGATTAATGGCAAATCATTTTTAGTTCCGGCTCCACCTCGTTACGCTAAATAGAAAATCTATCACCCTTCATTATTGGGTGAGGAAGATCGGGCGCGTTAAGTTTTTTTTTAAAACTTTGAATTTCATCAAGAAATTTCACATACTCTTCAATGGTAACAGATTTCCACCTGGAATCATCCAGCCATCTTTTTGAAGAAGCACCTGCGGCTTTTCGCAATTCATCCGAATGCATCAATTTGCTCAAATCATCCATTTTTTCTGTAACAAATTTGTTGTTTTAAAGTTTGTTTTTATTGTCTGCTTCTTTATAATGTAACATAAATCTATTAGGACATGAGGGAAATCTTTTCTCGAAAAAATTAGTTGTTATTGGAGTGTTATGAAAAAAAGAGTGTTGGTTGTTACGACCGGCGGAGATTGCCCCGGCCTTAATGCCGTTATGCGGGCTATTGTAAAAAGGGCAAGTCGGGAAACAAACTGGGAAATATTAGGGAGTGCAGAGGGGTATAATGGCATTCTCCATGAACCCACGGAGATTATCCCGCTGAATTCTAAAACCGTTTCGGGAATTCATGTGCAGGGCGGAAGCATTATCCGCACCACAAGCAAAGGAGGCCCCTTTAACTGGCCTGTTAAGAATCCAGATGGAAGCTGGACCACAGTGGACAGGTCCGATGATTTGATTCGCAGGCTTCAATACCAAAATATTGACGCCGTCATTTGTATTGGCGGAGACGGGTCCCAGAAAATCTCTCAAAGTTTGTTTGAAAAAGGGGTCAATATTATCGGAGTCCCTAAGACCATTGACAATGACCTTTTGTGTACGGACTTTACCTTCGGTTTCCAAACAGCGGTGGAAGTGGCGACAGACGCAGTGGATAAACTGGTTACTACCGCGACAAGCCACAGCAGGACAATGATCCTTGAGGTAATGGGCCGCGACGCGGGATGGATTGCTTTAAACGCGGCTGTTGCCGGTGGGTCCCATATTTGTTTGATACCAGAAGTTCCTTACAAAATAAAGAAAGTTGTTGAAAAGATTCAAAACCGGCTGGATGAGGGCAAAAAATTTTCCATTATCGTAATTGCCGAAGGAGCGAGACCTGTTGACGGAGAAGTTACCGCTACAAAAAGTACTGAAGTGGGATATCACAATGTCCTCCTTGGTGGTGTTGGACGCAAATTAATGGGAGATATAAAACAACTCATTGATATAGAAATGAGGGTAACTGTCCTCGGACACCTGCAAAGAGGCGGAATTCCTATTGCCTATGACAGGATATTAGCAACACAGTTTGGTGTTAAAGCATTTGAACTTGTGCTGGAAAAAAAATTCGGAGAGATGGTAGCTTATAAACATCACGACATTATTTCCGTACCTATAACCGAAGCTGTCGCGCAGATGAACTATATAAAACCGGATGATTATCTTATAAATACCGCGAGAGGTATTGATATTTGCCTTGGTGACTGATTTTGGAATATTTATCTCAAATTTTTTCAAAAGGAACGATTCCTACCCCTGAATTAAAAAAACTTTTGGCGACAAATTCTCCTGTTGAAAATGTGGTTAAAGCGCTTACAGGAGGAAAACAGGACGCCAAC
>CAYMVZ010000047.1:15623-17454 GCA_964394335.1 uncultured Nitrospinota bacterium | reverse complement strand
AGTACCCTCAAAACACTTGGAATTGAGCATATGGCGCGCTGGACATGGGAGAACCTCTACGTTCGATTTTCCAATGCCTACTTTAAATCGATCAAGTATGGTGTAATTACGGGTTTGGTCAGCGGGCTGGTGAACAATATGAGCAGCGTCGCGGTATTATTTTACGGGGCTTTGATGGTGCTTCAACACCAGTTAACTGTGGGGGAACTGGTCGCGTTCATAATGATGACGGCCAGTCTTGCCGCACCTATAATGACAATAGTTGGCGTATGGGACACATTTCAAGAGACCTTAAACGCAGTGGAGCGGCTGAATGATGTGCTGGAATCAAAACCGGAAGTGGATATCCGGTCAAAAGAGGAAAAGATATCTCTTCCGTCTTTGCGCGGGCATGTACGCTTTGAAAATGCCACTTTTCGCTATGAGGAGGAAGGCAAAAATGTGGTTCAGAATATCAACCTGGAAGTGGAGCCCGGGCAGCGGGTCGCATTTGTGGGGCGGAGCGGTTCCGGCAAATCCACTTTGATCAAGCTCCTCTATGGATTCTATCCTCTTACGTCCGGTAAACTTTATGCGGACGGGTTTGATATTTCAGAAGTATGGCTGCCGTCTCTGCGCTTTCAAATAGGGGTTGTCCCTCAACAGAGCTATTTATTTAGAGGGAGTATCCGTGAAAATATTGCCAAATCAAAACCCGGAGCGTCTCTGGCTGAAATTATAGAAACTGCCAAATTAGCCGTTGCCCATGATTTTATAACCGGCTTTCCCCAGGGTTATGACACCATGCTGGAAGAGGGGGGCTCGAATTTGAGCGGCGGTCAGCGACAGCGTATTTCTATTGCCCGAACCTTACTGCAAAACCCGCGCATCCTTATTTTGGATGAGGCTACTTCCGCGCTGGATAATGAATCAGAACGAATGGTCCAGCAAAGCATCAACAACTTCTTTCAGGATCGCACTGTTTTTATGATTGCGCATCGCCTCTCCACTGTACGCTATGCCGACTTGATTTTAGTGATTGATAAGGGTAATATTCTGGAGCAGGGTACTCATGAACAGCTTATGACTAATAAAGGATTGTATTACTTTCTAAGCACACAACAGTTGAATTTGTGAAGATAAAGGAGACATTCAAAAAGCTGGTTGACGTTACAAATAGTAGCTTTTCCCACCGGCAGAGGTAAACGTTATGGCAAGAATAATTGTCTTGATTCTGCTGTTTTTTCAGATCACCCATCCCGCTTTTTGTGAAGAAAAGATTCCGGGCAAGACTGAAGTAATGCGAGTAACGCCAAAGGATATTGTATTACTCGCCTTAAAAAATAACAGGACAATCAACGCTGCTCATTTAGACCGCGAAACTCAGAAGTTTGACCTAAAAGTAGCCGAAGATAAATTCAACCCGGATTTAACTATCGAAACCGGCCCTGAATATTCTGCTGAGCGAGACGACCTGAGCAGGTCATCTGTCGTGGGAGTGTCAATTACTCCGACAGTAACATTAAAGATTCCAACGGGAGGACAATTTCAATACAGTTGGGCAAATTCGATTAATGAAGAGATGGTTAGTAGTAGCAGTGCACCAACAACTTTTGATACATCCATGTCATTAAGTATCACTCAACCTCTGTTAAAAGGGGGCGGTGTGGATGTTAACACCGCTTCAATCAATATTGCTCAAATCGAGGAAGAGATCAACAAATCAATATTAAAAGAGACACTTATAGATACTATTACATCAGCCATTCTATCCTACAGGACATTGCTGCAAGCTCACAGACAGATTGAAATCAACGAACTTTCCCTTCAAAGAGCAAAAGATCTATTAAAT
>CAYMVZ010000047.1:6003-15523 GCA_964394335.1 uncultured Nitrospinota bacterium | reverse complement strand
CAGACAGATTGAAATCAACGAACTTTCCCTTCAAAGAGCAAAAGATCTATTAAATTAAATTTACTGCTGGCAAGAAATAACCGCCTTTGGGATTTAGCTGTCACTGGAAATTACGGCACCAGTGGAAGTGAAAATAAATTCGGCGCCGCAGTCAGTGATTTGTTTGACACCTACAGTTGGGACGCTTCACTCCTGTTATCTATCCCTTTTGGTGATTTCACCCTGGAACAGGCTGTTGTATCATCCAGTATTAATGTGGAAAAGGCAAAGATAAATCTAAAGGAAACGCGTGAAAATATAGAAATAAACGTGCAGGACAAAATTCGTAATGTAAAAGTTAACATAAGACGTGTTGGTCTGGCTGAAAAAACCAGGGAACTTTCTGAAAAAAAGCTGGAAGTGGAAAAACTAAAACTGAATATGGGCCGAACGTCTAACTTCCAACTGGTCACGTTCCAGAATGATTTGGTAACCGCGCAAAATAATGAACTCAATGCCAGGATATCCTACCTTAATTCATTGACATCGCTGGACCAGGTTTTGGGCACAACCCTCGACACATGGCAGGTAAAAATAGAAGAGTAATAAAAAATTAAAAAGCCATGTATTAAATAACATCGTGAATTCAAGTGTTAAGTGCAACCTGATTGGTTAAATTTATTTTAGTTTTAAAAGCCAATTTCTTTTCATCATGTCGCTATTATTTCAGACTTTTGATAAAGTTCCTGGTAAACTCCATCCTGTTGAGAAAGATCAGAATGCTTCCCCTGCTGGATAATTGCGCCTTTATCCATAACAATAATACGATCTGCTTTTTGGACCGTAGACAACCTATGAGCAATAATGATTGTAGTTCTTCCCTTCTTAATACTTTCCAGGGCTCTTTGAATTTTTGTTTCAGAGTCTGTATCCAACAATGATGTTGCCTCATCAAGAACAAGAATTTTTGGATTTTTTATTATGGCTCTGGCAAGAGAAATTCTCTGCTTTTGACCACCGGAGAGTTTAATTCCTCGCTCTCCAATAATAGATTCGTAACCCTGAGGCATTTCATTTATGAACTCATGAGCATACGCCCTCTTTGCCGCTTCAAAAATCTCTGTATCGCTTGCGTCCGTCTTGCCAAACTTGATATTATTTTTGGCAGTATCATTAAACAAAATAATATCCTGTGACACAATTCCTATATGAGACCTGAGATTCTGCAACAAAAAGTCTCTTATATTAATTCCATCAATCAAAATTTCTCCTGTGTAGCTTTTCCAGAAACCAAGCAGCAAGTCAGCAAGTGTGCTTTTTCCCACACCACTGTAACCAACGATTGCAACTGTTTCTCCCTGCAGGATTTCAAGGTTAATATTGCTTAAAACCATTTCTTTTGATTCTGGATACTTAAATGAGACATTTTTATAAGATATGCTTCCATCTATAAGGTCCTTCACAATTTTTCCACCTTGTTCATCTTCAAGAATAAAAATTTCTTTAATCCTGTGGAGCGCCGACCTTATTCTCTGAAAATTATTATTGACCTGGCTCAACCTTTTAAGGGGGTTGTATATCATAAGCACTGCGGTAACAAATGAAAAAAAAGCACCCACAGAAAGTTGTTCGCTTATAATAAGATAACTGCCATACCAAAGAATAACAGCGACACCTGCCCCTGCTATAATTTCCATGCAGACTGTAGTAAACTCGCTGATTCTAACTTCCCGCATAGCGTTCCGGTAATGTTCCGACACGGAAAGCTTATTATGCGTACTCATTTCTTTTTCCATGGTGAATGATTTTACAATTCTAATCCCTGTAAGAGTCTCATGAATTATTTCTGTTACATTGGATATAAGTTTCAGTGTATTGGCACTTGTTTTTTTCATTCTTTTACCGAACCGGTCGAAAACCAGTACAACAATCGGCACTACTGAGAAAGATAATAGAGCCAGGTCCCATCGTCTATAAAGAGCTACAAAGCTGAGAATTATTACTGTTGTAGATTGAACTAAAAAGTTTTTTGCTGTATGGGCAATAAGATCTTCGAGGATTTTCATATCATTCAGCACTCTCGATATGATAGAACCGCTTGATTTCTGTGAAAAAAAGGACATAGGAAGTCTCAGTATTTTTTCAAAGACCGCATGCCTAAAGGTTCTCACAATTTTAGCCCCGATAGAAAACATTAAGTAATTATTAGAGAAAGCGAACAAACCACGAAGGACAAAGAGAAAAAAGACTCCTATAGGAAGGACCATTAAAAGAGCGTTGTTTTTTTCAACAAACAGTCCGTCCAACACCGGTTTAACAAACCAGGCAATTGCACCGTTGATTGAGGAGAGAAACAACCCGCTAACACAAGCTAACGCAAGTCTCAGGTAATGACTTTTCGTCAACTTTTTAATCGTATAAATATCGTTTTTCCACTGTTTCGGAGAAACCTCTTTAAAGATGCTGTTCATTATTCCTTTCGATTTCCCATAAGAAAATATACTTCAAAAAAGTATAGGTAAAACTGCTTACGGCAATAATAAGCCCTCGATACCCGTCCAAGAAACCACGTTGAATAAAATAAACTTTCGCAAACGCTAAAAGAGGATTCAGCAGGACTTTATTCCATCTAAATTTCTTTTCTTTTTTAAAATAAGATTGAGCGGAAAGTTTCGCGTATTTTACGGTTCGGTAAAAATGGTCTTCAAGGTTTTTGTAAGAATAGTGATATAAATCTCCTCTTAAATTCTTTTTTGACCCATTGATTTTTAAAATATCATGAGGGTTATATCCATCCCATTCTGGTTTAGCCGCTTTTTTTACAACTCTTAACTTCCAATCCGGCTGCCAGGTATGCTTTAAGAACCTTCCCATGTAAAAGGTCTTTCTGTTAATGAAATAACCGTCCGCTTCGGGTTTTCTGACCTTTTCAATAATTGACTTTTCTAATTCTGCAGAAACAACTTCATCACAATCCAATGATAAAACCCATTCTTCAGTGCATTTTTCAAGGGCTGAGTTTTTTTGAGCAATATGTCCTTTCCAGTCTTCCTCAAAAACCTTTGCACCATAATCTTTTGCAATTTCCCGTGTTTTATCCGTAGAATGTGCGTCCACAACCACAATTTCAGACGCAATGCTCTTAATACTACTTAAAGTCCGCGCAATATTATCCTCTTCATTACAAGAAATAAGTGAAACAGATAAAGGTAGTTTTTCCTTCATTCGCCAAAAATCAAACAGTTTAAAGTTAATAAATATTAGATGAAAAAGGTATCGGCATTTTTTTCTATTAAATCAAAACTAATATTGGAAGTCAAAGTTTTGTATTTTTTGCTCAATTTGTTAAATAATTATTTCAGTGATATACTTCGTTTATATGCCTCAAACCTTTAAAGAAGCGCTAAACAATAAAATTCTTGTTTGTGACGGGGCTATGGGGACTGCTCTTTATAGCAGGGGTATCTATATTAACCGATGCTTTGATGAATTGAACCTGTCTAACCCCGATTTAATCCGTGAAGTGCACCGGGAATATATAAAAAGTGGGGCTGACATTATAGAAACAAACAGTTTTGGAGCAAACCGGTTTAAACTTAAACGTTATGGATTGGATAACAAGATTTATGATATTAACAAAGCCAGCGCAGTTATCGCTAAAGATGAAGCTAGGGGGGGCGTCTTTGTCGCGGGCGCCATAGGGCCACTTGGAGAAGGAATTGAACCTTTAGGAAAACTTTCAAAGCTAAAGGCAAAAGAAGCATTCATTGAACAAGCTGAAGGATTGCTGGACGGCGGAGTGGACCTCTTTGTATTAGAGACTTTCTCCGATCTCAATGAACTCCACCAGGCTTATCTGGCTGTTCGAGAATTATGCACGAAAAATGCTATAGAAAAGCCTATCATAACGCAGATAACTTTTGAAGATGATGGAAATACTTTTTACGGTGTCTCCCCGGTAAGAACTGCAAAAGAAATGGAAAGCTGGGGATCGGACGCAGCAGGCGCAAACTGCAGCATAGGACCTCAGCCGATGCTTGAAAACATCCAGAAAATGGCTACGTCGTGTTCAATCCCTCTATCTGTTATGCCGAATGCCGGTCTTCCAAGAATAGTCGAAGGGCGACAAATATACCTAAGCACACCAGAATATTTTGCGACTTATGCAAAACGCTTTATTCGCAGCGGGGTCCGTATAGTTGGTGGCTGCTGCGGAACGACCGCAGAACACATCAAGCTGATCTGTTCTGCGGTGAAAGCGCTTTCACCATCCAGAATCGAAATAACTGAAACCACAAAAATTGATATAACTCATCAAACAATTACTCCTGTATTAACGGCGCAAAAAAGCGACCTTGCTAAAAAACTGTCCGACAATAAGTTTGTTGTATCTGTCGAACTTTTACCTCCGAAAGGATGTGACCCTTCAAAAGTTTTAGGAGCGGCTAAAAAATTAAAAGAAGCGGGAGTAGACAATTCCAATATTCCGGATGGACCAAGAGCCTCAGCAAGAATGAGTTCAATGTCCCTTGCAGGATTATTTTTGCGTGAAGTTGGAATTGAACCGATAATCCATTATACGTGCAGAGACAGAAACCTGTTAGGAATACAATCAGATATACTTGGCGCGGAAGCATCGGGAATCAAAAACATTCTTGCTGTTACAGGCGATCCTCCCAAGTTGGGGAATTATCCGGACGCAACTGCTGTTTATGATGTGGACGCTATAGGGCTTGTGAAACTGATTAGCAATTTAAATCATGGACTTGATGTCGCAAAAAACCCTATTGGAAAACCGGCCGGTATACATATCGGTGTGGGAGTAAACCCTGGAGCTATTAATATTGAAGAAGAGGAAAGACGATTCAGGCAAAAAGTAGAGGCAGGGGCTGAGTTTGTTCTCACACAGCCTGTTTTTGAAGATAAACTTTTCATTAATTTCTTAGAAAGAAATAAAGATTTTAATATTCCGATCCTCCTTGGAATTCTTCCTTTAACGTCTTACAAAAGTGCAGAGTTTTTACATAACGAAGTCCCGGGCATGAGCATCCCTGAAAATATTCGCAAAAGAATGAAAAAAGCAGATGCTGCCAATAAAGCCAAAGAAACAGGGATAGAAATAGCCAGAGATGCGCTTCTGAAAATGAAGGATAAGGCTAACGGTGCCTATATTATGGCGCCTGTTGGAGGGGTTGACACTGCGTTAAAAGTTCTGAAGGGTTTAATATAACAAGCAGGTACTCTTCATTGGGCGAATCTGCTAAACCACGCTGAGCGGGGCGAAGCTAAATCCAAGACGAGTTTTGATTCTGGATGCCCGATAAAAACATTCGGGCATGACAACGTGGAAGCATTCAGGAATGACAAGATAGGCATAGCCAATAGTGACCAGGCCCTGAGGACCAGGTTTTTTGTTTTTAAATAAACATGGGGTTTCAAGTCATTACACTTTAATTGTAATATCCCCGATACCAGTCGACAAATTTCCTAACACCATCCTCAATTGAAGTGGATGGTTTAAAGCCAACATCTTTTTCTAAATCATCCACATCCGCGTAAGTGGCAGGGACATCGCCCAATTGAATCGATAATAGTTTTTTTTCAGCTTTTTTGCCAAGACAATTTTCCAGTACTTCTATGAAATAGTTAAGCTCAACAGGATTATTGTTTCCAATGTTATACAATCTGTATGGAGCATAACTTGATGAAGTGTCAGGATTATCAGCTTTCCAGTTTGGATCAGGCTCCGGAGTTTTATCAATAACTCTAATAACTCCTTCTACAATGTCATCTATATAAGTAAAGTCTCTCTTCATATTTCCATGATTAAAAACATCTATCGGTTTTTCTTCCAATATAGCTTTTGTGAAAAGGAATAGCGCCATATCAGGGCGTCCCCAAGGACCATATACGGTAAAAAACCTAAGACCAGTGCATGGCAGCTTATATAAACTCGCATAGGTGTGTGCCATCAGTTCATTTGCCTTTTTAGTAGCTGCGTAAAGCGACATAGGATGATCGACATTTTGATGAACTGAAAAAGGCATTTTCGTATTGGCCCCGTAAACTGAACTCGAAGACGCAAAAAGCAGATGACTCACTTTGCTATGTCTGCACCCTTCCAGAATATTCATAAATCCAACAATATTGCAGTCTATATAAGGATGTGGATTGGTTAAAGAAAACCTTACCCCTGCTTGCGCAGCCATGTTCAGTACTACATCAAATTTTTCATCATGAAAAAGAGAGGCCATCGAATTTCTCTCTGCAATATCAATCCTGATAAACTTAAAGTTTTTTTCCTTTTCAATTTGTTTCAACCTATCCTGTTTGAGCGAAACATCATAGTAATCATTTAAATTATCCAGTCCGATAACTTGTATTCCGTTTTCCAAGAGTTTTTTGCAGAGATGAAAACCTATAAAACCGGCAGAACCTGTAACCAGTATTTTACTCATTTCTTTTCCCTCTGTATTACTAATTAGGAAACCGTCCAATTAGGTATTCCTTACCTAATTGTGATTGCGGCCCTGCCACGCTATATATTAGAATTCTCACGCCCTGCCATGTTTTTCACGAACCATCGAACAGTCTCATTCAACCCATTGGAAACATCACAGGCAGGAGCATACCCTAATAATTTTTTTGCCTTTGATATATCTGCTTCGGAATATCGGACATCACCCGTTCTGAAATCACCATAGTGCGGTTCAATTTTCGCTGTTTCCGGTTGAAATCGAATAAGACTGTTGCGGATCATTTCATACAACTCGTTTAGTGTGGTACTAACTCCACAGGCAATATTGTAAACCTGGTTGAGAGAATCAGGATTCTCTTCAAGGGCAGCACGAAGGTTAGCCTCGATAACATTCTCGATATAACAAAAATCCCTGCTGTTCTTACCGTCACCAAAGATGGTTGGAACAGTACCATTTGACAATTCTCCTATCCAACGCGGAATTACTGCTGCATAGGCTCCTTCAGGATCCTGTCTCGAGCCAAAAACATTAAAATACCTTAATCCTATACATTCCATATTATAAGTTTCAGCAAAAACACCTGCGTAAAGTTCGTTAACATGCTTTGTCGCTGCGTAGGGCGATAATGCTTTGCCAATAACGTCCTCTACCTTGGGTAAGTCAGAACTATCTCCATAAATTGCGGACGATCCCGCGTAAATAAAGCGCTTTACACCAGCATCTCGTGCAGCGACAAGCATATTTACAAATCCATCTACATTAGATTCATTGGTTGTGATTGGGTTTTTGATAGAAAATGGCACACTGCCAAGTGCTGCATGGTGTAAAAC
The DNA here is from genome assembly GCA_964394335.1 of uncultured Nitrospinota bacterium. Lineage (GTDB taxonomy): Bacteria > Nitrospinota > Nitrospinia > CAJXCL01 > CAJXCL01 > CAJXCL01. Next base: position 8,235 of record CAYMVZ010000047.1, on the reverse strand, counting down.
AAAATCGATACCAGAGCATCCCTTTCGACAATCATCTATATTTCTAATATCACCTTTAATGGAAGTGAAACGTTTCCATGCCTTTTCGCCAACCTGAGCCTGTACATCATCCAGATTTTTTTGATATCCTGCGGAGAAATTATCAAGCCCAATTACAGTTTGTCCAAGTCTCAACAGTTCTTCCAGCAGGTTGGAACCGATAAATCCGGCCACACCTGTAATGAGCCATTTTTTCGGATATTTCGACAAATTTTTTTTTATTTTATTTATTTCCATACAAAGCGTTTTAAGATAGCCTATAGCTTAGTAATTATCAACCTCATTAGAAAGAAATGTCAAACGAAAGTAGAAATGTCCTGTTGGGTTGACGTAGCTGTTGTCATTAATTGACTCTATTCATAGTTTGTATTACAATTTTCTAAAATTGTTTTTTTTTACAAAGTTTTATTCGCTGATTGGAGCGGTAGCTCCATTCTGGTTGTGGCCACTGGCCACGCTGTGTTAATTTAACCTTTATGAACGAGTTAAAGCTTAAACATAAAAAGCTTTTTAGCATTTTAGGGGAAATGAAAAAGGTTTTAGTGGCTTTTTCTGCTGGAGTAGACTCCACTTTTCTGCTCTGCAGCGCGAAAGAAGTCTTAGGTGAAAATGTCCTGGCGGTAACAGCCAGATCAGCGTCCTTTCCACAAAGAGAACTAAACGAATCCATTCGGCTTGCAAAAATATTGAAAGCTGATCATCTCTTAATTGATTCAGAAGAGTTGGAAGACGCAAATTACCGAAAAAATCCTCCTGATCGCTGTTACTATTGCAAAAGCGATCTGTTTTCCAAATTAAATAAAATTGCGGATGAGAAAAACATCGCTTATGTACTTGACGGAGCTAATTTGGACGACACAAGAGATTACAGACCCGGTTCTAGAGCGGCTGAAAACCTCAAAGTCAGAAGCCCTTTAAAAGATGCAGAACTAACGAAGGAAAACATCCGCTATTTATCGAAAGAAAAAAATCTTCCCACATGGAATAAAGCTTCTTTTGCCTGTCTTGCCTCACGTTTTCCTTACGGTACTACCATTACCGAAGGAAAACTATCAATCGTAGAGGAGGCAGAAAATATTTTGCATGACTTAGGATTTTCTCAATTCCGTTTGAGACATCATGATGATTTAGCCCGTATTGAGGTGTCGAAAGACCAGCTTCAGCTATTTTTAAATAATGGGATTTCAGAACAGATAATTGCGGAATTGAAAAGAATTGGTTATAAATATGTTACTGTTGATCTTGAAGGATACCGCTCCGGAAGCATGAATGACACTCTGAAAAAAGATCTATAGCGCAGATTTTTACGGAAAGCAGCTCAGCATTTGACAGGCATTTCATAAATTTTATATCTTCCCTTTCTTCGGCCTTATTGTTTTCCTTTCAATGTCCCCAAAAAGATTTTCTTTAATATAATGGCAGGTTCTGCATTCTCTGGTTTCTCTAAATTTTTTACTTTGATAGCGGCCTGTTTTATCCGCCACATGCGGAGCGGGGATTAAATCATTATGGACGTGACAACTCTGGCAGTATTCAAAAATTACCCTGTTATTTTCTACTTTTGAAAATTCACCTTCAAAGGCTCTTTGTAAAGAAGGGGTACTACAGGAAGCGATGATAACAATTAAAATAGCACTATAGGCAGATATCTTCAATAATCTCATTTATTAAATTCTGCCCTGCTTTATTTTCTCATAAGCGCCAAAAACTTTGCTTGAATAACGGGTTGGCAAATAGCCCCGGTTCAACATATTGTTGAGTCTTCTCGGTCCCTGATTATATGCCTCAAGTGCTAATTGCATATTCCCAAATTTACTTTCCATTTTACTCAGGTAATACGCGCCCATTTTTACATTTAATAACGGGTCATAGAGCGTTTTTTTCCCTTTCCATTGTAGCGCGGTTTCAGAAGCAATCTCCCTGGCGGTAAAAGGCATTAACTGCATTAAACCTCTTGCCCCTACATTTGAAACCGCCCAATTGTAAGCGGAACTTTCCGTCATTATCACTGCCACCAAAAGCATAGGATCATATCCCAATTTTTTACCTTCCTGGTGAATTACTCCTGCCGTCTGCTTCAATTGAGTTTTATTTAACCCGGTGCGATATTTAGAAAGGATATTAAGCACTTCCTTTTCTACCTCATTTTCTTTCAGCAGCCTTTTTTGCTCCAAGCTTTTTGCTATTCTGAAG
>CAYMVZ010000047.1:0-5903 GCA_964394335.1 uncultured Nitrospinota bacterium | reverse complement strand
TACCTCATTTTCTTTCAGCAGCCTTTTTTGCTCCAAGCTTTTTGCTATTCTGAAGAAATATTTCTCTTTTACATTCGAGAAAATTCTGTCATTCACCTGATAAGAAATAAAAGCAAGCGAAAGATTAGCAAAATAAAGAGAAATAAATGCTACTGACAGATTAAAAGTTAAATTTTTATAACTACCAAAAATATTCATACACTTCTCTTACTGGGTTTACGAAGATTGTTTGTTTTGAGGATGGAATGCTTCTTTTCAATAGGGTAATAATGACCCAAGTAAATTCATAAGTCAAGTGAAAAAAGAGATATTAACCACAATATATTGTGGTTTTTATTTTTAGGTACGCAATATGTAGAGCATTGGCAATTTTTTTACTTCACCAGCTTATCCAGTTCCCAATCCAATGGTAGCCGGACAACACCACCGTCCCTTCTTTCATAAAGCAGGTAATCTTTTTCAATTCCAAACTGAAAAAGGTCTCGAGTTATTTCAACGTCCTTAATACAATATTCAGTAATAAGGTCCATTTTCCCTTCTTTAAACCATTGCAGAGACTGAAGGCCGTCGGCGCTTTTTTCAACTTTTAAAGTTTTATTTGCCAGATGATTTAAGCTTAACCGGAAACCAAGCCGTTTTCTAATATCATCTAAAATATCAAAAGTTTTTAATTTTTTTAAATCCTCTGTGGTATAGGGTTGCAAAACCCCATAATCAAAATTCAGCAGGTTAAACCCGACGACTAAATCAGCAGATTTCAACTTTTCAATCAACTGTTCCATTTCTTCTTCAAGGTAAGAAGTAAATTTCTGATCAAGAGAATCATAGAGCACTGCAACAGCCACTTTCATTAAATGCAGGTTTTTCCATCCCCCTACTTCAGCCGCGCTTCTCTGAGTCTCGATATCAAAAAATAAAATTCGATAATCACGCTTGATTTTTTCTTCCGGTTCAATTTCCATAATTTTTTCCTTTGCAAATAAGTTTGTTTTTTCTTTTGTTGTTTTAAGTCTGGTTTTTCCTAAAAGAAGTTTAAGGAAGTCAAGAGCTCCCCGTTTGTCCAGAGGTTTGTTGCCTGAACCACATTTTGGAGAATGGATGCATGAAGGACAGCCCTCCTCGCATTTGCAGTCGATGATTAACTTTAGGGTGGCTTCTAAAAGTTCACTTATAACATCAAACCCCCGTTTTGCCAAACCCACTCCTCCCGGGTGACCATCATAAATAAAGATTGCTCCTTTTTTTACCTGGGGATGATCAGTATACGAAATACCACCGATATCATCTCTATCGCACAACACAAATAACGGGAACATTGCAATTGCCGCGTGTTCCACAGCGTGGATTGCACCCATGTAGTGATTTCCTTTATTTTCAATTTGTAATTTAATTGTGTCATCAATCTCAATCCAAAATCCCACTGTTTCAAATATCTGTTCCGGGAGGTTCAGTTCATGATGAGACAATAATTCATGCCCTGAAATTTTCCTTTTTTCATATCCCGTTACCTTGCTTGTAACTTTTAATCTTCCTTTTTTAAGAACAAAGTTCATGACCGGCTTTGATCCGAGCAAAGAGAGAATTTCCGTATCTTTTTCTTCTTTGGCCCTCGTAAAGTAGGATTCGTTTCTTTTTATGGCGTAAATATTTTTTTTATCCAGATCAAAACGGCTAATGACATACTGACTTCCCTTGTGGAGATATATAGCCCCTCTATGGCATTCAGTAAAAACGCGCCCGCCCGATACTTTTCCTATGACTTTGTTCGTACTGTCTTCAAAAATAGTAAAGCCCTCTCCAGCGGATCGGATATCCACTAGTCGATGCGGTCTTTTTCTTGAAGAGTACCAGGTTTTACTTTCCTCATCTGGTTGTAATTGTCCGCTCAATGACAATTGGTTCATGAGGTCCATATGTTCTTTTATATTAAATACCTGTTCATCAACATTTAAAGGAGATTCCGAAGCGGCGCATACCAGGTGCTGCTTAACTATTTCCGGGTTATCGGGGTCGAGTACGGCCCTTTCGAATCCTCTTTGAAAGAAGTCCGCCGGGTGACGCATAAAGTATTGGTCCAGAGCATCCTGCTGCGCAATGAGTATGATAAGATATTCTCTGCTACCTCGTCCTACTCTTCCCCCACGCTGCCATGTGTTAATCACGGTACCCGGGTAACCAACCAGCAAACAGGCATCCAGACCTCCGACGTCTATTCCCATTTCCAGGGCGCTGGTCGCAATAACACCTTGAAGCTCATTGGAAAAAAGTTTTGCCTCTATCTCCCTTCTTTCTTCCGGCAAAAATCCGGCACGGTATGAGCTGACTTTATTCCTTAATGAAACATCTGCCTGGCTAACCCACGTGTAAATCAGTTCAGTTGCCCTTCTCGACTTGGTAAATGCAATGATCTTAAAGCCGTCATTGCATAAAAACCTGAACAGTTTCGCTGCTTCAGTATATGCGCTTAAAACCGGGTTAAAAAACAGGAAGTGCCCTCCAGCGTTTGGAGCGCCGTTTTCTGTTATCGAAGTAAAAGGCAGCCCTGTGAGGGTTTCAGCAAATTGTGAAGGGTTGTCAATGGTTGCCGAGCAGGTGATAAAGGAGGGGTTGGATCCATAGAGAAGGCAAATACGACGAAGACGTCGCAATATCTGGGCAATATGGGATCCGAATACTCCCCTGTACGTATGCAATTCATCAATGATAATGTATTTCAGGTTTTTAAAAAAATCGGCCCAATTATGATGATATGCTAAAAAACCGAGATGAAGCATATCAGGGTTGCTAATAATAATGTGAGGATTGTTGTTCGCTATTTTCTTACGGACATGGGAAGGAGTATCTCCGTCATATATCTCCGCCTTAATATCTTTCCCTGATAAGTTGGAAGAGAAGTCCTTCAGGGTTTTCAACTGATCCTGTCCCAGGGCTTTTAAAGGGAATAAATAAAAAGCCCTTGTCTGATCATTCAATAAAACAGATTCAAAAACAGGGATATTGTACGCAAGAGTTTTTCCTGAAGAAGTTGGAGTGGAAAGGATTACATTCTTTCCGTTACGAACGGCTTTTATTGATTCATATTGATGTGAGTATAACTGGTCAATACCGATTTTTTTTAAAGCATCATTTACTTCTTTAGCCAGAAAACTTTCATTGCCGCAATGAGTCGCTTTTCTTTGAGGAATGATGTGATGGTGAGCAATGAGATTTCCAAAATCTTCAGAGTTTTCTAAAAGGTTGATGAAAGATGAAATTTTCATGGCAGTGAAGCTCCCCGACTAAAGGTCGGGGCTTCCGAGTATTGAATTTTATTTTTGTTTTAATAGCTGGCTTTCATCCCCGAGTAAAAGTCGGACCATTCAGCCAGCATACTCGTAAATCTTTCTATCATAAAACCATCACAAAATATATTAAATGTTAGGAAGTCATTATCTCCGGCAAAGGCGGAGATAATCACTCAATTTCATTTTCTTATGACAGGACCTTTGTTGATTAGAGCAAGGAAATGCTTGCACAGGTGTTTGAGGTCTTCGGAACAGAAGATATGAAGGACGTCGTGGTAATCATTGCAATAAATTATGTCAATAGGGAATGTTGATTCACTTACATCCGCATCTGTGGTAACGACTAATATTATTATTCTTGAACTATTGCAGGGATGTGGCAATAAGAAAGAGTACTCATTAATGCAATCATGCTTAGAATCTCTTGGCCTGCTATCGGCAAATGGTAAAGTATGGGATATAGCAAAGACTGCCGGATATTCTTTGAGAAAATCAGGCATTACAGTGCCTACCATAGACATAATCATTTCATCTATTGTAAAAGTATACGGGTGTACTCTTTTGCATCATGACAAACATTTTAAGCTTATTGCAAAAAAACTTGATATTTCACAATAGATTTTCTTGCCTGAGAGTAAATTAATATAATGCCCAGGAACCTTCCCTGTAGTATTGATCCAGGACAGGATTAAGTTCAGTATTGACCTCCAGATCTTCCTCTGAATCAAAAATTCCTTTTCCAAAGTGTGTCATAGAAATCATGGCGTCCTGGTTTAAAAATCGTGTAGGAATTTTATTAAAATCTAATTTCTGAACTTTTCCTTTAAGTTCTTTCTTGCCTATCAACTCATCACGCACCCCCAGGTTCCAGCCCCACTCGCCCATCGTTGGAATCTGGTTATGGTAAGGTAGTGCGGTAATGCCCACGGCTTCCATTGTTTTTATAATCGTTAGAAATGCTTTTTTTGTATAAATGGGACTGGTGCTCTGGGTAACCATCACGCCAAACTTAGTTAAATGGTTCTTACAGAGAGAGTAAAAGCCGCGAGAGTATAGCCGGGCTAATTGAATGGAGTTTGGGTCAGGCAGATCAATAATTATAACATCATATAAATCTTTACTCTTTTGCAAAAATTTATAGGCATCCTGGTTGACAATATGAACTTTTGAATTGCTCATAGCCTCTCCGTTTAGTTTTCGAAAGGCAGGATGAGTTTTGGCAAGGCCCGTCATTGCAGAATCGATATCCACTACAGTTATGTTTCTTACTTCTTTATGCTTCAATACCTCTCTTACTGCCAGGCCATCTCCCCCGCCTAAAATGAGCACGGACTTTGGCAACGGAGAAAGCAGCATGGCCGGCTGAACCAACGGTTCATGATATTTCTCTTCATCATAACTGCTGAACTGAACATGCCCGTTGAGATATAACCAGTGATAATCCTTCCACTGGGTTACCACAATTTTCTGGTATTTTGTTTGTTTTGAAAAAATAATCTTGTCCCGGTACCTGCTTTGTTCCCCATGAAGCATAATCGGTTTAACGAGGATAAGAAAAACAATCATGAACGCTGAAATCGCGGTGAAAGAATATTTCAGCAAACTCTTATATTTAATGAGGTGATGAAATTTCCACAAAAGAATGCCGGCTATGGAAAAGTTTATCATCCCTAATGCTACTGGCGTGTAGGTCAAGCCAAGTTTTGGCAGGGCGAAAAACGCGAATACCAATCCGCCCACTAATGCTCCGTAATAATCGTTTTCCATTACCGATGAAATATTTGTCCTCAGGCCTTCATACGAATCATTGATCCTTGTTACTAAAGGGATTTCCATACCGATGAGCAGGCCGATTATTAAAACAATTGTGTAGATGATCAAGCTGGTGTGGGTAGTATATGGGATAACAGAGTAGCTGATCGCAGCACATGTCGCGCAGAAAATAGACAGCAAGAATTCGATGCATATAAATCTATCCAGTAGATAGTTATGGATATGTTTGCTGATTCGGCTGCCAACACCCATTGCAAAAAGCATGAACGACAAGACAAGGGTCCACTGGAGAATAGGATTTCCAATAAGATAGCTTGCCAGAGTGGCTAATACAAATTCAGCCACAATCCCAGCAAAACCGGTTGCGAAGAGGCTTAATTTGAGATAACGGCTTGCGGTGATTTTAAATTGCGGATTTTGGATTGCGGATTTTGATGGCTGATATGTCATCGGCGTAGTATATCAGTTTGATTATAAAGCTGTCTATAAAGAGCCCTTCCAAATACTCACTTCAATTATTTGATGCCCCCTTAGCAAAGGGGCATTAAGGGGTTGTCATAACAAAATATAAAGTTTTTGAGGTACACCAAACTCATCCCCTGAAAAAGGAAAACTGCAACCTAAACCGGCCAGGGGCCTGAGCCACAATTCGGCAAAAAGAGCCGGATGAACGGTTTTTTTAAACCAGCCGAAGAGTTGAGTCCAGGGATGGCCGAAATGAAATATAACTTGCAAAATAAATTATTTATGAATAATATAACAATTAAATTTTGATACATATCAGTATTTTTAAAATTTTTTGGATATTTTATATTATTAATATACTTGATTTAATTGACAATAGCA
>CAYMVZ010000046.1:0-17464 GCA_964394335.1 uncultured Nitrospinota bacterium | reverse complement strand
ACAAAACTCTAAGGGGACCGCGGGGAGGGATGGTCCTTTGCCGCAAGGATTACGCAAAGCCTCTGAATTCCGCTCTTTTTCCGGGAATTCAGGGTGGGCCGCTCATGCACATAATTGCCGCGAAAGCAGTGGCGCTTAAACTTGCAATGAGAGCTGAATTCAAAGATTACCAGAGTCAAATCTTGAAAAACGCAAAAAAGCTTGCGGAAGGACTTATGGAAGCCGGATTCAGGCTTGTCAGTGGTGGTACGGACGTACACCTTGTGCTGGTTGACCTCACACCAAAAAAGCTGACCGGGAAAACTGCAGAGGCAGCTCTGGAAAGAGCTGGAATAACAGTAAATAAAAATACTATTCCTTTTGATACACAGAAACCTATGATTACAAGCGGCATTAGAATCGGTACGCCCGCTCTCACGAGCCGTGGGATGAAAGAAGATCAAATGCAATTAATCGCGGGATGGATTGCAGAAGTGCTGGATAATCCTGATAATGAGACGGGTGCGGCTGATGTCCGCAAAAAAGTGGAAAGGCTATGCCGTGATTTCCCTTTGTATGAAAATCGTTTAGACGGTTAATTATTTATGAATGATATGCTATGTTTTCTCCAACTTCTTCCGGAGATGTAATTTTTACTTCCTCTTGGGTGTAAATCTGGTGCCAGGCTTCCCGCAATTTACTTAATATTGATGTAAGTTTTTCCAAAATAACCGGGTCTTTTTTAACATGTGCAAGGAACAATTCTTTTAAAATAAAATTATAAAGGCTGTCCAGGGATGTTGAAATATTACCGCCATCTTTGCTGTTCAGGGTATTTGAGAGTTCGGAAATAACACTTTCCGCTTTGCCCAGATAGAGCCCCATGCCGCCTAAATCGTTTTTTTTCAATTTATTTTTAGCATGATTAATAAACTGGATTGCACCGTCGTACATCATTAAAATCAACTTCCCCTGATCAGCGTACGAGATTTGATTGGTTTTATATTGTGAGTAGCAGTTACTATTATTCATAGTTCTCACCATTCTTCTTATTAATTGATATAAATAGACCCGTCTTTATTTTTTAACACTTGCTAAAAGACCGGATTGTATTTGGGCTAAAAAATCTCCTTGAGACTGCATTTTGCTGACAAACGATTCCAGGGTAGCAAATCTTCGCGTCAACATTTCTTCTTCAGAAAGCAAACGTGCCTCCTGATTTTCGATAACATCTTCTAAATCTTCAATATTGTCCATCAGGGTATCCAGTTCTGATCTTAATGGTCCTTCTTTGGATTTGTCTGTCAAATCATCCAAAATCCTGTCAAAGTTGGCAGCTACTCCAAAGGAAAAAGTAATAGTTCCTTTATCGCCATCGGTTAATGAAGTTAAACCGAATCTCAAACCCTCTCCCGCCGTTCCAGCAGGGCCGGAGTAAAAATTACCCGATCCTTCGGCATTTGTAAAACTTGTGGCGCCTGATGCAGCTATCTGAACCTGGCCGTTTGACACCTGTACGTCGTAAGTTCCTCCCTCAGTATCCTCAGTAAATCCCGCAAAACTAAGACCGGAAGTATCAGAGGATCCGTTGCCGATGAAAAGCTTGGTAACTGCGTCAATATCTGTGTTGAGTGCATCTGTTAAATCGCCGTCATCAATCACAAGGTTTCCTGAAATGCTGTTGGTGGTTATACCGACTTGCGCCAGGGTTGTATATGTGCCGGTCAAACCCGGAACTTCATCAGCAATAATGTCTCGCATGGTACTTTGCAAATTAATTACAGTAGTGTTACCAAACAAAATTCCTGTTTGCCCGGTTTCATTATTAAAAAAGAACTGATCGTTAATAAAACTTATAAGATCATTATATTCCGAAACAAATTTCTCTATATTGGTTTTTACGTCATTTGCATTAGAAGCGATTGTTATGGTACCGGAACCAACTGAACTAAGATCAATTGTAACGCCATCTATTATATCAGTTATAGAATTAGTGGATTTGGTTATGCTGATTCCGTCTAAAGTAAGACTTGCGTCTGTCGCTGATTGATTTTCAGTAAAGGTTAAACCAGCACCAGAAGGTATTGGGCCGCTGCCGCCCAGGGTGAAGATACTTGCTGGGGTGTGAGAAATAGTCAGAGTATTGTCGGTTCCGGCATTGTTTGAGGTTATAGAAAGGCGGTATGGATCAGTTCCACTTCCATCATTTAATATGGAAGCGGTTACATCAGCGCCGGAAGCATTTATTGCACTTTTAAGTCCTGCTAAAGTATTGTTTGAAGAATCTATTGTAATGTCGGTTGTAGTGGAACCTACTGTAATGGAAAAAGTGCCTGTTGAAACAGACGAGGAAGTCGAAGCAAATCCTTCACTTACTTCTTTTTCAGCTATTGCCAAAGAATTAACAACTAATGAAAAACTGCCGGAAGCAGCTGTACTGCTGGCTATCAAGCCAACTACGTTGTTATTATCAGAAGCATTGTTATTTGAAAAAGTGCCTGTTTTTGTCAAAAAACTATCCGATTTTTTCAAATTTTCAACAATACTTTGAAAATTTAAAAGTCTGAGATTTAGGTTCTGAAATTCCGATAGTTTGACATCAAATAGGTCTTTTTTAGCTGAAATTACGTCTATTGGTCTCCTCTTTAATTCGATTAATTTGGAAACAATGCTGCCTGTATCCAAACCTGTTGATAATCCGCTAACCGAAATTGCCCCTGCCATATTACCCCCTCTTAAAATTGATAATTGTTAATTGAATTCCCCTCCTCTTGTATTACCTAACGGATATAGGGCGAAATATCTTTAATTTTTTCTGTTTTTTTTAGATTGTCCGAAAATGGTAAAATTTATCAATTTCAACTGAAAAGATAAATATTTAACTTCTGCATTATCAATGGTTTAAGATTTATCGCTCTGATTAAAATAATAGGTACAGGCAGTTTTTGGACAGCCTCTTAAGTTGAAGGCGTTATCGATGAATTAAGCCGTTTCATATCGGCTACTACAAATTTAATTTACTAATTATTGGGAGATTCCATGAATCAATGCGATCTCAAAGTTGACATTTTGGGGTAAAAAAAACGGGATGGCATTATTTTGCCATCCCGCTTTTTTCTTAAATGGATAATTTGGATTTTCCAAGTAGCTGTAATACTGATTGAGGAAGCAGATTTGCCTGAGCCAGAATTGCTGTGGAAGCCTGAACCAGTATCTGGTTTCTTGTTAAGAGTGCAACTTCTTCACCGATATCAGCGTCTCTTATAGCAGATTCAGCGCTTTGAAGGTTTTCCACTGAAACCGAGAGGTTGGCTATGGTTTTTACCAACCTGTTTTGAACAGCGCCCAACGCTCCACGTGCCGCAGTAAGAGTATCAATAGACGAGTTAATGCGGGAAAGCGCAGTTAACGCTTCAGCCGAGGCTGTAACAGATAAGTCCGTAAGATTTAATCCTGTACTGGTGACAGCACTTAAATCAACCTCATTATTCAAGTTAATTTTACTTTGATCGTCATTTTTGATACCTACCTGAACGACTATCTGATTAGATGCGGCTGCAGTGGAAGCCAATGCCCCTTGAACAAGCAACTGACCGTTAAACTCTGTTGACAGAGAGATTCTATCGATCTCTTTTCTCAGCTGGGAAAACTCGATTTCAATAGTTTGTCTCTGAGTGGAACCAACTGTTCCTGTAGCTGCCTGTGAAGCCAGCTCTCTCATACGAGTTAAAATGCCGGCCTGCTCATTGAGAGCTCCCTCAGCGGTGTTGATCATTGAGATTCCGTCATTAGCGTTTCGGCCTGCCTGTTTGAGTGCTCTAATATCTGAACGAAGGGTTTCAGATATCGCCAGACCTGCGGCATCGTCTGCACCTCTGTTTATTCTAAGACCGGAAGCAATCCGTTCAACAGATTTTGCGAGCCGTTCGTTGTTTATTCCCAAAAACCTCTGGGCATTTAATGAAACAATGTTATTAAATATACGTACTGCCATTTGACTATCCTCCTTGAAAGTTATTGATTTAATAGAATCTTAATCCGATTCCATTATCATAGGTAAATGAGCTTCCCTGCTCATTTAATCGGGGCATTAGTGTTTATTTCTCTATCCCCCCTTTCTAAAATAGTTTGAATTTAAGTAGATCATAATAGTTTGTTTTGAATCCCTTAATGATTTATCTAATTCCTATGTCCCTTATCGGTTCATGATTAAGAAACTTTAGTATTGTGACAAAAAGTATTTTAAGAAAGCGGCATGGAGATTCTTTTCCCATCATGTTTTGCTGATTTATACAAGGCGCATATAATTTCAAGGGCTTTCCTGCCGTCTTCCCCGCTGGAATTTGATTCGCACCCGGTTTCAATACACCTGATTAAATCTTTCACGCCACTTATAAAAGAGTTGGCATTATCATCCGGCGTTAGTAATTCAAATTTTTCCAATTCCCTGAAGTCCGAAAATCGTTTGCTTTTTTTAGTGGTATATAATTCTTTAATTCCGTTACCTATTATGATTCTGCCTTCTGTTCCCTGCAGATCGAGCTCGAAGTTAAAATAATTTCTACTTCCCCCACCTTCTAAAAAAGCCTTTGTGCCTTTTAAAAACCCGACAAGTCCAAAAACAGTCTTCTCAACATATTCTGCTCCGTCTGGTCTTTCTTCATAGGCTGAAACCCAGGTAGGCTCACCTGCAAAGAATCGTAAAAGATCTGTCAGGTGAGTACCGTCATGAAACATTGTTCCTCCTCCGTAAATTGCTACCTTTTTTGCTTCGTGGTCCCATGCTAAGGCGTTACCAATAATTGTTTTAAGTTCACCGATTTTTCCCTCCTCAATTATCTTTTTTGCCTTTAAGTAATATGGATCCCATCTTCGTTCATGATTTATTACGAGCTTCACATTGTTCCTTTTGCAAACATTGAGCATTTCTTTAGCCTGGCCTAAAGTTAATGCCATCGGTTTTTCACAGTAAACTCCTTGAACACCGGATTCAGCAGCCGCAACTACCATTTCATGGTGAAATTGAGTCCAGGCTGCGACACTTACAATATCAATCTCCTCTTTTTTTAGCATTTTGTAATAATTTGTGTAAAGGTTGGAAACATTCCATCTTTTACTAAATTTATTTAATCGTTCTTTATTAATGTCGCAGGCAGCGATCATTTTTGTTTCCTGAATTGCATTAAATGCTCCAGCATGAGTGCATGGCTTCCCTCGAAGAGGGTCCTCCTCAAGCATGCTGGCAATACGACCACATCCTATAACTCCCACTCTGTATTTATAACTCATTTATATATACCTCCGATTGTTTTACTGAGAGCATTAATTTGCTGCATACATTTCTTATCGTTATAAAGCTTCTGAACATTTAGTTAAATTTGTAAATGCTAAACTATTAAAAATGTTTAACAAGCGTATTTCCAGTGGTTTATCTTGAGCCATAATGGCAGAGGGCTTGCCGCTGGCAGATTCAATAATTAAAAAGCGCTAATTTTTTCAAGAATTTTGCCGTTACGAAGATAGAACAATAGTGATGTTTTCTTCAAAGAATGACGGAAAAATGCTATAAGTCATTGATTTAATAATTAGATAAGGTCAATTTTTTAATTATATAAATTACTTTTTAAACTGAGACTAAAGTGGCTATATCCATACAGAACCCCTTATCAACTTTTAACAATCGTATGATTAGAAAGTCAAAATTTCTTGTCGTGAGGGCCATTGCACAGCAGCAGATTAAAAATGTAACTAAGGCAGAGGAGAAGGTCAAAAGAATAACGAAGCAGTTTCAAAGCGATATTCACAGCGGTTCTACAGGTGGAATAAATGTGCGTATTTAAAGAATTTTCTTAAGAAATATTGCCATAATAAATCCCGTTATTATCAACCCGCAAATTCCCAGCAAATATTCTTTAATATAAAAAGTTATTGAAATGTTAAATAACATTACGCAAAGATATAAAAACGGTCCAAAAACATCTTTGTAGTGGATATCTGTAAGAGGATTTACTTTATCAGAGGAGGTATTAAGAAAATAACGTTTATTAATGATTTGAAATAAACAAATAATGCAAAACCCCACAATCATCCAACCGGCAAAATTCGATAAAGGCACTCCAAAATAAAACCCGTGTTTATGATAATGATATATCTGTCCAAGAAACCACTCTGAGCCCCTTAAAGCAACAGGATCAATAATTACATCTAATAATACAAAAAGAATTACAGAGGAATAGAGGACGGTTTTTTTCTGTATTCCATTTTCAAAATCCAAGATAGAGATATTGTTTTTTTTTCTGACAACTTCCTGGTTCAGAAAAATGGCGAGAGAAAAACTGCAATAAGACAAAAAGGAATATGATAAGGAATCCATAAAAGGGACGTTAGAAATCCAGAGTTCTTTGTCTATGGTAGTTTGAATATAACTGTAAAAACCATAGGGAAATCCGGTTCTGGTAGACGAGTACTCGGAGAGAAAGGCTATGCAATAAGCAAGGAGAGTAAAAACGAGTGTTCTTGCTATACCAATTTGCAGAATCGCGGTAACCAGATACAATGCAAGAAAAATAAAAACATAAGGCCGAAAAAGAATAGTAGAAAAAAATAGATAAAAAAAATCTAACATTTCACGTAACCGTTTTCTTTATACCATGCTATAGCGGCTTCAAAGGCTTCTTTTATAGGACTTTGAGGCAGCCCCAATTCTTTAACCGCCTTGGTAGAATCAAAATACATAAAATGCTTAGCCATCTTAACCCCGCCCAATGGAATTTTTGGCGGTGTTTTGGTTATATAATCCGATATCACTTCATTTACAAAGGCTGCAATGAAAGCAAAAGAATAAGGCAATTTTAATTTGGGTGCTTTTATACCGGTAATTTCTTCTAATAGCAATAGAATTTTCTGAAAGGAAAGGTTTTGGTTTCCCAAAATATAACGTTCTCCTGGTTTCCCTTTTTCCAGGGCAAGGATATGTCCTAAGGCGCAGTCTCTGACATCAATCAGGTTGAGACCGGTATCTATATATGCAGGCATTTTCCTGTTTAGAAAATCTACGATAATTTTTCCCGATGGAGTTGGTTTTATGTCCCCGGGACCAATTGGAGTGCTTGGATTAACAATAACTACCGGTAAACCCTTCTCAAAAAACTTTAAAGCTTCTTTTTCAGCCAAATATTTTGAATGCTTATAGCTATTAGATAAAGTTGACAAGTCAATAGGTGTATTTTCATCTCCAGGGGTTCTGTTTTTTGGAATGCCGATGCAACCGACTGTGCTGGTATAAACGACTTTTTTAAGTCCGGTTTCTACAGCAGCTTTCAGAATATTTTTTGTTCCATCGACGTTAATTTTGTAAATTAAGTCTTTTGAGGCATCCCATAAACTATAATGCGCCGCTGCATGAAAAAGAAATGTGCAACCTTTTAATGCGTTTTCAAGCAGTTTGTAATCTAATAAATCTCCGTAATGTACTTCAATGTCTAAATTTTTTAGATTAAAATTGTCGCTGCTGTGTCTAATTAGAGCCCTCACTTCGAAACCTTTTGTGATTAATGCCTTAACAAGATGTGAACCAATAAAGCCGCTAGCTCCTGTAACTAAACATTTCATATGGCTTAACTTTATAGGAAATTGAAATAGTTTTACTTGATCATTAGATTCCCGCAAAAATTGAAATCTCTGTTTGCGAATTCAATTTTAAGAGAATAGGAGACAAACCTTAGGAGGGAGGTGTTGTTTGCGGTGCTATTATTTTCAGTTATCACTTTTTATTTGATGATAATATTCAGCCAAAGCTAAAAGAGGAAAATAGTTTCTATACATGTGGTATTTTATATAAAAATGTTTTGGGAAGCCTGTTCCAGTATATTCGTTTTCATCCCAGGTTCCATCATCATTTTGACGGTCTAACAAATACTGGGTTCCTTTTTGGACAAAAGAACCTGAAGATTCATCTGCAGCTAAAAGACCCAACAAAGCCCACGCTGTTTGTGAAGCCGTACTGGCTCCTATCCCTTTGTAATTTTTATCTTCATAAGATTTACAAGACTCTCCCCAACCCCCGTCCTTGTTTTGATGAATTTTTAGCCAGTTTACCGCTCTTTGAATGTAACCCTGATTCATATCTTCACCTATTGCTTTAAGGCCAATTAAAACAAGGAAGGTCCCGTAAATGTAATTGACACCCCACCGGCCATACCAAGTTCCGTCCGGTTCCTGGTTCTTTTTTAGAAAATTGAGAGCGTCTCTTACAGGAGGATAATCTGTTCTATAACCCAGGGTTCCTAAAAGCCATAGCACCCTGCCGGTAACATCGTTAGAGGCTGGGTCCAATAGTGATTCCAGATCTGCAAAGGGTATTTTATTAAGTAATCGTTTGTCATTATCAACATCAAAAGCTGCCCAGCCCCCGTTAGAACTCTGCATGCTCAAGAGCCATCTCAGGCCTCTGTTAAAAGCCATTTTACTTTTATCATCATCAGGGGTCGTAGCAATATTTCTCAGAGCCACTAATACTTCAGTGGTATCATCATTATCAGGATAAAAATCATTTTCAAATTCAAATGCCCATCCTCCTGGGCGGCCTTCTTTATTCTTAATTTTCCAATCTCCGTCTTTTAAAATTTGCTTGTCAATCAACCAGTTGGCCGCTTTGATTAAACCGGGATGATCATCCTGAATGCCCGATTTCCTTAAAGCGTTGCATGTAATAGCAGTGTCCCAAACTGGAGAGATGCATGATTGCAGGGAAAGAGTTTCAGAGTTTTCAATTCTAAAACTTTCGATTACCTCCAATCCTTTTTTAATACGTGTATCATCGGCACCATAACCTAAAGATCTCAAAGCGATGATAGAATTCATCATTGCGGGAATTATACCTCCCCAATTCCCCGATTTGTCCTGGTGCTCTAAAACCCACTTTTCAGCCTTTTTAATTGCTTTTTCACGTATAAAGTGAAAAGGGTGATTATCCAAAACCTTTAAAAAATATTTATCAAAATATTTGAAAAAGAGTTTCCAATAATCAGCAGCAGTAGTGCTATTTTTAAAATTTGAATGCCCATTCGAAGCATATAATTCGTCTATTGAAAAGGACTCAGGTAAAGAACAGACCGGTCTTTTCGCAAAGATAATTAATAAAGGCACGATTACGCTTCTTGACCAGCTCGAAAATTCGTAAATGTTAAAATAAAACCAATTGGGAAGAAGTATCATCTCCACAGGCATTGACGGCAGTTTTTCCCACTCATATAATCGAAACAAAGCCAGAAATTTTTTAGTAAAAACACGGCAGTTTTCTATTCCGCCATTATTAATAATAAAAACCCTTGCTTTTTTCATGATAGGATCTTCAGTTGAAACTCCAGCCATTTTCAAAGCAAAATATGCTTCGACTGAAGTGCTTACTTCGCTCGGTCCGCCATAATATAGATTCCATCCTCCATCCGGCTGAAGAGTTCTTCTTAAAAGTTCTACCGCTTTTTTTTCCTTCGCAATATCTACTTTACCTAAAAAACGATAGAACAAAATATATTCTGAGGTTATTGTTGTATTGGCTTCAAGCTCTGATATCCAGTACCCTTCTTCATTCTGCTGGCTCAGCAAATACGCTTGGGATCTGGAAATGGCCAATTCCATTTTTTTCTCTAAGGAAGTTTGATGAGAATAAATATCGGTGTAACCGTCGTAAAATGATTTCTCATCATTAAGGTTTGGTTGGTTTTTTAAATTGAAATGTTCCACAGGGCTCCTATTGTAGTTTGTTCCGCGTCCCAAAAAGGATGAAATAGATGTAAAAAAACTTACCATAATAAATAAGCTTTATTAAACGTTTAAAATTTTTATATATCTACTTGAATTTTTGTTTGTTTTGTTGAAACTTTAAAATTTTTTCAATATACGATGAATATAAGGTTAAGTCAAGTTTTTTTGCATTTACATTAAAGTTGCTTTTATTTTAGATATTCCTTATATTATATAAAGCTTCAATTTTTTTGTCCGATACAATAGGATAGGGGGTAAAAAAAGATGCTTGGTGGGATAAGTTCAGCTTTGTCGGCATTAAAGGCATTTTCAGATAAAGTCAGTAACACTGCTAACAACGTTGCAAATATAAACTCAGCTGGTTTTAAAAAAAGAGTTACTTCATTTCAAGAAAGCGGGAATTTAAAAGGCGTTCAGACCGCTTCAAATCAAACGGTACATACACAAGGGCCGCTTATACTTACAAATAATCCTCTAAATATAGCCGTGAATGGTCAGGGTTTTTTACGAGTTAGCTTACCAAATGGTGGAACTGGCTATTCACGCGACGGTAACTTGAAGAAAGATTCTACCGGCCGACTAGTCACCTCAAACGGAAATCCAATTCAACCGGAAATTAGTATTCCTGGAAACGCTGCAGGGGTGAGTGTGTCAGGCTCCGGGCAAGTTTCGGCTACCATTAATGGGCAAAGCCAGGTAATCGGACAAATAGAACTGTCTTCTTTCCAGAATTCCGGCGGACTGACTTCACTTGGAAACAATTTATTCAGCGCGTCAAACGCCTCCGGTCCTGCAGTAAACGGAAATCCCGGAGCCGGAGGTCTCGGAACCATTATCCAGGGTAGTATAGAATCTTCAAATGTTGATATAGTAGAAGAATCTGTAAACCTGATTACTTCCAGCGCCGGTTTCAAAGCAAACATAAAAGCAATTAAAGCTCAGGATGAACTACTCGGCACTCTCCTCGATATAAAAGAATAGCTTGGTTTTATTCTCCATATGCTTCATCACTCCATAAATTCTATCCTGCAATCCAAAAAATATTAATTTTTTTTTAATAATACCTTGATTTTTTGAAGAACGCATATTATAAAGATATAATTAGCACTCTTTGGCTAAGAGTGCTAATCCTTTAAGCGTTTTATGGTGGACGCTTTTAGCATAAAGATCAAATGCGGTCAAACTACAATAAGAAATGAAGTGTAAAAATAAAGGAGGTGAATAACAAATTTTTGGGGATAATTTTTAGTTAACCTCTTAAGAATTTCGGAAAGGGGTATTAAACCCCGCACAAAAAAGCGGAAGATATTATTTATTAATTATATTAACGTGCTTACGAACGGGGTTCTCAAACGAGCAAAATTATCCTTGCTTTTCATAAGTAGTTCTATTTTTTTAATCCTTAAAATATAGAAAGGAGTTTATAAATGAAAGTTCGGCCATTGCAAGACAGGGTTCTGGTCAAACCCTTGGAGGAAAAGGAGACCAAAAAAGGTGGGATTATAATCCCTGATACAGCTAAAGAAAAACCAATGGAAGGAAAAATTGTCGCTGTAGGAAATGGGAAATTGTCAGAAAATGGTAAGAGGCTGCCTTTAGAGGTTAAAAAAGGCAATAAAATTATTTTTGGGAAATATGCCGGTACTGAAATTAAAGTAGATGGAGAAGAATTACTTCTCATGAGAGAAGATGATATCCAGGGAATTATTGATTAATTTTTTTATATATAAGGAGGAAATATGTCAGCGAAACAAATATTATATAGTGAAGATGCACGAAAAAAAGTGCTGAATGGTGTGGATAAACTTGCAGAAGCCGTAAAAGCCACTTTAGGGCCAAAAGGAAGAAATGTTGTTCTTGATAAAAAGTTTGGATCTCCAACCATTACAAAAGATGGTGTAACAGTGGCGAAAGAAATTGAGCTGGAAGATCCGTTTGAAAATATGGGCGCTCAGATGGTAAACGAGGTAGCAAGTAAAACCAGCGATATAGCCGGTGATGGAACAACCACAGCCACAGTTCTGGCCCAGGCAATTTACAGAGAAGGGCTTAAAAACGTTACAGCAGGCGCCAACCCGATGGAAATAAAAAGAGGTATAGAGAAAGCTGTTGAGGCGGCTATCGGATACTTGAAGAAAATTAGTAAGGCAACTAAAGATAAAAGAGAAATTGCTCAAATCGGCACTATTTCAGCCAACAATGACGCGACGATAGGGGATCTGATTGCTGAAGCTATGGATAAGGTGGGTAAGGATGGTGTTATCACCGTTGAAGAAGCTAAAAGCATGGAAACCACTCTGGATATAGTAGAGGGAATGCAATTTGATAGAGGATATTTGTCCCCTTATTTTGCCACTGATTCTGAGAGGATGGAGGCAGTATTGAATGATTGTTATCTGCTGCTGCACGAGAAAAAAATATCTAATATGAAAGACTTGCTCCCTATTCTTGAAAAAATTGCAAAAATGGGGAAACCTTTTTTAATTATTGCTGAAGAGGTTGAAGGAGAAGCCTTAGCGACTCTGGTTGTTAATAAACTGCGCGGAACACTTCATTGCTGTGCTGTGAAGGCGCCAGGTTTTGGCGATCGACGCAAAGAAATGTTAAATGATATTGCGGTTCTTACCGGCGGACAAGTAATCTCAGAGGATATTGGGGTCAAGTTGGAAAGTATTACTGTTGATGATTTAGGAAAGGCCAAACGAGTAACCATCGATAAAGAAAATACTACCATTGTTGAGGGAAAAGGAAAGCCGTCCGATATCAGCGGCAGGGTGAAACAAATAAGGAGGCAAGTTGAAGAAACAACGTCTGATTACGATAGGGAAAAGCTTCAAGAAAGACTGGCTAAATTGGTAGGAGGCGTGGCGGTAATCAATGTAGGCGCTGCAACTGAAACGGAAATGAAAGAAAAAAAAGCACGCGTTGAAGACGCCTTAAATGCGACCCGGGCTGCTGTGGAGGAAGGGATCGTCCCCGGTGGTGGAGTGGCTTTGTTAAGAGCAGTCTCAACGGTCAATAAAGTAAGTTTAGAAGGCGACCAGAAAATCGGCGCAAATATCATAGCAAGAGCTTTAGAGGAGCCTATCCGGCAAATTGCAATCAACTCCGGCGCTGAGGGTTCTATTGTCGTGCAAAAAGTGAAATCAGAAAAAGGTGATGTGGGCTATGATGCTAATGGCAATAAATATGTTGACATGGTAAGAGCAGGAATCATTGATCCGACAAAAGTTACAAGAACTGCGCTTCAAAATTCAGCAAGTATTGCGGCTTTGATCCTTACAACTGAGGCAATGGTTACTGAAATTCCGGAAAAGAAAGAGAGTATGCCGATGCCTCCCGCTGGCGGAGGAGGCGGAATGGGCGGAATGGGCGGAATGGGCGGAATGTATTAAGCTCAATTGGTTTGTATTTTTTTTAGCCCCCGAAAAAGGGGGCTTTTTTTTTGCTTAATTTTAAATTAAAATCAGAAATCAGGAGATGCTCGATGTCAAAAAAATCATCTGAAATTTTAAAGGTATTTCCAAATCCTAAACCAAAGCGGGATTATGAAATTCATATGGAATGCCCCGAATTTACCTGCTTGTGTCCAAAAACAGGGCAGCCTGATTTTGCTACGATCGATATCTTTTATATTCCGGATAAACTGTGTTTAGAGCTTAAATCATTAAAATTATATATTTGGTCTTACAGAAATGAAGGGACATACCATGAAGCAGTCATAAACAAAATACTCGACGATTTGGTCAGTGCATGCAAACCCAGATATATGAAAATTATTGGCGACTTTTATGTTCGGGGTGGAATTCACACGGTCATTACTTCTGAGCATAATAAACCTGATGCCGCGAAGTCTAAACCAAAGTAAGATTTTATAACCACGAAGATCACGAAGGCCATAAAGAAAATTATGGATTTGAGCCAAGAGACAAGTGTCTTGGGCCAAATGTTGCTTTTTCTTGATCGATGCCACCTGACTCATAACAACGTCGTGTCTTTTTTACTTGTAG
This sequence comes from uncultured Nitrospinota bacterium, assembly GCA_964394335.1. Lineage (GTDB taxonomy): Bacteria > Nitrospinota > Nitrospinia > CAJXCL01 > CAJXCL01 > CAJXCL01. The sequence continues at coordinate 3,710 of CAYMVZ010000046.1, read as the reverse complement.
CTTGGCGAGGCTTTGCGGAGCTAATGCTTTTTAAATGAAGAGTTTTTTGTTATAATTCCTTCAAGCCAATGCGCCCGTAGCTCAGCTGGATAGAGTGGCGGATTCCGATTCCGTAGGCCGCAGGTTCGAATCCTGCCGGGCGCACTATAAATAATAATGCAAAATTTTAAGGATAGGTGTATATGAAAATTTTTGTTGATACTGCAGATATTAATGAAATTCGTGAAGCACAAAAGTTAGGAGTTGTCGATGGTGTTACTACCAACCCTACATTAATTTCTAAAACCGGGAGATCTTTTGATGAAGTTGTAAAGGGGATATGCAGGGAAGTTTCCGGACCGGTTAGTCTTGAAGCAATTTCTCTGGACTCAGAAGATATGGTGGCAGAGGCAAAAAAATTATCAAAAATCTCTGAAAATGTAGTCGTTAAAATTCCGATGATCCCGGAAGGACTGAAAGCTGTAAAAATACTCTCTAAAGAAAATATTAAAACCAACGTTACCCTCGTATTTTCCCCCCTCCAAGCGCTGCTGGCAGCAAAAGCCGGCGCAAGTTATGTTAGTCCTTTCGTCGGAAGATTGGATGATATAGGACATGTAGGAATGGATGTTGTTAACCAGATATTAGAAATTTATGGTAATTACGGGTTTGGGACAGAGGTTATTGTTGCGAGTATCCGAAGTCCTATTCATGTTAATGATGCGGCCCTTATGGGTGCTCATGTGGCTACAATTCCTTTTAAAGTAATCCAACAACTTTCTAAACACCCTTTAACTGATATAGGGATTGAGAGGTTTTTAAAGGACTGGGAAAAGGTTCCAAAGTAGCTGTTTTATAGCCTTGACAACTCAGAAAACATTGAAGTACATTTTAAAAGTGTTTGACGAGCGCATTCCTCACAGTAAGTCCTGAGCCGTACTGTACAGGGCTTGCTCCGAGGTTAGCGAGCGGACTCAGGACGATATAGTGTCTATTTTCTGTACTGATTCCCGGTAGCTTGCTACGGGGAGCTTCAATCAATACTGAAATTTAAAAAAGCTAATGTTTTTCTTGATATTACCGTAAAATAAGTGTTAATGTATTCTAATTATCTAATACTGATTTGAACTTTGAATCTTTTTGGGTGGGGGAAATTATGGACAAAATTTATAAAAATTTTAGAGTAGTGTATTTCATTACATTTATTTTTATTATATCGATTTCATTTTCCGGATGTGCATGGATACCCTTTTGGGGTGATGAGGATGAAGAAGTAGAACTCGAAAGCGAATTTGAAGAATTCGAAGAGGCTCAACCGGCAGAAATGGAAGAAATGAAAGCAAACCTCCAAACGTTACAGTCTCAACAGGATGAGTCTCAAGTAAAATTAGAAGAACTCGAAGATACTGTGAGCTCTCTTTCCCCTCGCGTAAGTGAAATTGAAGAGATGAAAGGGGAAGGAAGTGGAGCAGGCGCGGAAAACTCAGCAGAAATTGAGGAATTAAAAGATACTATTCATAAATTGCAATCCCAAATAGAAGATTTAAAAGATAATATTAATGAGATAGAATTTGAAGCAAAATTAAGAACGAGCCCACCGCCGCAGAGACAGAGAGTAGCAAGAGCAACTTCAAGTGGCGGTGCCAAAAGGGGTTATGATAAGGCACTTCGGTTATTTAATGTTAAACAATATAAAGAATCTCTCCGTTTGTTTAAAAGCTTAGATAATCGCAGAACCCCGACAAACTATCGAGACAATGTAGTTTTTTGGATAGGACAGTGCTACTTCATGATGGAGGATTACGAGAAAGCTATAGAAAAATTTAATGTAGTCATAGATGAATATGGAAATGGAAACAAGGTCATTGATTCCATGTATACAATAGGGGTGGCCTATAATGTTTTGGGTGAAAAAAGCAAGGCGCTGGACTATCTGGATCAGGCTTTAAATAAAGGACCTTCTGCTGCTTTGCAAAGGAAAATCAAAACAAAAATAAGGGAAATAGAGGGTTAGAAGAGACCTGATATTTTTTCAAAAGCGTCCTCATTAATTATTTTAATGTTTAAAGCTTTGGCCTTCTCATATTTCGAGCCAGGCTTTTCCCCCACTAAAACATAATCGGTATTTTTTGTTACTGATGAAGTTACCTGCCCTCCAGCGTTTATAATCAACTCTTTTGCCTCATCGCGTGAATATTTTGTTAAAGTACCGGTCAAAACAAATTGTTTCCCCTGTAGCAAATATTTTTGCTTTTTGTTTTGTATCGATTCCATATTGACGCCAAGCTTTTCTAACTTATTCACAACCTCAATGTTTTTCTTTTCGGCGAAAAAGTAAACAATGCTCTCAGATACTTTTGGGCCTATCTCATGGATACTTTCAATTTTTTCTTTTGAAGCTGATTTTAACTCTTTTATTGAAGAGAAATTGTTAGATAACAAATAGGCGGCCCTTTCACCAACGTACCTCATTCCAAAGGAAAACAGCAGCCTGTTAAAGCCTGCCTTTTTGCTTTTATTGATTGCTTCTATCAGGTTCTTAGCTGACTTTTCTCCCATTCTCTCAAGGCCGGCAACATCCTTTTGCTTTAATAGATAGAGATCAGCGAAATTTTTTATCATCCCTTTTTCCACTAATTGATTTATGATTTGAGAACCAAGGTGGTTTATGTCCATTGCTTTGCGGGAGGCAAAATGCTGAAGCCGCTCTTTTAATTGGGCCGGACAGGAGGTACCGCTACACCTTAACACTGCCTCACCTTCCGGACGATAAACTCCAGCATTACAAACAGGGCATTTTTTCGGCATAGAAAAAACCTTCTCGTTACCGGATCTTTTTTTTAAAAAGACCCGTAGTACTTTAGGGATAATTTCTCCTCCCTTTTCTATTGCTACCATGTCGCCAATCCTGATATCTTTGCGCTTTATTTCATCTTCGTTATGAAGGGTTGCTCTTGCTACAGTTGAGCCTGAAAGAATAACCGGCTTAAGTTTTGCGACAGGGGTTAATGAACCGGTTCTTCCGACTTGTACCATGATATCTTCCACCTTGGTTGTTGCCTGCTCCGCCGGATATTTGTATGCGATTGCCCATCGAGGATGCTTTGATGTAGCGCCTAAAACATTTTGTTGAGAAAAGGCATTTACTTTGACGACCAGTCCGTCCACGTCATAATTCAATGAGCGCCTTTTTCCCTGCCATTTATCAATTTGCCGGAAAACTTCATTGAGGTTTTTACAAAGCGCTATGTTGGGATTAACCCTAAAACCAAGGGATTTTAGTGCCTTTAATGCTTCGAAATGAGTGTTGAATAATGTATTATTTTCTGATATCAAATTGTAGAGAAAAATATTCAGTGGTCGTAAAGTGGTGATACGGGGATTTAACAGTCTTATGGAACCGGCGGCAGCATTGCGTGGATTGGCGAAAAGAGACTCCCCGTCACCTTCCCTTTGAAGATTAATTTTTTCAAAATCCAGATGATTGAGATACACTTCCCCTCGCACTTCAAACAGGTTTAACTTAACATCATTAATGTCTATCTTTAATGGGACAGAACGTATAGTTCTTAAATTGCCGGTCACATCCTCCCCGTGGATCCCGTCTCCCCGCGTTGTTCCCCTTATTAATAGTCCATTTTCATAAGTCAAGGAAACTCCTAAGCCGTCTATTTTTAATTCAACCACATATTCAATATTATCTTCATCAAGCCCTTTTCTTGTTCTTTTAT
>CAYMVZ010000045.1:12427-17701 GCA_964394335.1 uncultured Nitrospinota bacterium | reverse complement strand
TTTCTTCAATACTATCTTAGTAACTTTTTCGAAATCTTCAGGGGTACATGCCATTCTTTTTCTCCTTATTAAACTGTTCAATAATTTTTCACTAAGCTTAAAAATGATTTTAAATGAAGAGAGCCCATAAGTCAAGGTCTAGCAAAGGAACAAAGGCGCATAGTAATAAATGATTGTCCTTTACTTGTGCCCTCTGCCTTTATCATTTTATGCTTTGCCATATAGTTCCAGGCACGGATCGACAAAGGAACAAAGGCACAGAGTTTAAAATTTTGCTATCTTCTTGTGCCGTTGTTTCTCGGTGCTGCTGAAAATTTTTGCCGCTCTTTCAGGACGTATCTTTAGGTTTAAGAATTTTCATTAATTAATTTGTGAAATCATGTGCTAATATAAAAAGATGGAGAATAGGAACGAAAAAAAAGACAGAGATGAAATCCTGAAAAAGTATGAGTACCTGGATGATTTAAGTTTAAACGGATATTTGTGGGAGTTTATAAGAAGAAACAAAGAGTATCAAAAAGCCTATGAAGAGTATCAAAAGAACAAAAATTATTGGTTAGAATCCGTTCACGATCCACCTAAAAATAAAAATGAAGCGGTAGAAAGCTGGTATATACGAACACATGGTAGAACTTACCCTCGAAACAAACTTTTATTTAATCCTTTCGGCCTGGAATATCCCCTGGATCCTTCAAAACAAGCCAATGATATGCCGAGCAAATATTCAACTATTGATAACTGCTTTAGACTAACGAATACTTCTGTTTTTCATTATTTCGTTAGCGACCCTGAGGTTAGAAAACTCTGGAATCAAGAATGGCTACATTCGCACAAGGATGGAATTGAAGTTTTAATAGATGTTACTGCGCCTTTAGACAGGATTAAAGAAAAGGTTGAAAAAATTGTAAGAACAGAAAGAAGAACCAATAAAACGGAAGAACTGAGAAAGCTTATCAAAGAAAAAATTTATAAGAATCTCGATATTATCCAAAAAAAAAAACGGTTTGAAGACTGGAAAAACTATTTAATAGCATATGATCTAAAGCATATTGAAAACTTCAAAATCAAAGAGATTATAGGTTTTTTGCATCCCGGTGAAATGAAGAAACACGTTGACTCCCGAGCTAATAAAAAAATCCTGCATGACATCAAAGAAGCTAAAAGACTTATTAACGGCGAATACAAAGAATATTTCTTCTGAATATAATAAAAGCCCGACCCCTAAGGGGCTGGTATTGGAATAAGCCGGAGGGAATGACAAGATAGAGCATAGCCAATGTTGTTGGCCTGCCCTGAGGACCAGGTTTTTTGTTTTTGAATAAACCGGCAAGTTGCCGCAACCACAAAAACCTTCTCATTTCATGCAACATTTTTTGTATTTTTTCCCGCTGCCGCAAGGACATGGGTCGTTCCTACGTGTTTTGTCACTGAATGCAGTGGGATGCAGCAAAGGAATCTCCATCCTTGTTTTCCTTATCAAATCATTATATAAATCAGTATAAATTTTGCCGAATTCAGTCTTTTCCATTTCAAAATCCTGCCGGAACTTTGCCGTTTCTATATAGTTGCTCCCTTTTTTCACCCATTCGAAAGCTTCTCCATGATCTTCTCGTTTGTCGGCAATAATCGCGAGAAAATAGTATGGTTCTACGTAGGACGGGTCAAATTCAACAGCCTTTTTATAATACTTTTCCGCTTTAGAATACCTTTTAATATTATGATAGAGATAAGCTAAACTAATATAATTTTCCGGATTAGCAGGATCTTTTGCTATAGCGTCTAAAATAGCCTGCATTCCTTCTTGCAATCCCATTTCTGTACCTTTAACATTAATGCTCATAAATTTGATAGGGCTTTTTTTGACTGCTTCCATGCTATCTTTTTCTGCGGAAAGCATCTGAAAACGTGTAATTTCCGCTGTAAGTGTGCCATAACTTTGAGGGGTCAACTCAAATTCTGACATCTTATTACAATTCACACATTGGATTTCATCTAAAATAAAAGGTTTACTATTTTTAATGTGGCTGACTATGATTTCTTTGACTTTATAGGCGCACTGATCCGCACAGCTTTTACACTTCAAAGTTAAATTCAGATGGGACCTTACCCTGTCCTGCATCTGATCCTGTTCATTGGCTTTCCCTTCTTCCTGCGCCTCTTCGGCCTGCTGAAAAAGTTTCTCTGTCAATGCCTCAATTTCAGGGGTTTCTCGTTTAAACAGCTTATTGAGGACAATATAAGTATAGTCGATCATATATTGACCTTTATCTGTATATGGCTCCAATCGTTTAATAAACCGTTCGTCCGGGATAGATTCAATAGCGCCAAGCAGCTTTTCCTTATCTTGTCGCCACAGGTCCTCAAAAAAATCATCTAAGAATTGCGCTGCTTTGGGCCCGCCTATTTTTTTTATTACAGGTAATGCCGACGAGCGAGCCTCCTTCTTTATACTTTTGAAAGCTCCCTTTATGCAGTCTATGCTCATATCTCCAAAACCCAGCAGGGCCTTTTCCGCAGCTAAAAAGATATAATCATTATCTTCAAATAATGCACTGGTTATAGGCGGCAGAAATTCATCATATCCAAGCTCACCCATTGCGTTAATAATGTGGCTTCCACCATATTTTTTTAAATTGCGATTAAGAGCTTCGCGCAAAAGCCGGACCACATCATCTCTATTATTCCCCTTTAAAAATGTAACAAAATCATTAAAGGATTGTATTTCTTCAATATCTGCTGAAATGATTTCCACTATTCGCTCCAGAGACAAATTTTCTAAAACAATTTTATCTGTTCGTAAAGAAGTAATCAGGCATCCCAGGATTAAGGAATAAAAAAATGTTCGCTTCTTTTTATCAAGACTCTTTATAATATTTTTGTCCTTAAGCAAATTTTCCAGCAAGTCCCTTAACTTCGACTTCGATATGACGTCCCGATTTTCTTGAAACAATTGTTCTATGTTTCTGTAGTCATCTTTTTTAATAGATTCTATTGCGCTATCAATACCTTGTAAGAGGCTGGATTCCTTAAAAAATAAAGAAATGGACGCGTATTTTTGTTTTGTTAAACCATCACAATGGTCAATGATAAAGTTATAATCAGCACCGGAACCAACAAACAGATGAGACAGCGCTGTTAAATCCTGCATAAATTGGACTTCTGGAATTATGGAAGTAGTTATAATAAACTTCCGCAGAATATCGTTAAATTCAGGATAGTTACATTTCCATGCCAGCTCAATAATTGCTATTCCAAAAAATGCTTTCCCGGCTTCAGGAAGACTTAAATAAGCGTTTATCAATTTATTAGAAATTTTTTTAGAATCTTCCTCTTGTAAATATTTCAGGCTTTCAACTATTCCAAAGAATTTGTTAGAATCTTTAAATGGGTCGGAATTTGATTCGAGGTATGTTGAAAACAGTTTATATGCCTCTTCCGGGTTGAGTCGGGCGATCACCGGAGCCGACCAGTAAGCGACAACGTCCGTCCATTCCGGCCATCTAAGCATCAGTGCATTAAAGTTATTCAAAAATATTTTTTCGGGCAACTCCTGAAAAAGAGAACTCAAAAAAACTTCATCAGAATTATCCAGAAGATACTTAATGGAAATATCATTGAACAATTGAGTCGCAGTCTCTTCAGCCTTTGATGAATCAACTTCAGATAAATTTATGATTTGATTTAAAGCCAATTTGGCCATGAAAGGATCTTTCATGTTGATTTGAGACAAGGATGTATCAGTGTTTAGCATTATAATTCTCCTGATTTCTTAGTGATAGTTTGGATTTACAAAAAACTTTATTAGTCTATCAGAACCAAGGAAACTCATCAAGGTGAAGAAGAGCCCTTGAAAGAAATGTTCTGCCCGGTTTATTCTGATAAATGCTGGACTTTATCTTTTCTCTTCATCCTGATCTGTTTTAATAAAATTTCCAATTTCTTCGAGAAAGCGTTCTGTATCTTTTAAGTCAGTCTGAATTATATGGTATAATTCTTCACTGGTAATCTCATGATAAAAGTGAACAATCCTGTTACGATAACCAGCCATCTCCATCAACTGGGCATAAGAGGCTTCTCGATAACATTACTATCACCAAGTCCTTTTGCAATGTTTTTGTATTCATGAGTTAACCTGACCTTTCCGGACTTTGCAAGGATATGCCTTCCAATATCAAACATTGCCTCAAGACAATGCCTAAGAAATGTCTCAGCAGAAGCGGGATTCTTATAGTCCTTTAAAAAATTCTCCTGTGATAATTTGCTTAGGTCTTTCAGGTGTGTCAGGGCAACCCTGATAGCATCTATTCTCCCTGTTAACATTGGCATATTAAGCTTCATTTAGTGATGCCCTCCAGAACCTCCCTGGTATATTGATCGTAGTCAGGCTTCCAATCTTGATATAACTTGATGACCTTTTCTTCATAATCAAGCCTCCTATCTTCATCATGACTATATACTGATACACCATTTATTGCCTCAAACTGAATGATAACCCCTGTCTCTTGAAGCAAAATAAGATCTAAAGGAAAAGGCGAAAATATTTCAGATAGTTTTGAAAAAAGCTTTCCGTAAATCTTGATTTTTTCCTTTGGGTTTGATGGCTTCTTAAGAAAAACTATTCCCATATCAATATCAGCGAGGGGATCGATTTGAGCAGGATTTTTAGCATCAAGGAGTTCCTTGCCTTGCTCCGCAATAGAACCAAAGAGATAAGCCGTCAGAATACCAAAGTCACTACAAATCTTATTAAATTTCTCTCTTTTCATTTTATTTTGAACCCAAATTGTACGTAAATAATAAAATCTTATCTGATCCCTTGTCCCGGTTACGGCGAAGTCGTTCATTTTAATTTATCAGAGGATAGGCAATTTATCAAGGCGATGCAAAAGAGAGGCAGTTGCAAAATACTATTAATGCGGCAAAATGTCATTCTGAGCCCTTCGCTTGTAATTATGAGCGAAGCGAAGAATCTCAAAAAACAAGTTTCTGTATTGATTGGAATTTAAGTTTTCGCAGGGATTCTTCCTTGAGCGAATCTTGGTGTTTTATCAATAATTTCGAATTACGAAGTATTTAACCTTTCTAAATTCTACGGTTCCTTGTTCTGCATTTCGATATTCAGGTCCCACCGCAAACTGCGGAATGCGCTCGCTAAACACCTACACATAATTTTGAATAAACCAATCCTGCAGTAAGCTGGGCTTACTGCAGGATCTCCTATCCTATAAAACTACAATACTATTTCTTTTTTAAATGACCTTTTAGACTTCCTGA
>CAYMVZ010000045.1:0-12327 GCA_964394335.1 uncultured Nitrospinota bacterium | reverse complement strand
ATCCTATAAAACTACAATACTATTTCTTTTTTAAATGACCTTTTAGACTTCCTGAATTTGCAATGGCCGGATTTTTAGGCGCAAGCTTGAGCGCGTGGCTAAAATGCTTGGTAGCGTCTCCGTGATTGTTTTGATTATGTAAAGAGAGAGCGAGATTGTAATGCGCCACCGCCAGTTTTGGATCGGCCTTGACCGCCTCCATGAAATACTTTTCAGCAACATCCCAGTGTCCCTGATTATAGTGCGATATACCTTCAGCATTCTTTTCCGCGCCGGCTGAACCAGATGGAGCGGCTAATGCCTTCTCAACAGCCTCGCCAAGGTTGGCTGTCAGCGCCATAAACATCATTGCAACAAAAACCACAACACTATATTTGAAAAACCTTTTCATAATATGCCTCCTTTTTTATTAATATTAAAAAATATGATTAAAGGATTTATAAATTATTAGACTCATTGGGCAAACTCGACAGCCTTCTGCACTATACCATCAGCGTCTATGGCATAGGCCATAACACTATGGCCAACCACCGTGCCTTTCTCGACCTCTACCCTGAGCCTGATCCTGTAATCATTCAGTACCTTTCTAATTGTTTCAGTACTTCCTGTCAGAAAATGAAGTTTCACAGGGTTCAGACCAATTTTTGTTATATACTCTTTCAGAACTTCCGGAGTATCGTTCTCAGGGTCTACCGTAACTGCCAGGAATGTTGCTCCCTCGCCAATCGACGGCTCAAATGTTTTTTGAATCTTTTCCCGGTTGTAGAGAACCAGTGGGCATGCGTCAGGGCAATCGGTATAAATAACGGTCAGGATTACAGGACTCCCTTTCAGTTGTTCCATGCTCAACTCTTTGCCGTCCTGATTTATTAGTGAAAAGTCAGGGGCCTTATCCCCTTGTTCCAGGTATTCCATTACAAAATCACTTATATATTTAGCCTCAGAAGGTTTGGCGTCTTCTTTGTGCTTGGATCCGTCATGGGCCAAAAGCATCATGGGAATCAAGACCATAAAGGCTGCTGATGCTATGATGCGATATATCATATTCCCTCACCTCCTTTCACGATAGATAGGTATGTGTATAAAATTTCCTGTTTAATATAAATCATGACTTCGAACTTAACGCCCTTCGGGGACAAAAAAAGTAACCGCTAATTTCACTAATTATTTCTCTTTTTTAATTCGTGCAATTCGCGTAATTCGTGATTTCATAACTGTGTGTTTTATAATTAATTAAAACGGTGTTTCCTACATATCCAGTTTATTTGACATCAATAGCCATTACAATAAATTCTCTCCCGATTCTACCTCCATGATGAGGTTCATGCCCGCTTCCGTCATAATAGTACCACTGAAATGGTTTCATTTTGCCAAGCGTGGTAGGAAGCGCAGGCAAATTTTTCACTTTAAGTCCATTTTGCTTCAAATTCTCAGGGTTAATAAAGTATAAGATATCTTCAGGTGTTTTTTCAGGTGTTCTTGAAAAATGAACCATGTATTTCCCTGTTGTTGGTTCCAGCATGCAGAACTCGCCGCTTGCATGTGTTTTGTCTATAGCCATCATTCCACTACCGGGTGTAAGAAGATTTGCTATAGCATTGATTTCATCCGCAGCGGGGCCTCTAAGTTTAAGTACTGCTCCGAACTGCTTTTTAATATCGGCAAGTTCCTGATCACTTGAAGCCGCCTTTGTCTGGCTTACAAACGGAGCAAAAGCAAATATTGCTAAAATTAGTAAAGCAACAAAATAAAAATATTTCTTTTTAAAACTATTCATATCCTCTCCTTTTATTTAAAGGTTTATAATTGAGTTCTTTTACGAGTTAGATTTCTCGCTTCGCTCGAAATGACACTTCCGCACTGCCATTCCCAAACGTCCCAGCATGTCATTCCCGAACGCATTTATCGGGAATCCAGGACGCGTTTTGATTCTGGATTCCCGATAGGAACACTCGGGAATGACAAGACAGGCATAGCCAAAAGTGGCCTGGTACTGAGAGCCAGGTTTTTTTGTTTTTTAATAAACATTGAAATTCTTATACTAATATTTAGACAAAAAACGACTAACAAAGTTTCTAAATTTAAGCCTGGTTTGGAAAAAATTATAGATAACACTTTTCATCCTTCCCTTCAGAACTTAACTCCTCCGGTTGGCTAAAAATCAGCGTTCTATTAAAAACTCTTTATTAGCTATCTATCTGATTTATTTGCAATAAAAATGAAAATCCCTATACTGTCGAATTCCCCTTCTTTTCCGCAAAAAACACATTTACCTCGGGGTTGATAAGTGTCTCCGGATACAGCCTGAGGTGCTGTTTGAAAAATGGCATTTCAGCAACAGGGTCATTTTTAAGGCATTTCAGCGAATAGTGATCAAAAAATCCTAAAATCTGTCTCGGACCAACTAAGAATAATAATCCCTTTGGATTCAAAGCATTGCTAATAGATTTCAACATATCAGCGCATGCATGCCGATCCAGGTGATAGATAAAAGGAATCCACTTATAAATCATGTCGTATTTTTTGAGATAAGCCGCTTCAATATTTTCTTCCTCCGGAAGGAAAGAAACTTTTTTTAGGGCATTGAGTTGTTTTTTTGATACCGCATGGTCCCACAGCAGTTGCGCGTTTTTCTGCGCCCATTCCGGGTTGCCGTATAATACGGTATATTCTCGTTCCCGTTTACAATCAATACAACCGGAAATTGTGGTATCAAAGGTATGTATGAGAGCGCTATTTATTTTTTCCAGCCGTTTGTCCATGTCATCGGTCTTTTCCATATAATACAAAATCTGGTCTATAACCATGGGCTGGAGCGAAGTTTCCTCAATTTCAGAGGCGTCTTCCGGGTACAAAGGGACGGTTAAAAGAGCACTGACCGGATCTACTTTAGGCGGGGAGCCTCTAAAGAAATATCTCCAGTTGAACGGATAAGAGGCTTGCGGTTTCAATGGTTCCTTGTTAGATGTAATTCTCCAGAGCTTTAGAAGAGGAATTTCCCGGCTTGCATCATCATCTATCAACATGATGGAGTTTTCCCCTACATGCAAGTGCCGCTGGCAAGAAGCATAGGGCCTCCATCCCTCTTCTTCATATCTTCCTTTCTTCTTCTCCTTCTCTGATTGCTGTTGTAAGGATGGCATTGCTTCGTTGATATATGGTATTGCTACCGGGTCATTGAACGCAGCAACTTTATACAGAAAATCGTTTTGAACTGTTAAACAGATGGAATGCTCGCTGCTGAAATACCGCCAGGGAGGGTCAGGCCTTGGAGTCCACGTGATCTCGTGTGAACGATGAAAATCCATGAAAACATCCATCATTTCCTTTCCTTCCGGCGCTTTTGGGATGAGATAGGCGGAAAAAACATTGAACGCCTGCTGTGATGGAAAAGTGGGTAAACCTCGAAACCGTAATGGGGAGATATCTGTTTCACGGGATTGATCATCATACAATCCCCAAAGAAGCTCAAAGGCGGCACCACCGCATCCGGGCAGAGTAGACTGGTAAAGCTCCACTACCGGAATGATATCAAGCTTCTCCCAGTTAACCGAAAGCATATAACTAATAAATATCTTGTCCTCAAAAGTTCCGTCCATCAAGGCATAAATACTATCTTTTTCCAGGTGCACATCATATTTGCCCTCCCCGGTTGAGACAAAATTTTCATCTCTATAAAAATGTTTTATCTCTGCAAGGGGAACATTCCAGGCCTTGGCCGCATTACCTCTAACGTCATCCAAGGTCATTGACGCCCAGTCAGGATGTTTTTTAAGGTCGATGTTCATTGAAAAAGTTTTGCCCTTCGGCTGGATTCCAAACCAGAGGCCGGAGTCGATCTGCATGCGGACAAAGGCCAGGGAGGTTTCCCCTGATTTCTCGTCCTTCTTCCATTCGCACTCGTGGAGCGGATGGCCTTCCGGATCAGTACAGAGAAAACGTCTACCCTCTGAGTTATAAAATACTATGTGTCCTGTCGGATATTCTTTTATCCTGGTATTGGCAATGTCCGGTTTGTCGTTAAGACACCAGAAAAAGGCATCCTCTTGTTTAATTTTCTTAAGTTTGTCGAATTGTTCCTTAATCGCAGAAACCTCTTTTTCATTGGCTTTAAAGCGTATGCTGTCCGGCCGGGTAAGCGCGGAGAGAAGCTGTTTTTTTTCAGACAAGGTTTATCTCCTTTTTCTTAGAATAATTTTGCCACTGTATTGAACAATATTATAGGTAATCCATGATTACCCTGTCAATATGTAACCGGGTGTATGGCCATTGTGGGCGAAATCTATACTTGTACAGTTGAGAATGGGTAATCGTTTGTTTTTTCCAAGCCCAAAGGGCTGACAGTGTTTAGCCGTGGGTGAAGCCCACAGAATAAGGAATAATAATGTCGAAAGATAATTATCTCCTATTTATTTCCATATATAATTATTGTCATATTCAATCCCAAATTTACCCAGAATATCAATAAACTATTCTTGTCATTCCCGAGTGTTCCCCGCTTTGTCATGCTCGAATGCCTCTATCGGGCATCCAGAAACAAGCTTATCTTCTGCCTGGATTCCCTATAAGTACGTTAGGGAATGACATGCTTGGCCTGTCCTTCTGAAAACGGGGAACACTCGGGAATGACAAAGATGGGGATCCTTGCTTCCCCCGACTTATTGAAAACTTACAAAAGCCCTAAGTTTTGCGTGATCCTTGCTTTTTTAAATGACCGACTGCCTTTAGCCTATGCACCTGAGTAGTTACTACTTACCAAGTATTTTAGCGTCGCATGAAACGTATTTTATTTGTTTAAAGGGAATGAGGAAAATTTCTTCCATGGTCGTTACCTCAAGAAATTCCAGATCATCACTGAAACCGTGTTTTTTTGTTTTCTCAAGCTCCATTTCCTGATTATCTACAAATACTACTTTTAACCGGTAAAGCATCTACTCTCCTTTTTTTAACTTGCTTCTCAGCGTTCATCAGCTTATTTAAAGCTTTACACTGCCCCACTCTTTATAAAGAAAAAGAGAGGCGTAAAAAATGCGCTTGGCAGGCGCTTTCAATTTGGCAAAGGAATTGCTTCAAATTGTTTTGATAGAGGATTATAGAGATAATCCTCTATATAGTTTTTCAGATAACCTTTTTCATACAATTTTCTATTGGACTGTTTAGAGTTGATTTTATACAACACTTTGAACCGGCATCTGGGAAACCAGGACTTGAGGTCATCAAAAGATACACCGGCAATGTCTCTCTCCTCGTTTGATGTGCTTTCCATAATAACCTTCGGCAAATAAACCAGCGTTTGGTTGGTTATTTTTTTGGCCACGTCGTTGAAAGTGAGAAGAGTGCTGCAATCCGAATCTCCTCCGAGGGTATCGTTGGGCACATACAGAAACCTGGCCCGGTTTCGGCGAAACATGCTTAGTATTCTGTACACATTGCCCGCCATCACTACTGTGTCTTTTTTTTCCAATTCACATGCATCAAAGGATTTTAGAATTTTGTTTCGATTCAAAAAAGTCGTGATGTCTGATTCCGTGTGGATCATCGAAATGTTAGGCAGACGGTAATTATAAATTTTTTTGGCCTCTTCCGGAAGAAATTTTTTGCCTTGCCGCATCAAAGCAGTAGTTTTCACATCGATATATTTCAATGGAGTGAGACACCCCATCCACAAATGACAGTTCGGATTGATTTTTGATATGACCCTGGCATCCTCGGACATAGTGTCTGGGCCGAAGGAATAGAAATTCGCCGTAGTCACCACCGGTCCATCGAGAACTTTAAGCACCTGTTTTATTGATGGGCCGATAGGCATTAATTGTTTCCTGTACCGACTGAGAGTGTTCACTGACAGCTCCATATGGATTCTTCCGGAGTATCTCTCGGCAAGCTTGTTAATCTTTTCATGCGGGATACAACCCGTGGTAAAAATCACGACCTTTTTATCCGTGTTATCCAGAAATTCCTCCAGCCAGTGCATGGCGCGGGGATGGAGGAATGTCTCGGTCCATTCCATGTACTCGTTTCCTCCAAATATCCAAGCATCATTTTTTCCGGTGGGATACTGTTGAATCTCGTTCAGGATAAACTGCCAGTGCTCTTGGGTCGTTTGCGGGGTATTGAAGGTTTTCCGATAACTGTGGTCTTGCTCATAGCAAAAGGTGCATTTCATCGGGCAGGTCTTACCCAGACTTAAGGGAATCTTTCGGTCCTGGATTTCGGCCCTTAAAACGTCATATAATAATTTTTTGTCCAAAGACGTTTCTCCTTATATTAAACAGTTCAGCATAGCCGCAACCAAAAATAAATTTACCGCAGAGTTCACAGAGAACACTGAGGAAAATATTTTTTTCTTTTCTCTGCGATCTCTGCGCACTTTGCGGTCGAATGAATTGCTCTTCTTGGTTATAAATATCTCGCTGGAGTTATGGTAATGGGAGCACTTTGATTTACAGTCAAGCAGATCTGCTCACATACCCCACATCCGGTGCATTTTTCCTCTCTTATAACAGGCTTGAAATCATCTAAATAAATTGCTTCTTCAGAAAGCGGGCACTTTGTAACACAGTACTGGCACGGTTGTCCATCCCAGGCGGAACACCTTTTCTTTTTTATTTTCGCGACGCCCATCTTTACTTTTTCCCGCTTGACCGGAATCAACGCACCTGTTTTACATGCCTTGATACAGCTCAAATCTTCACAAAGATAACAGGGCATCTCTCTTGGACGGATAACAGGGGTTCCCTCTACATCTCTTTCCGAGGCCCTCTTTATGCTGTGATAGGTGCAGGCATTAATACAATCATCACACCGGGTACATAACTCAAGGAAAGATTCCTCTTCCACTGCACCCGGCGGTCTGAGAAAGTTTACCTTTTTGGTAGCTTTAACCGGTATCTTTTCCTTGACGGAAGCCCCCGCCGTAACTTCCGCAACGACCTGTCCTGCCGTAGCCACGGCCTTTTTTAAAAAATCCCTTCTTCCAAAAGCTCCTTTTGCCATTTATATTATGAACCTTCCAACATTTTAAATCTAACTTATTGAAGTATTTATCACCGCAGAGTTCGCGGAGAACACTGAGAAAAACATTGCTTTAATTCTCTCTGCGATCTCGGCGCCCTCTGCGGTAAATTTATTTGTGCCTGCGGCTAAGTACGCTGTGCTTTCACAACCCTGTCTATCTCCGCGAAATCTTTCTTGACTTCGATTTCTTCATAAACCTTTGCCTCTTCCATTAAAGATATTGTACCATCGCGCTGTCCATAACCAATCTCTAATACTAAATGCCCACCCGGTTTAAGGTATTCAGCGGCTTCAGGAATTATCTGTCTATAATAGTCGAATCCATCTTCCCCACCGGCAACCGCGAGCATAGGCTCATACAGCTCTATTTCCGGCTGAAGTTCTTCCATCATCTTTTTTGAAACATAGGGAGGGTTGGAGAGAAAAAGATCTATCTTTCCCTTTAATCCTAATGGCTCTATGGGATTCAGGAGGTCTCCTTCCAGGAAGGTAATCCTCTTCTCCACACCATGTTTTTTTGCATTTTCTCCGGCAATTGCCAGGGCCTTATCCGATAAATCAATAGCGTAAACCTTGCTCTCCGGGAGTTCTACAGCCATACATACAGCAATGCAACCACTTCCTGTGCAGAGATCAATAATATTTACTTCAGGCGAGAACTTTTTAGCCTCTTTAAGCGCTTCTTTAACAAGGAGCTGAGTTTCCGGCCTTGGAATAAGAACATCCTTAGTCACCTTAAAGGATAATCCCCAGAACTCCTCTTCTCCTATAATATGCTGCGACGGTTCTCTTTTCAAACGTCTGTCTATAAGCTCCTTAAACAAATCTGTCTCATGATCGATTAGAACTCGATCGTGATTGATAATAATGTCTTTCTTCTCACATTTAAGAGCATGCGCAAGGAGATATTCAGCCTCAGCATAAGGCGCTGGTATATCATTAGAGGATAGAATTTTGGAGGCCCAGAAATAGGCCTGTGTAACTGTCCAATCTTTTTGCATTAGCAATTTTCAATGTAACTATTCAGCGTAGCGTAACCCAATACCGTTAATAAGCCTTCTTTTTTTGACGGGATAACAGGATGAACCGGAGATATTAAATATCTTGTTAATCCTGTAATCCTGTCTAATGTTTTACTTTCAATAATTACTTTTCAATTAAGCATTTACAATTGGCAATGGAGCATTATTTTTCACTTTCCCCCGGGCAAGATACAAAAGACCATCTGCCATGGAATAGTTAAAAGGCAATGGGTTAATCGCTTTGCCCATCATCTCCATAACTTCATCATATAGCTTTTCTGTTTCCTGCGTCGACATTCCTTTGCCTCCCTCAAATATATATCCAAGACTCAGATCATGCTGGGCAGGAGCCATGATTTTTTTCAGGGCAAATTTTTCAGGAGAGTCCATTATTGGAGAACCCTTTTCAAGATCAAAGAGACATGGAAGACATGAAAATCCATAGGATTGAAGAAGATCCTTATTTTTTAAAACAAAGTTTACCGTCTCCATAACTTCTTCCTTTGTCTCTGTAAGGAAACCAACAATTATATAGAGATGCACAGCTATATTATATTTAAGACAATCCTGAACAACCCTGCTTATATGCTTCTTATCCGTTCCTTTATCCATTAGATCAAGCACCCTCTGAGAGTATGACTCAAGGCCGAATACTATTTTCAGACATCCGGCACGCGATGCCTTTTGAAGCAGATCGGAATTTAAATTTTTTTCGAATCGTGCGCCGCATATCCACTTAACATCCATCTCACTCTCAATAATCCTATCCGACAACTTACTCATGCCGCTGAGCGGCATAGACTCGTCGGTTATAAAGAAAAATTTTGTGTTATGTTTCTTTGAGAGTTTCTTAATATCTTCCATCACAAGATCAACCTTCCTCGGCCTATACTTTTTATGATCAAGATGAAGGTTGCAAAAGGCGCATTTCCCCCAGTAACAGCCCCGTGAGGTTTGCACAGGCAGTACGAGTTCAGGAGTATGATACAGGTCTAAAGGAAGGCCGTCATAATCCGGGGTAGGGAGTTTGTTAAGGTCTTCAATAAAAAAGGATTCCTCGTTAATAACGGTTTTCCCATTCTCTTTATAAACAAGATTGGGGACCTTTTTCAGATCCTTTTTACCGGACAGCTCATCTATAAGGGCCAGTAATGCATGCTCTCCCTCAAATAGCACAAAACTGTCAACAATGGAAAATAGATTTTCATTCTTTTTAAGATTGTCTTCGAGTTTGGTAAATACACTGCCACCAACGGTTATATGAATATCTGGCCTCTCTTTTTTAATGAGATGCGCAAGTGTCAGACCCGGAATAACCTGTGAAGTGGATGTTATAGAGATCCCCACCAATCCGGGATTATCGGACAGAACTGAAGAAATAATGTGGTCGTTAAAGATATCAAGAAAAAGATTCTGTTCTCTGTCTTTCAAAGCGGAGAATATGTCTTTTGATGAGTAGACAGAATACCTCATCTCATTATCAACTGTGGTAATCATGGAAGGATGGTAGGATGATGTTATTAGCTCAATCCAACGCTCCATCACCTTCATGCTCTCCATATAACTTTCGATAGAGTAGAAGTTTGGCCCTCTAAAAGACTTCTTCGCGTTCTCAATCCAATCAGTCAGTTGAGGCAGCCATTCCACAGCCTGTTTCATTCGTGCATATTTTTCTCCAGTCCGATCCCCTCCATTTTTCTCAATATTTTTTATCCCCTCCTCTATCCTGTCGTATAATCCTTTGACTTTCTCCCAGGTCATCAGTATTTCAAGGAATTCGATATTGATATCCCTCTGTATGACCTCAACTCCTTCTTGTCTTAAGAAAGCTGTGAGACTCGGTAAACTAAGGAATGGTTGGGATGGTATCCATGAGGGTGGAAAAAGAAGTGATACTTTCATTTTTTTTGTAACGGTTCACGGTTCCAGGCTCAAGGTTTTCAAAGCTAAACGGCCGCTTTGAATAGGAGCCGCCAACATTCCGGTCAGGCTCTTTCAACTCTGAACGGTGAACTCTGAACCTGTGAACGCTTACCATTTTTTTAATTATCCACCAATAGCGGACATTATCCGCTTATTGGCTGTTGAACCATTTTTATCAAAACGATGAACACTCGGTTTATTCCATACTACAGATTGAATGTGCTCTTTTAAGTCTTCAGCTGAAATTCCCGGTTTTCTTATTAGTGATGCCAGATCGACTTGGTTCTCATGTCCCAGGCAGAGATGCAATTTGCCGGACGCCATTAAACGAACCCGGTTGCATGTCTTACAAAAATGCTGACTGATAGCGCTTATAAACCCGATCAACATACCGTCTTCCTTAACATACTCGTACCATGCGGGTCCCGGGCCTTTAAATGTTGTTTTTTCCAGAGAGAAATGTTTTGCAACTTTATCACGAATTTCTTTGGTTGGAATATGCCTTTTCTTCACGTCTGAAGATGAATTTCCGATTGGCATAAATTCAATCAACCTCAGGATAAGCTTTTTTTTCATGCAGAATTTTATCATCGGGATTACTTCGTCATCATTTATGCCTCGCATTACGACCATATTAATTTTTATAGGAGTTAATTCGTATGCAAGCGCAGAATCAATTCCTTTTAAAACCTTCGTCAAATCCCCGCCGTTAGTAATCTCTTTAAACTTGTCAGGCCGTAGAGAATCGAGACTGATATTGAGGCGATGAAGGCCTGCGTTTTTTAACAAAGGGGAAAAACGCTCCAAAAGAATCCCGTTAGTTGTAAGTGAAACATCTTTTATCCCGGAAAGGCGACTAATTTCATTTACTAAAAGACAAAGATCTTTTCTTAACAGAGGCTCTCCGCCGCTTAACCGTACATGGGATACACCGAGCTCAGAAAAGGCCCTGGTAATCAGCAGCGTTTCATCAGGTGTTAAATAGCTCTGGCAGGAATTTGAATTTTTATCCTGGTTTGGCCTGCAATAAAAACAGTGAAGATTACAGGACTCCGTTAGAGAAATTCTTAGATATTTAATCGTTCTGTTAAATTTGTCTTTTAACATTTTTTTTCTAATTTACTGTACCGGACTTTCAAAGTTCTACGCCAATAGGGCAAAATACAAGTTAGATTCCCGCTGGAGTTTATCCTGAGCCAAAGAAAAGATTCTTCGCTTCGCTCAGAATGACAAGCGAAGAGCCCGAAATGTCACTTCCGCCAACCTGTCATTCCCCAACGTCCCAGCATGTCATGCCCGAACGTTTCTATCGGGCATCCAGCAGTTATCTTGTAGTAATCGTGAAGCTAAATCCAGCAACTTTTATGTCTGGATACCCGATTAAAGCGTTCGGGTATGACAAACAGAGGAACCCTAGCTTACCCCGACTCATTGAGAACTTAATATTTTTTAAACCGTTAACTGTCAACCGACAACCGTGAACGTTTACCTTCTGCCTTTGCCACTTTATGCCTTAGAATGAGCTAATTTATTTACTTGTCTCTGCAAGTGCAGGCATCTCTACTTTAAGAGGTTTACCAACCTCATATTTTTGGCCCCACGCTTTATCTACTTCAAGCACATCATCTATCGTGTTATTCCATTTGTCGACATATTCAGTGAAAGTTTTTAAACTATCTCCTTTTACATCCTTTTGGATTGGGTCAATGATCTTTTCTTTGACCTCCATCATTACCGTTCTAAGTCTTAAAAATGCCTCTTCCGCCCCTTCTTTTTGTTTTTTTATATCGCTTGTTTCTTGAAAAATCTTTACCAAATTTTGTATAGTAATCAGGTGATCCTGGTATGCATTAACCACACGATGATCAACCGATAAAGGTTGCAAAAAGAAAAAATCTTTGCATCCTAAACCTTTTATCGCCTTTGCAATATCAAAAATAGTCTGGCAATGCTCTGAATAATCCTGTTTACTGTGATCTCCTCTTTCTTCTCCTAAAAAGGGATTTATCACTTTTGTCTCGTTAACAGTCTCAGGTCTTTCCTGTTTTTCTGCTGCTGTTGTCTTCTTGTTCTCAGTATCATCCTCACGGCTCATTATTTCAATAAGGTGGAAGCCAAAATCGGTTTTTATCGGACCATGAACTTTACCCAACTCCTCGCTGAAAACAACATCATCAAATTCCGGGACCATCTGACCGGGAAGAAACTCCCCAAGATCTCCGCCTTTTTTGCCTGATGGACAGCTTGAGTGGCTACCGGCTAATTCCGCGAAATCGGCTCCTTCTTCAATCTTTGCCATTAGTTCCTTGCATTCATCCGCGGTAGATACCAATATGTGACGTGCGCTTGCTTTTGCCATAACTTT
>CAYMVZ010000044.1:0-18087 GCA_964394335.1 uncultured Nitrospinota bacterium | reverse complement strand
CCTTTCCTCCCCGTGCTCCCGCACGGGGTATCCAGGGTTGTTTTCTCATGAAAAATATCAGACAACTTGAATCAAACCAGATTGAAAATTGTAAAAAGATAGAGGTCCTTGATAAAAATGTTCAGATTTATGACAATAATATTGAGGAAATTGAAACACGGTTGACGAATTTAACTAAATGTGAAAACGGGATTAAAAAAAATTACAACGATATAGTCAGCGGCTCAGTAAATAATCCTCAAAAACTTTTAGATTTTGGTAACCCTGACTCCTTATCAGATACCTTTTATAATTTGTTCAAAGAAAACATGAAGGTTCATGGACAACAGGTAAAATCAAAACTGGAAGAACTGCAGACCCGGAAAGAGAAGTTTTTTGAAACTCTCAAAACCCTCCTGGAACAGTATGATAAAGAACTTTCCGCTATTAGTGAAGAAATTAACCATCTGAACAATCTTAATGAAGAAATTGAAATAAAAAAGAATAACGCTCTCCAACTGAAGAAAGAGCTTAATGAGAGCAATGACACGATGGCAGCGCAAGTATTCAAAAATAAGAAAGAGCTGGAAATAACTTTTGATGAGGAAAATAATTTAATTAAAGAATTTCAGAAAATTCTTCAGCGAATGAAGGCAGATATTAACGTTTCTGATATAACAATGGATATTTTGTTTTCCCCTGATAAGTCAAATGAAAAAGAAGAAAGTACGGAAGATCAAGAATCAGCGTCATAGGAACCAATTTCTTCTGAAAAAATAACGAAATAACGAATTGACTTTTTACGGGATTCAAAGTAGCTTAATATTATTACCCTAAAAAATCTACTTTTTGGGAATTTTTTTTCACACCCCACTTGGTAAGGGGGGGACTAAGGGAGTGTAATTCATCTTTGTTTGCGGCTTTTCCGCAACATAAACCGGGAGGATTTTTCAATGTATAAAAATATTCTTGTACCCGTTGATAATTCAGATTGTTCAAACAGGGGAATAGACACAGGCATTAAAATTGCGCAGGAAACAGGGGCAAAGCTAACAGGCAACCATGTTTACGCGGCACGCCTCCATGACATACGTTTCCGCCAGATGGAAAGCGGTCTGCCACAAAAATATTTAGAAGAGGAAGAACTGGAAAAACAGAGAGATGTTCATGATACCCTGATAACTAAAGGCCTGGAAATCATCACTGATTCATACCTGGATGTTTTTGAGGAAAAATGCGTCCAGGCCAAGATGATGAATTTTGAAAAGCGGTCTCTGGAAGGAAAAAACTATAAGGAAATTGTTAAAGATGTGGAAAAAAACAAACATGATCTTGTGATAATCGGCGCACTGGGATTAGGCACAGTAAAAGAAAGTATTATTGGAAGCGTTTGCGAAAGAGTCACGAGAAGAGTGAATGTAGATACCCTCGTTATTAAAAATACCGCTCCCATGAACGGCGGTAACATTGTAGTTGCTGTGGATGGAAGTTCACAGTCTTTCGGCGGATTACTGACAGGCATGGAGTTAGGCAAATTTTTCAATAAAAAAGTTGCCGTAATATCTGCATTTGATCCCTATTTTCATTACGTGGCATTTAATAGTATTGCCGGGGTGTTGTCTGATGAGGCTGGAAAAGTCTTTAAGTTTAAAGAACAAGAAAAACTGCATGAGGATATTATCGACAGCGGACTTGCAAAAATCTATCAGGCATACCTTGATATTTCAGAACAGGTAGCGGAAAAACAGAAAGTAACTATAAAAACAAAATTGCTGGACGGCAAGGCGTTTGAAAAAATACTCCAATATGTAAAAGAAGAAAATCCATGGTTGCTGATTATGGGAAAAGTTGGAATTCACAGCGATGACGGCATGGATATCGGCAGTAATACGGAAAATATTCTCAGGAAAGTAAACTGCAACTTATTAGTTTCATCCAGAAAATATACTCCACCGCTCGAAGAAACAGCGAAAGTTAATATAGTGTGGACAAAAGAGGCTGAAAAGAGAATGGAAAGAGTTCCTACTTTCGCCAGAGGAATGGCAAAAATGGCCATTCTAAGGTTTGCCACGGAGCAGGGACATACGGTTATTACTGAAAAAGTAGTAAGCCAGGCAACAGAACAGCTCCTGCCGGAATCCGCCAGAAAAGCAATGGGCATTATCGCAGAGGGAGCTATTAAAAAACAAATCGAGAAAAAAGAAAAAGTCATTGCAGCCTCTGAAAAAAAACAGGGAGAAGAAATGACTGCTTTTGACGGAAAAAAAATTACATGGGAAGAAAAAGCATTGAAACGTCTTGAAAAGGTGCCGGCAGGGTTTATGCGAGACAATGTAAAACTCCGGATAGAAAAATATGCCCGCACAAAAGGTTTAGATTTTGTTTCAGAAGAGATTGTCTCCCAGAACCTCGATGAAGGCAAAAAGAAGATGGGCGGCATGGCAGATATGATCTCAAAAATGTCTGGTGATATGAACGCTAACCAGAAGGAATCAGGTTCAAAAAAAACTTTCCAGTGGACAGATGAAGCTCAAACAAGGTTAGAAAGAGTGCCGAAAGGTTTTATGAGAAACATGACCAAAAACAGGGTAGAACAATTTGCGGAAAAAGCAGGCGTTTCAGAAATAACGTTGGAAGTCGCAGAAAATGGAATATCCGGCGCTAAAGATATGATGTCATCAATGATGGGTCAGGGCACTCCACAAAAAGAAGAAACTGAAGCTTCGGAGAAAATAGATTTTAAGATCGATAAGAATGTTGATTACTATTACTGCGATATCTGCGGATATACAGCTAAAGGTTATGCTCCGGATGAGTGTCCGGTTTGCAGAGCCGTAAAAGAAAAATTCAAGTTAGTGGAAGATAAAAAAGAGTTTGTTACGCCTTCCAGTGGAAAAGTTTTAGTGTGGACAGAAGAAGCCCAACAGCGTCTTCAAAATATTCCGGAAGGGTTCATGAGAGAGATGACAAAATGGAGAATCGAGGCCTTTGTAAGAAAGAGTGGTTCTCCGCAGGTTACAGAAGAACTCATAGAGCAGAAATATCAATACTGGGGAGAAGGCTCAAAAAAGATAGAGAAAGAATTAGCCTGGAATAAAGAGGCTATAGAAAAAATTGAAAAAATCCCTCCATTTGTACGCGGGATGGTAATAAAAGAAGTGGAGAACGAAGCGAAGAAAAGGGGAGAGAAGACGGTTACTCCAGAAACTCTTTCGTCCGTAAGGACAAAATGGAGCCACTCCATGGAATTCCACTCGGAATATCAGAAAGATTAAAATTTGAAGGCACAAGAAGAGGCGGCCTTTTAAAGACCGCCTCTTTTTTTAATTAACGCTTATCCTGATCTTTTTCGGTTTTGCTTTTTCTTCTTTGGGAATCCTTATTTCAAGGACTCCGTCTTTGTAGCTTGCTTTCGCGTCGTTAGTTTTTACTTCCACCGGAAACCTGAATGATCTTGAAAATGACCCATAGCTTCTCTCGAGCCTGTAGTAATTATCCTTCTTATCTTCATTTTCTAATTTTCTCTCTCCTTTTATTGAGAGGATTCCATCCTCAAGAGAAACATCAATATCCTTTTCATTTGCTCCAGGTATCTCCGCTTTGACTACAAGGTCTTCTCCATCGTCATAGAGGTCTATATTCGGGGAAGAAGAACCGTCTGTCCCGGCTGTATTTGGAAAAAACCGTTCGACAAAATTATCGAAATCGTCTGTTAAAAAAGGCCTCCAGGTGCAGAGACTGTCTTCCAGGGGTCTGTATTTTGTTAAAAACATTTTGCATCCTCCTTTAAAAAATTATTTAAGTATGCCCCGTGAAAATTTTGCATTTATCTTTCTACGGGGCAATGTAATTGTACATCCGAATGCCAACAAGCCCGATCGGGGCGACATATGTCTTTCACTTCATATATAAAATCGTCAAATGAAGTTGTCAAGATTCAGGGAAAAATTTTTGTTGCGAAGACATAACAAGGAGAAGTTGTAACCCTTAATGCTTTGGCACAAAGGCCCTAAGACATACATAAAAAAATTGGTGTCATAGTGGCCAATCGCATTGAGGGGTACTTATTTTAAAACTTTCAAATAGGCTGCTGTTCTTTCATAGCTTTCTTCTATAGAAGGAAAATTGCCCTGCTGAACATCATCTTTATATTCTGTTACTGCTTTTAAAATATCTTTTCCTGTCTCAGCATAACGCCTGACAAATTTTGGCTTGAATTCTCCTGACATGCCCAGCAGGTCATGGGTAACCAGAATCTGACCATCACAGAACGGTCCGGCGCCGATACCGATTGTGGGGATGGAAAGAGTTTCCGTAATTTTTTTTGTTAGGGTATACGGAATCCCTTCCAGGACAATGCTGAACGCGCCTGCTTTTTCTAAGGCTTCCGCATCTTTCAGGATTTGATCCGCTGATGTTTTGTCTTTGCCCTGAACTTTGTAGCCACCAAATTTATGGATAGATTGAGGCGTGAGTCCTACGTGCCCCATGACAGGTATTCCCATATCAATCAGGACTTCTATTTTTTCCGTAACACTCTTTCCTCCTTCAAGCTTCACAGCTATAACGCCTGCTTCTTTAATAAATCTGCCGGCGTTTTCAATGCACCGGGTTTGTGAAGCCTGGTAAGACATAAAAGGCATATCTCCGATTAACAACGCGTTCCTCACGGCTTTGCCGACAGCTTTAGCGTGATGAATCATTTCATCCATTGTGACGGGCAATGTATTTTCATACCCCAGGATAACGTTCCCTAATGAATCGCCAACCAGAATGATATCGATGCCCGCTTCATCTAAAATCTTTGCAAAGGGGTAATCATAAGCTGTTAATGCCGTGATCTTCTTCTTTTCTCTCTTCTTTTGTAAAATATCCTTAACTGTAATCATTATTTGGCTCCTGCAGGCACGTAGTATTGTATTCCTGCCCGATGATGGTAAATTTTCTGGAGTAAATCATCAAACGCTTTCTTGTCTTCGACAAAGTCAATATCAGCAGTATTAATAACAAGCAGAGGTGATTCCAAATAGTGGAAAAAAAAATTATTGTACGCTCTATTTACTTCTTCTAAATACTCAAAGGTAATGTTTTTTTCAAAATCTCTGCTTCTCTTAAGAATTCTGTTCATTAAAACATCTGTTCCTGCTTGAAGAAAAATTACCAGATCCGGCGCTGGAATTTTTGGTTTTAATAGTTTATAAAAATTTTCGTACAAAGAAAGTTCATCTTTATTCAAATTCAAGGACGCAAACAACATGTCTTTTTGAAAAATGTAATCACAAACAGTTCCATTGTGAAACAAACTACGTTGGGCTAATTCAAGTAGTTGTGAGTATCGGTTTAAAAGGAAAAACGTTTGTGTTTGAAAACCGTATCTATCTTTATCCCGGTAAAAATTTTTTAGAAATGGATTATCATTTGATTTTTCCAAAATCAACTCAGCATTAAAACATCCACTCAATTTTTCGGATAGACTTGTTTTACCAACGCCAATAGGTCCCTCAACTGCTATATATCTATTATCGATCATATTTCACTATTTATTATAAAGTTCTACTCTCTGATTTTCACATAATATACTTTTTTTCAGTTCATTAATACTTTTCTTTAATACAGGATGAATCAGGTCAGGCGCAATCTCACCCATCGGCTCCAAAACAAACCGCCTCTCATGATTCAAGGGGTGAGGAATCTTTAAATAAGATGTGTCTATTATTTTATTATCAAAAAAAAGAATATCATAATCAATAACTCTTGGTCCCCACTTAATCGACTGAACCCGTCCCATTTTAGTCTCCATATCCTTCAAGTAAAATAGAAGATTTTCCGGTGAAAGTGAGGTTTCCGCTTCCACCACACAATTGACAAACCAGCCTTGTTCCGGTCCTCCAATAGGTTCTGTTTTATAAAAAGAAGAACAGTGAATTATCTCTATTTCATTTGATTCTTTTAATTTGTTAATGCCCTGCAGACAATTTTCTTTTGCGTTACACAGGTTTGATCCAATACCGATAAAAACATTAGACATTGTTTTTAGAATTGCTTTAAAAAGCGAAGGTCGTTTTCAAAAAACAGGCGGATATCGTCAATACCGTATTTTAGCATGGCAATTCTTTCTATCCCCATTCCAAAGGCAAACCCTGTCCATTTCTCCGAATCATAATTAACGGATTTAAAGACTTCAGGATCAACCATGCCGGCGCCTAAAATTTCCAGCCAGCCCGTATTTGAGCAGAGTCTGCACCCTTTACCTTTGCATATGACGCACTGCACATCAACCTCGGCGCTCGGTTCCGTAAATGGAAAAAAGGAAGGCCTAAATCGCAAAGCAGTGTCTCGTCCAAATACTTCATGCGCAAAAATGTTTAGAATGCCTTTTAAATGAGTAAAAGACACTCCTTCATCCACAAAAAGCCCTTCTACCTGGTGAAACATGGGAGTATGAGAAATATCGGAATCGCAGCGGTAGACCTTCCCCGGGGCAATGACTCTTACAGGAGGTGATTCTTTTTCCATTGTTCGTATTTGAACTGGTGAAGTATGGGTTCTCAATACAATATCATCTGTTATATAAAAAGTATCCTGCATATCTCTGGCAGGATGATCTTTAGGAATATTTAACGCCTCAAAGTTATAGTAATCCGATTCTATTTCCGGGCCTTCAGCAACCTCAAAACCCATAAATGTAAAAATGCTGATAACCTCATCCATTACCTGAGTAATTGGGTGAAGAGTTCCCCTTGCCGGTCTTTTTCCTGGCAGGGTAGGATCGAAGAAATCGTTCTCTTCATCTAAAGACGCTTTCTTCTTTAGTTCATCCTTTTTCGCCTTAATACCCTCTTCCAAAATATTTTTTACTTCATTAACCTGCCGTCCAAACTCCGGTCTTTCTTCAGAGGAGAGGGAACCAACTTTTTTAAGAGAGAGGGTAATAACCCCTTTTTTCCCTAAATATTTTACCCGTAGATCGTTTAACTCTTTTTCATCTTTAACAGATGATAAGACATTTAGCGCCTCTTTTTTTATCTCAATTAATTGGTTTTTCATGGGGAAATTTATTAATAATACTTAAGCAAGATTTTCCATTTTGTTGTTAAAAAAAATTATTCACAGAGATAAACTCTTTGGGGTTCTCGGCTGCAACAGCATCGACTATAAAAGAACCGATAGTTTCAACTCCGCTGGTAAGCATGACCATCTTTCCAGTAAGCTTGTGCATAATCATTATCGCAATCATCAATAAGTTACATAATAAGTTGACATAAAAATGTTGAAAAAGATATTAATGATCTCCTTAATAACCATTTTATAGGAAATGAGCAATCACATTATAAGTAGCCAAGGCTTTTGAGTTTTTGAATTTTTTCTTTAGTTGGTCTTTCTTTCAACTGTCGAGTAGGCGCAATGTTGGTGTTTTTGTTCCATAATTTGAGTTTTTCTTTTAATCGTTCAAAATCCTTTGGGTAAGAGTCACGTGCATCGTGCATTTCACCGGAGTCTAATGATAAGTTATAGAATTCGTCTCTTAAAAACTCTTCTGTTTTGGGTTTAAAGGTGAGAATATACTTAAATTTAGGTTCTCTGGCAGTAGTCAAATTAAGCTTCAAGCCACTAAGAATATCCTGACCGTTCCATGTAAGAGAATAAGTGGTATCATCATTCTGAACAGGCAAAGAAGTGTTAAGCAGGTCGTGGCCATGAATTTCTTGAGGGATATCAACGCCGATAAGACCAAAGATTGTTGGAAGAACATCAATAATTTCAACCGGTTCTGAAACACGACGCCCTCCAAAATTATGGCTGCCACGCCAGAAGATAAGCGGAACCTGAATTTGATTATCATATAGCAAGTGACCATGTTTCACACGATTATGCTCCAAGAACGACTCACCGTGGTCAGATAATATCACAATAATGCTTTTCTCAAGCATGTCATTTTTGCGCAGGTAATTGATTAAACGCCCGATTTCATTATCACTATAATTAATTTCTCCGTCGTAACGTCCTATTATGTTCGTTATGTACTTCTTTGTTAATTTCTCGTTAACACGAAGATATGACAGGCACTGTAACATCATCTCAGGGTTACTGCAGTTTTCTTTCGTTGGGTCGTAATCACACTCAGGATATTTGTTGCCAAGTTTCCTATATTTGTTTTCTATCAAATCGCTGAGTCCATGAGCGGTAATCATAGACAAAGCTTTATCAAATTTGTTAAAAAAGGGGAATGGGGCAAAATATATGTCGTGAGGGTCAATGAGATGGATATAAGTAAAAATCTTATCGTGTTTTGTGCGTACTCGTTCGAGCCAGCGGATCGTTTGGTTTATCAAAACCGTGGCACGGTTCCAAAACAGTTCCTCAAAATGGTCAAATCCGTGATCATAGTGATCAGTTTTTGAGATCAGAGTGTTTGCTGAAAAACCACCTGTAACAAAATCATTCTCGCGGAACCTATCTATCAGGATATCTTCCCATAACCAGTCAGTTGTTCCCATCATTTTGTGTGTCCTGGGATAAAGTGCTGTCATAAGAGAGGCTACAGAAGTATCTGTGACAGAACATTGCGCAAAAGCTTTTTCAAATAAAAGACCTTCATCAGCGAGTTTATCAATGTTTGGAGTGGTTTTCCGTTCGTATCCATAAGCGCTTAAATGATCCGCACGAGTCGTATCTAACAGGATTACAAATATATACTGAGCATCATTAGAACTAGATCGAGCTGGCTTGTCCAATCCAAGTTGGGGTTTGTCATTAGCATAATCATTCCGCAATTTTTCCACTTCGTCGTTCAATCTTATGGCAACATTCAGGTTTTCTACACTTTCTTCAATAGAGGGGATGAAGTTTAAATGAAAGTGGAAAGCTGTAGCAAGGGCAAAAGAGAAATTTGAAATTGCCCGTCCAATATCCTCGGCATTACGTTTACGGATTTTGAAATTTTTCTTGCCGGTTCTCACTATACCGGAAAGTTTTAGATTATTTATTTGACTTAAAATTGCTTCAGATCGGGAGTAAGCTTTATAAGTGTCATTGATGGCTTTATTGACAGTTATTTTCTTTTTTTCGTAGTCGAGCCATATTTGACGAGAGTTTTCAAAAGAAGAATCCAATTGTTCTACCAAGAGATCAATGGATTCAATTTTCACCTTGCTTTCATCAAAGATATTAAAAAGTCTGCTACCGGAGTCATTAAGTAGTAAAAAACTAACTATCACCCCAAAGACAACAAATATGGCTATTCCTATTTTCATTAATGGTATACGTGATAGAGTCTTTATCATCAAAACAACCTATTATTTTCAATCATATAAACTTAATTTGCGGATTAGATAATACTAAAAGTGTGGGCTTCTGGTCAAGAAAATGATAGATTACATTTTACTCTTAAAACCTGTTTTTTTCACCAATTGGATTTCTCCAATAACAATTGTTAAAATTACATTATAATCCTTATCCCATGTATGCTTTAAAAAAATTATTGTGCCAAGAGGATGAGATCATAAGGTAAATATTGGTAAATTTAGTGCGCTGAGTTTTTTGACCTGTCTGGGGTAAAAAGGTGAGCGTAATAAAATTATCTTTCGCGCTATTCCCAACTTGACCAGGAATTCATTAGAAATCATTATTTACAAGATGCCAGTCAGATTTCCGATTTTGCTTAGCTGAGCTTAGCTTTGCAGGAATGGTAGAACAGGTGCTTTATATGATTTTTTCAAGACGCTTTTGCCAGTTCTTCTTTGGCTTTTTCTGTGATTGCTTTAAAAGCTTCCGGTTCATTAACAGCAAGATCAGCTAAAATTTTTCTGTCCAGATTAATATTAGCTTTTTTTAAACCGGCTATAAACCTGGAGTATGTCAATCCGTCAGCCCTGACCGCAGCGTTAAGACGAATAATCCATAATTTTCTAAATTCACGTTTTTTCACCCTGCGATCTCTATAGGCATATTTTAATGCCCTCTCTAAAGTTTCTTTTGCCTTTTTAAACTGTTTACTCTTGGTTCCTCTATAGCCTTTGGCCTGTTTAAGTATTTTCTTTCTCCGGTTTCTGGTAACAGGCCCGCTTGTTGCTCTTGGCATTAGTTCAGTCTCCTATAATTTTAAAAATTTTTATATGATCCGTCGTAATAATTAAATGTTTTATTAAGGTCCAGTTTAATTACCGGCTAACATTCTTTTTACACGGGAAGAGTCTACTTTGGATATTGTGCTTCCCGCCCTCAAGTTTCTTTTTTGCTTTGTTGTTTTTGAGGTAAGAATGTGCCGTAAGTAGGCCTTTGACCTTTTAATTTTTCCGCTCCCGGTAACCTTAAATCGCTTAGCCGCGCCTCTGTTTGTTTTCAATTTTGGCATTTCAAAAACCTTTCTATTTTGCTTTCGGAGTCAGTATTAATGTCATATTTCTTCCTTCTCGTTTCGGGAATTGCTCTACATCCGCGATCTCTTTAGTTTCCTCCACCATTCTTTCCAGTATGGCTTGTCCAATTGATAAATGCACGATTTCCCGTCCCCTGAACATCATTGTAATTTTTGCTTTATCTCCATCTGCAAGAAACCGGTTTACGTGTTTTAACTTAAACTGGTAATCATGTTCTTCTGTTTTTGGTCTTATCTTTACCTCCTTTAGATGGACAACTTTCTGCTTTCTTTTAGCTTCGTGCGCCTTTTTGTTGAGCTTATATCGATATTTTCCATAGTCCATTATCTTGCAAACAGGGGGTTTTTCTCCTGGCGCTACTTCCACAAGATCTAACTCCTTCTCTTTTGCAAGGTCAATGGCTTTCCTTGTAGGCATAACACCAAGCTGTTCTCCGGCGTCGTCTATTACCCTAACCTCCTGGATTCTTATCCGTTGATTAATTCGTAAGAATTTTTTTATGAAATATCACCTCCCTTTCCTTTACAAGTATTATTTACAGCAGCGATATTATACTATTTTTTTGAAATAATTTCCTCATTTAATTTACTTAAGAAATATTCAGGGTTCATAATTTCAGTTTTTTTCTCTTTTCGCTTTCTAACAGCTACTGTTTTATCGTTTATTTCTTTATCGCCAGTAACCAGCATATAAGGGATTTTACTTGTCTGGGCTTCACGGATTTTGAAACCAACCTTTTCGTTCCTTGAATCCAACTCAACCCGGATTCCATCTTTTTTCAAAAACTCTGATATCTCTTCAGCATATTTAATATGGTCGTCGGTAATGGTAATAATTCTTACCTGTACAGGAGCCAGCCAGGTTGGAAACGCCCCTGCAAAGTGTTCAATGAGACAGCCGAAAAAACGCTCCAGTGATCCCATTAATGCCCTGTGAATCATAATCGGCTGGTGCGGCTGCCCGTCCTCCCCAATATAGCTTATTTTAAACTTTTCCGGCAAATTAAAATCCACCTGAATGGTAGAACACTGCCATGCCCTTCCGAGACTATCTTTGATTTTTATATCGATTTTTGGGCCGTAAAACACACCCTCACCCGGGTCAATATCATAAACCAACCCGGATTTATCTAAAGCGCCTTTTAACGCAGTTGTAGCCTTTTCCCAGGATTCTTCAGATCCTACAAATTTATCGGGCTTTGTGCTGAGGTATATTTGATACTCTTCAAAACCAAAAGAGCGTAAAATAAAAATGGTAAAGTCCAGCGCTCTGGAAATTTCCTCAGACAGTTGATCGGGCCGGCAAAATATATGTGCGTCATCCTGCGTAAATCCCCTTACTCGCAGGAGTCCATGCAACACCCCTGTCTTTTCATAACGGTAAACCGTACCTAACTCGGCCCATCGGAAAGGCAGATCCCGGTAGCTTCTCAACCTATTGTTATATATTTTGATGTGAAACGGACAATTCATTGGTTTAACGATATAATCCGTTCCATCTATATCCATAGGGGAATACATATTTTCTTTATAAAACTTGAGATGTTCGCTGGTTTCCCAGAGATGCGCACGAGCGATATGAGGAGAATATAATATATCGTATCCATTTTTATAATGCTCTTTTTTCCAGAAATCTTCGATAATGGTTCTAACCAACGCTCCTTTTGGATGCCACAAAATTAAGCCTGATCCAATTTCTTCATCAACATGAAAAAGGTCCAGTTCTTTTCCTAATTTCCGGTGGTCTCTTTTTTTTGCCTCCTCTAACCTGTTTAAGTATTCACTTAAATCTTTCCGGGAATAAAAAGCGGTTCCATAGATCCGCTGCAGCATTTTATTTTTTTCATCCCCGCGCCAGTATGAACCCGCTACACTCAATAGTTTAAAGGACTTTATATCTCCTGTGGAACCTACATGAGGTCCGCGGCAAAGGTCCGCAAATTCACCCTGAGTGTAAATGCTGACTTTTTCATCCTCTATTTCATCAATCAATTCCTGCTTATACTTCTCTCCTTTTTCCTCAAAAAACTTCAGGGCCTCTTTCTTGCTCAGTTCAGACCGTGCGACCGGAAAATTTTCTTTTACAATCTCATGCATGAGACTTTCTATTTTTTGAAGGTCTTCGGGTTTAAAAGATTCATCCCTGTCAAAGTCATAATAAAAACCATCTTCAATCGCCGGTCCTATGGTAACCAGTGTTTCAGGGTAGAGTCTTTTCACAGCCTGAGCCATTATATGTGCTGTGCTGTGCCTTAATTTTTCCAATTTATTATCAGTCATACAAATAAAAAAAGGCATCCTGAGAATGGTATCTCTCTCAGATGCCCTTAGGCAGTTAAAAGTTAAGAATATAAATCGAAATAATCTATTGCCTCTACAAATTAGACATTAGCAAACGAGTATGTTGAATTAATACTACAATAAGATAAAATCCATTGTCAAGTTCTGTTGATTTGGAAATGATGTTGAGAAAAAATCGTAACAGAGGCAATTACAAACTGACTGCCTCAACATTAATTCGAGATTTTACTTTATGGTCTGTTTCAAGAAGGTAATAAATATTGTCTATAGAGTTCTGCAGTAAACTTGCCGGAAGGTTTGACTTTTTCATTTAAGATATCCTCAACCATCTTCGCAGATGATAAGGGCATTGATTCCTGACCACATTGAGGGCACATATATATAGTTAAGTCCGAAATAACCACCGGCTGGCTGTGACGATGGAAGATTCTTTCTTCCTTTTTTTGATTTCATAGAGGTCGTACATCCATTTGGGCACTGCATAATAATCACCTTCTGTTGGCCGTTATAATAAATGCGGGGTTACAATCCTTGAAATATTTTGTTTATTATTACAGCTTTAAAAACTCAGCAGGAGATACTATTTTCATTCCTTTATATTCTTTTACCGGCAAAAGATGATTTTTATCTCCTGTTACAATAAAGTTGGCCCCGGCGGCAACAGCACACTCTACAATTTTGTCGTCTGATGGGTCATCCTTGATTACTGAAAGAGATATATTGGGATTAATTACAGTAGAAATACTTCTGAGGTATGTCAGGACATCCGATACCTGTTTTTTTGACCACTTAAATTTTTCCTTCAAGACAGCTTCAATTTCTAAGATAATGCTTTTCGAGATTACTAACTCAAAAGAACGTTGTGCGGCAAGCCGTAAATTTCTTCGTTATTGCCTCCAAAAAGTATTGCGGAAATATAAACATTTGTATCAAGAACAACCTTCAATTCTTTGCCTTACGATGTTGATGTAGAAGCTTGTCAACATCTTCCTCTGTTGAGACTCCCAGTTCTCGAGATGTTTTCAAACCCCATTTGCGAATCTTTAGCCATCGTTTATCATCAATATATTTTCGTAAGGCTTCTCTAAAAAGTTCACTTTTTGTTCTATTTTCCTTCTTAACTATTCGCTCCACTTCTTTAAGCATTTCTAGCGGCAAAGATAACGTCATTATCTTAGTTGTACGCATGAGACGCCTCCTTTGTATTTCTTAGTAATACTCTATTAAAAAGGGGTCAGATCTCCCCTTGACTGCATTAAGAAAATACGTGAAGAGCATTTTGTATTTTAAAAAAAATCAAACAGCTTTCCATTGAAGTTCTAAGCGGCCAGGAGCAAAAAGCAGTTGATGCTTTCAAAAAAGCTTTAAAACGAAGAGAGGAAGGCAAACCTGATGGCGCTGGGTGGGAAGGTGATGAACAACCAATTTTTAAAGATTAATGCATTATCAGATTTTTATTAAAAAAAGTATTTTAAAGTTTCATTCTGATTTTAATGAAGTCATCAACAGTTAATCCTGCACCTTCAAGAATCTTTTTGAATGTCTTTGGCCTTATAATTTCTCCTGCATGATAATGTACTATCGTCTGCTTGCCTGTTAGCGGATGTTTCCACTTCTGGTGGCTCCCGGATTGGTCAACCTTTTTAAACCCCAGAGATTGTAAGACCTTTATAATTTCTTTAGCAGTTACACGGGGTTGCCTTTGCCCCATTAGATAGCAACCTCAATAACCTTTGCATCTTTCGGCACATCTTCTTTCGAAGGTCTCAAATAAAGGTCAAGGGCTTCCATAAAATTTTCCCGGGCTTCTTCTTGAGTTTTGCCGTAAGTTACGCAACCCGGAAGCTCAGGGCAATAAGCAACATAAACATCCTCATCAGGTTCTATTATCACTCTAATTTTCATTTGATTTCCAAAATAAATTAGTTAAGAAATTATGAATCATTATATCATTTCTGGCTAAATTGGGTGAGAATTAAAAAAAACAAAAATATGGTATAAGGACAGGAATCAAGCAGAACTATTTTATTCATTAGAAAAGTTTTCTGTCAGAAAGTCGATCTTCGTTTAATGCTTTCTTTAATAACTTTAATGATTCTTCTTGCTCTTTATCCTCTTCTTCATCGGCTTCGCACCACGACTTCAGTAATTCTATTGCAGCTGATGCTTTGAGAGATATGTATGCTTCCTTTTTTGAATGAATTCCCATAAAAAGTGATAGTATAATCCAAAGCTGATTAAAAAATAAACAATTATATTATATAATGATTATTACGTCAATACCGATCGTGTTATTAAGTTGCTGATGTGCTAAGGAATCAATATGAGCGTTCTGCATGTGGTTCAGGAAGACAGCCTTTATCCATCTACTTTAAAACAATACCTTGGGGAAAATGCGCCTGAAAGGATTGCTGCAATAGGAAATGTTGATATTTTGAAATATAAGAAATTGGCGTTTTTCTGTTCTGTCAAATGTCCGGGAAATCTGATCATACAGGCATTAGACCTTGCTCAAGCCTTGCGGAAAGTCGGGATAACGGTTATCGGTGGTTTCCACTCTCCTGTGGAGCGAGAAATTTTGAAGACCTTGCTGCGATCTCCTCATCCAGTTATCATTTGCCCTGCCCGCAACATAGATAGAATGCGCTTTCCGAAAGAATACAAAAAACCGCTTTCCGAAAACCGATTGCTCTTTTTATCTCCTTTCAACGAAAAACACCGCCGCATAACTGTTGAAACATCCAATATCCGTAACGAGTTTGTCGCCGCAATAGCAGAAAAAGTATTTGTAGCTTATGCGGCGCCCGAAAGCAAAACTATGCAATTTTGCAAAGAGGTTCTGGCTAAAGGAAAGCTGTTATCTACACTGAAGAATGTTGACACTTCTGGGCTCATTAAACTGGGCGCAAAGCCGATCCAAACAACTAACGTGAAAAAACTATTTCTTTGAATGGTATTTATCATCAAATGGATTATTACAGAATCATCATGAATTCAGGTTACTTCTGGGTGCCGTTTATCCTGCTGGGAGATTGGAGATAATGGTGAAATGGATTTCTATATTAAAGCTTTCAACCTGCCGAACTTGTTTCATAGAGTTCTGCAGTAAACTTGCCGGAAGGTTTGACTTTTTCATTTAAGATATCCTCAACCATCTTCGCAGATGATAAGGGCATTGATTCCTGACCACATTGAGGGCACATATATATAGTTAAGTCCGAAATAACCACCGGCTGGCTGTGACGATGGAAGATTCTTTCTTCCTTTTTTTGATTTCATAGAGGTCGTACATCCATTTGGGCACTGCATAATAATCACCTTCTGTTGGCCGTTATAATAAATGCGGGGTTACAATCCTTGAAATATTTTGTTTATTATTACAGCTTTAAAAACTCAGCAGGAGATACTATTTTCATTCCTTTATATTCTTTTACCGGCAAAAGGTGGTTTTTGTCTCCTGTTACAATGTAGTTAGCCACGGCAGCAACAGCACATTCTATAATTTTGTTATCTGATGGGTCATCCTTGATTACTGAAAGGGAGATATTTGGCTTAATTACAGTAGAAATATTTCTGAGGTATGTCAGGGTATCCGATACCTGCTTTTTTGGCCACTTAAATTTTTCCTTCAAGACAGCTTCAATTTCCAAGATAATGCTTTTTGAGATTACTAACTCAAAAGAACATTGTACGGCAAACCGTAAAATTTCTTCGCAATTGCCTCCAAAAAGCATTGCGGAAATATAAACATTTGTATCAAGGACAACCTTCAATTCTTTGCCTTGCGAAACTCGTGTATAAGCTTGTCAACATCTTCCTCTGTTGAGACGTCAAGCTCCCGGGATACCGTCAAACCCCATTGGCGAATCTTTAGCCAGTGTTTATCATCTATATATTTTCGCAAGGCTTCTCTAAAAAGTTCACTTTTTGTTCTGTTTTCTTTTTTAACTATTCGCTCTACTTCTTTAACCATTTCTGGCGGCAGAGATAACGTCATTATCTTTGATGTCCTCATTGGATGCCTCCTTTGTATTTCTTAGTAATACTACATTATATAAACTTTTTCCCATCCATACAAAAAAATCTGCAAGATTTCCGCTGCATCGGTGTCTATTAATACAAACATAATAATAAATTTTGGGTACTTCTAAAAACTACTTTTTTTGTCGACAACCCCCTTGATCCCCCTTTGTTAAGGGCGAAGAAAAGAGATGCAGTGAGTTTTTGAAAATGCCCTTTAATGAAAGGAGGCATTATGAAGAAAAGTTTATTTGTTTTTTCTATATTTTTTATTCTTTCTACCTTTCATGATTCCATAGAGGTTATACATCCATATTGACACTGAATGATAATCACCTTCGTCACATCTTCAGGTTGCTTCTGAGCATTTTTTCCCTTCGAAAACGTGAAAAAATTCGAAAAGTAAAAAAATAAAACCATGGGAAAAGTTTGTGATAATTGCTGAAGGAACAATTTCCTATTTGGTCCAGTATAAGATGAAGTCCGCTCCCCAGTAAAATGCCCAATAATATATTGTGAGGGAAATAGTACATTATAAAACCTAAAAGAATTAAGATTTCATAAGAATGAAAAATCAGCACGACCTTATCCCATCTTTCTTTAATGCACCATGACAGCATATTTTTATATGAAAATTTTTCTCCTGAGAAAATTAAGAAATCAAACGCATGGTCAATATCAATGAATATTCCACTGAGAAAACAGGACACCGCAATTTGCGGGGATCTCGTCGCAGCATATAAACCACCACTTAATAGAGTGGATGTATAAAAATGAGTGCGGAGTTTGATTTACAAGTTCTTTCTAATGACTTTCATTTCACCACTACAATTTACGTCCCTTAAAATAATCTTGAAGAGAATAACCGGGAAAAAATTCTTCCATCAAATCAGAACAATGCTCCTTGAACTTAGCTTTCAGGAAACCCTTATCCAGACCGTAAAGGATGTCAACCCCATAGTCCGCTTTATTGAGATGAGACTGCTCTGTAATTAATGAATTATAGGATACATTCATAAGCCGGGCTATCTCATCCAATTTACCGGAAATTTCGTTTGTTTTGATTATCATGGACCTGCCTGAAGGAAGTTTTTCTAATATCTTTTTGTATTCAGTTGTCCAGAATGTAAGGGGGACATCAATATATTTCTTAAAATTTTTTACCAGTTCTTCTTTTTGAATGTTTGATCCGATGGGCAGGTCAAAAGGCATTCCATTGGGAAGTTCAGAAACCTGCAAGGATTCCTTTTCAAGGTGGGTGTAAAAATTAACGCAAGAATTCAACCAGGAATAGCAGTCACGTATAAGGCATAAAAATTTAGCTTTTGGAAATTCTTCAGCAAGAATATCTATGTAATGGCGATTAAAATGCGCGGCATCCATTTCCAGGAACCCGGCCAAAAAATCCC
>CAYMVZ010000043.1:0-18249 GCA_964394335.1 uncultured Nitrospinota bacterium | reverse complement strand
TATACTGCATCCTTATACCCCGGAGCAGAGCTCCGAGGAATTCTTCTGATTAAAATATCTGATGAAATTTAAACTATGCGCCAAAGTTCAAAAGGCCAAATATTAATTCTGCTGGGCGACCCACTGGATAAACTCAAAGCAGGCTCTTTAGGTTTGCTTGAGCAAACCTAAAGCCTTACCATAGAATAATTTTAGAAAAAGGACGAAATGGAAATTGACAGCAGGCTTCCCCTAATTCAGGATGCCGACCTTGAAGGCAAGGTTGTTTTAGTGCGTGTTGATCACAATGTAGTAAAAAAGGGGGCTATTGTTGATCCTTATAGAATCGACGCCACCTTCGGGACTTTGTATAACATTGTAGAAAGAGGTGGGCGCCTTATTCTGATGACCCATGTTAGCAGACCTAAAGATAAAAAAACCGGGAAAATTAAAATTTCCAAAGATTCTACAGTAGATCCTATTGTTGAATATATTGAAACAAAACTCCACACAAAATTTATGGTTCCGAAATTCAAGGAAGAAGACGATGGGAGGGGTTTTTTAGGCATAGATACTTCCATCAATTTAGCGATCAGAGACTTGAAAAAAAGAAAAATCGGTGGCATATACCTTCCAAACACCCGATGGTTTCAAGGGGAAGAAGGAGACGAAACAGCCAAAAACCAATTTGCCCTTCAGTTGGCGGGTTTGGCGGATATATTTATTAACGACGCTTTCGGCTCATGGCAGCCACATGCCTCTTCGGTAAATGTTTCGAGATATCTCCCCTCCTATGCCGGATTCCTTATGCAAAGAGAGATTATCAACCTTAGCCAAGTCCTCTCTCCGAAAAAACCCTTTTTAGCGGTGGTTGCTGGAGCAAAGTTTGATACTAAAATAGGTCCTTTGATAGAAATATATAAAAAAGTGGACGCGCTAATTCTCGGAGGCGTTATCTACAACGCTTTTCTCTGCGCCAAGTACGGTATTAAAATAGCAGGTGTCCAGGAAGAAGATGTCGAAGCTGCAAGTCAACTTTTGGAACTCGATTCCAAAAAACGCAAAATTCTTGAACTGAAGTTTCTTATCGAGTCAGACTCTATGAAAAATAAGGTAGAGGCAGATTGCAGGGAGATAAGCACTGACGATTTTAAAGAGGGTGATTCCTTTGGCTATGTTCTGGATGTTTCTCCAAAGTCATTTTCTCAGCCGGAGGTCACCAATATCATGCTCTCTGCAAAAACTATTTTTGTTAACGCCGTTATGGGATACACTCCTCATTTCTACGAAGGCTCTAAGGCCCTTGATGAAACAATCGACAAAAACAGAACTGCAAAGATTTTGTATGGCGGTGGTGATACCTTACAGGAATTTAAAAATCTTTGCCCTGGGCTTTACTTGCAGGTGCTGGATAATTCACAGTATTACTTTTTTACAGGTGGCGGCACTGTTTTAACCGCTATTCAACACAATTCTCCATACAGCTTACCGCCTGTTCAGGCTTTGATAAAAACAAAAAATGATTTAGGTGAAAGTGTTTAGCTAACGCATCCCCCACTGCAAGCAGCAAGGAATGCGTTTGCTGAACACTTTCATTGATGCTTGACAATTCTCCTAGTATGACATATTATTATACCAGGAGATGAAATATGAATAAAAATAAAATTGCTATTACAATTGACCAAAACATCCTTGCCAGAGTAGATCGACTTGTAAATCAACATATTTTCTCTAATCGAAGTAGAGCTTTTCAAGAAGCTGTAGAGGATAAACTTAAACGATTAGATAAAAATAGATTAGCCAGGGAATGTGCAAAGTTAGATCCGAAAGTTGAAAAGTCTATAGCTGAAGAAGGCCTTTCAGAGGAACTTAATGAATGGCCAGAATACTAAGAGGTGAAGTCCGATGGGCTGATCTAAACCCTGTCCGTGGTAAAGAACAAGCAGGGCTTCGACCTGTTCTTATCCTCAGCCAGGATATTGATCAGGAACTGTTATAGCAGTGGCAATCACAAGCCAGGAACAGCGCGCAGGATTTCCACTAACATTAGAACTGAAATCTACTCTTTTACCAAAACAATCCTGGGTCAAAATCAGTCAAATCAGAACTCTTTCAGAAGAACGCATTAGAAATAAAATCGGTAAAGTTGATCCTGAGGAATTGGAAACAGTTATAGATGGATTAAATGAAATAATCAGCACATAAACTACCTGTTGCGTTAAAAATTAATCAAATCTATCTATTAAAGCTACCAGCAATCGGCGATCAGCATTATACACACCTACACGTAGAGGCACCTCCCCTTCGCCAAATTCAGGACAAGTTCTCAATGAGGAATTTGCATCCGGTCCTCAAAGAATGAATTTATAGGATTTCATATTGCTAATCTGCGGAGCAAAAATCGTTGTAGGGGGATGAGGAGTTAACTCTTTGCTGTTGAGAAATTTTACATCCTAAAGCATGACCATACCGCCATCTACTACAAGATATCCGCCGGTAACAAAACCGAAAAGGTTTGAGGCTAAAAAAAGTACCGCATTGGCAACGTCTTTCGGAGTGGCATACTGTTAGAATAGAGAAGTAGATGTCTTGAAATCTCTAATTTTATTAGCTATATTAACACCGTGATATAAACTATAGGAAGGGAGAATGAATGACCATAAAAACAAAAATGACTATGATTTACTGGAAGGGGGAGGATTTCTGGCTGGGGAAACTTCTCGATCATCCCGAAATAATGACTCAGGGAGAGACTTTAGAAGAATTAGAAGAAAATATTAAAGACGCATACCTTCTGATGGCAATGGATGAAGTTCCCGAAAAATATGAAATCAAAGAAATTTCAATATGAAGCGAAAAGAGTTTGTCCGGCAACTTGTAAGAGATGGATGTATTTTATTACGGGCGGGAGCAAATCATGATATTTATGTAAATCCTAATACCGGCAAAAAGCAACCTGTTCCGAGACACAAAGAAATCGATAACCTCTTGGCAAAACATATCAGAAAATTTTTGGGGTTAAAGTAGGCGGTTGCCGTTAAACTCTATATTTAATCAACCATCAGCTATGACATGCACTTGTTGAGAAATTTTACATCCTAAAGCATGACCATACCGCCATCTACTACAAGATATCCGCCGGTAACAAAACCGGAAAGGTTTGAGGCTAAAAAAAGTACCGCATTGGCAACGTCTTCCGGAGTGGCAAGTCTTTTGAGAGGGGTCTGCTCAATGATTTTCTCCTGAACAAAAAAAGGGGCGTGTTCTGATTTTTTGCCGACAATGAACCCCGGGGCAATCATATTTACCCGCACACCATTATTCCCCACTTCCTTCGCAAGATTCCGGGTCATTCCGACCATCGAAGCCATCGCGGTTGTAAAGCTGCTGTAGCCTTTTACCGGCATGTTAACCTGAGTGTTCAGTATATTAATTATTGAACCTTCATTGTTTTTCAACATTGCCTTCAAGGATTCCTGAATGCAGTAATAACTCCCTCTTGTTATTACATCTATTTGCATCTGGTGCTCTTCCCATGATGTGTCTACAAAAGAATTTCTTTTGATTTTCTCATGAGCGTTATTAACCAGTACATTTACCGAACCATATTTGGCTGTTACTTTTTCAAATAAGTTTTTCACTTCTTTCCGGTTCCTGATATCAGCCTGACAAACAAACGCTTCCCCTTCCTCTTTTTTAATCTCATTCAGAAGAAACTCTGCCCCTTTTTGATTTTTAAAGTAGTGAATAACAACTTTTGCCTTGTTATTTGCCAGAGCTTTGCAGACCGCCCTCCCCTTTACATTGGCAGCGCCGGTTACAACAGCAACTTTGTCTTTAAGATTTATCATTCTCTTTACAGTCTACTATAATACAGTTAGCCCCTTATATACTAAGCGTAACATTGCCGCAACTATATTAATTATTACCCACGAAACACGCGAAAAGCACGAAAAAAATAAATTAATTGACCTTATTAATTTAAACTTTTATAGTATAAAGTTTCTTGAAATTGCGGAGTTCGTAGAGACAATTCGGTAGGAAACCGAATTGGACGGTTTCCGAAGGAAAGCCGTCCGAAGGGTTGAGGCCAGGGATGGCAGAGCTCAGCTCAGCTTTGCCCAAATCACAATTTTATCAGGAAGATAAAATTGGACGGTTTCCGGAGGAAAGCCGCCCGAAGGGTTGAGGCCAGGGATGGCAGAAATCAAAAAACCGACATGCCATAAAACCTATGAGTAATGTTTTATTTAAAAATAAAGTTGCTTTAATAACCGGCAGTTCCCGCGGCATAGGGAGCGCAATTGCTAAAAAATTCGCTTTATCAGGCGCGGATGTTATTATAAATTACCGTAAATCCGGTGGCGCGTCTCAAAAACAGGGAGAGACTTTATGCAATGAGATTAATCAAATGGGTCGCAAAGCATTTTTTATTCAGGCTGATATTTCTAAAAAAGAGTCTGTTAAGGCATTGTTGAACGGAACGAATGAAAAATGCGGCAGACTGGATTTTCTTATTTTGAATGCCGCAAAAGCTCCTTTTAAACCCATTGAAAAACTTTTTGAGCGGGAACTCAGGCAGTTGGTCGAG
Organism: uncultured Nitrospinota bacterium; assembly: GCA_964394335.1. Classification (GTDB taxonomy): domain Bacteria; phylum Nitrospinota; class Nitrospinia; order CAJXCL01; family CAJXCL01; genus CAJXCL01. The sequence continues at coordinate 13,679 of CAYMVZ010000043.1, read as the reverse complement.
ACTAATTACATGGGAAACATCTTCTGTATTCAGGAAGCGCTTCCGCTACTGGAAAAATCCGGAGGTAAGGTGATCTTTATCTCAAGTCTTGGAAGCCGCTTTTACAATCAATCCTATCCCCTCGGAAGCATGAAAGCCGCCATGGAAAGTGTTGTAAGAGACTGTGCAGAGAGTCTTAAAGATAAAAAAATTTCTGTTAATGGTATTTGCGCGGGCCTTGTTAAAACAGACTCTTTTAAAGTATTGAGACAATACATGGAAGAGGTAAATAAAATACCGGATGATCTCTTTGTGAAACCGGATGAAATAGCGGATGTAGTATTATTTTTATGCGATACGGCAAGCAGGGGAATGCATGGACAGACTATTGTTGTTGATAAAGGGCTCAGCAACAGACTTTATAGATAAAATTTTTAGGAGGAATTATGAAACAAAATTTCATTTCTGAGCAAATAGTTATTGATGAGATGAAAAAAGCTATCATTGAAACGCTAAGCGCTAAGGAAGAAACTATTAAACCTGAAAGTTCTCTGATAAATGATATAGGCGCTGAATCCCTGGATTTTCTTGATATCAATTACAGGCTGGAACAGAGCTTCGGGATTAAAATGGCGCGTCATTTTATCCTTGAACATATTGAAGAGATGTTTGGTGAGGGCTCTGCTATTGATGAAAACAATCAACTGACTGACAAAGCTATCGAACTCCTGAAGGCACGGTTTGAAGATGATCTTCCTGATTTGAACCCCGGTGTGGATGTTGATGAAGTGCCTGCCTTAATCACGGTCCAATCAATCGCAAGCGGTGTTATGGATATCCTCAATTCCCTTCCTGAAAAATGCACGTGCGGTAATTCAACATGGCAATTAGATAAAAAAACACGCATTAAATGCGGATCATGCGGAGAATTTGCTGTTTTTGCTAATGGAGATGATTTAATTAAAGAATGGTTGGAAAATGTCCAGAAAGAAAAAAACATCTTCTAAACGCAGGGTCGTGATTACCGGCTACGGAATGATCACTCCTTTAGGAAAAAATACCAAAGAAACATTTGAAAACGCGAGTAATGGCCTTTCCGGAATTGATTTCATCTCCTCTTTTGAAACTAAAGGACTGCCCTGCCAAATAGGTGGAGAAGTTGATAACGAGTGGCTGACTAACAAGAGTGAACATAGTCAGGCACAAAGGCTGGAAAAATTTTCTTCCCGCGCGCTCAAATTATTACGAGTTGCAACTCTTGAAGCCGCACAACAGGCAAAACTCAAGGAAGTAACAAACCGCGAAAAAATCGGCGTTTCAATCGGCACCCACGGAGACAATCCCAAAGTAGAAGACATGATGTTCCTGCACAGGTTTTATGACGGGAACGGAAATTGGGATATGAAAAAACTGACGCAGGCAGGCGGGTATTCGTATCTTAAATTTTTTTGCAGAAAACCTGATGTAGCGACGTCTCTCCTTTCAATGTTATTTAACTGCAAAGGACATAATTTTTCCCTCGTATCCGCATGCGCGGCTGGATCACAGGCGATTGGAGAGGCATATAAAGTAATTCAGGAAGGTAAATGCAATGTTATGATCGCGGGAGGCGGTGAGGCTACTCTGGATTTTACTGGTCTTATGGGATTTGTTCTGCTAAAGGCTTTGACGGAAAAATATAAAACACCTCAAACAGCTTCCAGACCTTTCGACAGGAGAAGAAATGGATTTGTATTGTCTGAAGGTGCCGGAGTTGTTATTTTAGAAGAATTAGAACATGCCAGGTCAAGGGGTATTCCAATATTAGGCGAACTTTTGGGGTACGGCTCTTCCGCGGATGCGTATAGAATTACTGATACACACCCCAAAGGTGAGGGAGCCAAAATAGCCATGAGAAGTGCTTTGGAAGACGCTTCTGTTAGCCCCGATAACATTGATTGCATTAACGCGCATGGAACATCCACTCAGCAAAATGATTTGACAGAAACCCGGGCAATCAAAGAGGTGTTCGGAGAAAAGGTAAAAGATATTCCGGTATATTCCAATAAATCAATGTTGGGACATACGATTGCCGCGGCAGGCGCTATAGAGTTTATCTTAACGCTTATAGGTATAAACCGTTCAATCCTTTTGCCTACCATTAATTATGATCATCCTGATCCAAAGTGTGATCTTGATTATGTGCCGAATGAGGCAAGAAGTAAAATACACCGGAAAGCGATCTCAAATTCCTTTGGTTTTGGGGGTCAGAACTCGTGCTTATGCTTAGGCGAATATGAAGAATGAGGATGAGAGTGTTGTTGTTACCGGAGTTGCATTGGTATCTTCCCTGGGCCTTACTGCATCTGAAACATGGGATGCGTTACTTTCAGGAAAGCACGGAACCCTGCCAATAAAAGATTTTGACGCAAAAGGCTTTCAATGCCGGGTTGCCGCCCAGGTAAAGGGTCTTGACCATTCTTCCTTGGATGTTCATCCAAGGGACGCCCGGATAATGGATAAACATTCCTATATGCTTCTGAAATGCGCTCGTGACGCATTCATGCGAGCCAGCCTGGACAAAAGACCTCTTAAAGGAAAAGACATCGGTTTTTTTGCCGGTATGGGGATGGTTGATTATAAGGTTGGGGATCTTATGCCGTCAGTTAAGAAATCATTGGATTCTGAATGCAATCTTGATTACAGCTTGTTTTATTCAGGTGGATACCAGGAGATATATCCCTTGTGGCCTCTTTCAATGCTGAACAATATAACATTCTGCCAGGTAGCAATCAGGTTAAACCTCAAAGGTGAAAACGCAGTGTTTTCTCCGCACTCCGACTCTGGAGCGCAGGCTATTATCGAAGGCATGAATGCCATTCGTGATAAAAGAGCAAAGGCAGTTCTTGCGGGCGGTGTCAGCGAAAAAGTTTCTCCTTTAAGCCTTGCGCGTGCGCATCTTTTTAAAATATTGAACACATCGGAGAAAGACAGTGAAATGTTATGTCGTCCCTTTGCCGCAAACAGGAATGGGACTATTTTAGGGGAAGGCTGCGGCATGCTGACTCTGGAGTCGCGTTCGTCCGCAAATAAACGGGGTGTCCAGTCTCTGGCCAGCATTGCTGGTTACGGCTTCGCTTTTGAGTGCGAAGAAGAATTTTCAGGTCCTACGTCAAGAGCTATCTCTCATGCCATGAAAGAAGCAATTGACAAAGCAGGGATTGAGCCATCGGACATTGACGCAATCATTGTTCATGGTGATGGTACATCTATTGGGGATAAAAATGAGATTGAAGCAATACACCGGGTTTTTTCAGATTGTATAGATAAAGTTAATGTATATTCTTCAAAAGGCGCTTTAGGTCATTTACTGGCAGGCGCAGCCGCAGCTGATACTGTTTTAGGAATTTATATGCTAAAAAATGGTGAAATCCCTCCAACTCTTAATTCCGTACTTTCTGATAAAAATATCAAGTTCAATCTCGTCAATAAATCTCCAATGAAAGTAATTCTAAAAAAAATTATGGTAAACTGCCAATGTTATGAAGGACAATGTGTTTCTTTGATAATTGAGGCTGTGGTCTAATACAGCAAAACCGCAACCAAAATAAATTTACTGCAAAAGGAAAGAGCCTCTGCCTTCTCTGCGGTTAAAAAATATGCGATTTTTATATTACGATAACGTAACTCATATAGAGAAAGGAAAATCCATAACCGGAATTAAAACCTTTTCTCTTTCAGAAGAATTTCTCAGAAGTCACTTCAGTAAAGTTGCTTTTGTTCCAGGAGTGATTTTTATTGAGGCTATGGCACAGCTTCTTGGTTGGTTGATCATTTACACTAATGATTTCAAACTCTCCGCGATTATGTCTTTAGTGGAAAACGTAAATATTTCTTACAATTTAAGGCCGGGTTTTAAAGCAGAGATTCAGGGAGAAATTATTTCTACCTCAAGCAGAGACTCGCTTGGCAAAGCAAAGATTTTAGTGGATGGTAAAACAATTGCCTCAATGGACCGAATCATTTACAGCCATTTTCATAAAGTTAGTTCAGGGGAGTTAGAAAAATTATTCAACTATTACAGCGGACTGAAAAAATCATAGAAATTTACTTTTCGGTTTTGCCTCATGCACTCCTAAAATTCATGTGTAAAGAATGAAGATTCTTCTCATCAATCCAAAAAACGTTGGCCGAGGCCAAGCTTCGGTAAGGTTTATGGCATCAACACCTCTGGCGTTGAGTATATTGGCTTCGCTTACCCCTGAAGAGGATTCCGTGGTTATCTTGGATGAAAACCATAAAGATATTCCATACGAGCAGGAGGTGGACCTTGTTGGTATAACTTCCATGCTTCATCTTTCAGGAAGAGCTTTTGACATTGCAAAAAAGTTTCGCTCACGGGGCGTGCCTGTAGTCATGGGTGGCTTTTTTGTTAGCCTTTGGCCCCATAAAGCAGAAGATCACGTGGATAGCATTGTTATCGGTGAAGCAGAAAATGTATGGAAAACTCTTTTAGAAGATTTTAGATCGGGAAAACTCAAAAGACGCTATAAGGCAAGTACCTATATTGATTTGAGCAATGTTCCTTTTGTTTCAAAAAAATGGTTTGGAAATGAAGAGTGTTACCATATTGAAACAAGCCGCGGGTGTCCTTTTCACTGTGATTTTTGTAGCGTTACAAAATTTTATGAAGGTACTTTACGCCATAGACCAATAAGTGATGTGGTCCGCCAAATTCGCGAATGTTCAGACAAAATGATTTTTTTTGTAGATGATAATATTGCCATTAACAAAAAATACGCAAAGGAATTATTTAAAGCTTTAATCCCTCATAACATTGCATGGTCTGGACAATTTTCGATAAACGGGGCTAATGATGATGAATTGCTGAAGCTTTGTGCTGAAAGCGGCTGCAAGTTTCTCTTTACCGGTTTTGAAACACTCAATTCAAAAAATCTGGATAATGTAGATAAAAATTGGATGGACCCTCAGAAGTTCCCGGGACTTATTGAAAATATTCATAAGCATGGGATAGGTGTTTATGGATCTTTTATGTTTGGCTTCGAACAAGACACCAGTGATATTTTTCATCAAACGCTAATGTTTTGCGAGAAAAATAAACTTGATTTAGCTCTTTTTTCAGCTATTTTCCCTGTAGATGGATCTAAATTCCACGAGCAGTTAAAAGCGGAAAACCGGATATTTGAGAAAGACTCTACAAAATTCAATGGCCAGAATTCCACATTTACTACAAAGAATATGACCTCTCAGGAATTAGACGATGGTCTTCGCTGGATTTGGAAAGAATTTTATTCAAAGCATTCGATGAAAAAACGTGTCGGCCACCTCCTCAATAAACTTAAAGGAAGTAAACTATCGACTCAGCCAAATAATCTAAGCACGGAAGAGGTTATGATTGCTCTAAACACAGCATTCCGTGTGGCAGTAACAGATTTTTAATACCTTACTTTTTCAATAGAACATAAAATTATATGGCTCCTAAAAAAAGGGTCGTTATTACAGGACTTGGATTGGCGACACCACTTGGTCTTGATGTTGAGGAAAATTGGGACAAGGCGCTTGCCGGTGAGTCCGGTATTAGCCGGCTTGCTTATCCCGGCACTGAAAAGTCACCTGTCCAGGCTGTTGGAGAGATAAAAGAAGAAAATTGGAATAAGATAAAAGAAGAGTTTAAGGAGTATGTGTCATGCGAAGGCGAGAGGAGAACATTGTTTGGGTTATGGGCGGCAAAGTCAGCTCTTAATGATGCCGGTGTTAATCAAGACAATAAATATAGTAACCGTTTTGGAGTTGCTTTTGCCGCCGGGCTTGGGATTACCAGATTGGAAGATGTGCAAAATTTTATGAACAAGAATGGGGAGTTCGATTGTGATCAATTCGGTAAAAAATATGACAATGCACACAAAGAATCTATTGTAAGAAACAATTCCAATAGAGCTGCCTCTTTAATTGCCCGAAAGTTTAATTTAAAAGGAGCCAACTATACGATAACGTCGGCCTGCGCGTCAGCCACACAAGCCATAGGCATAGCATACAAAACAATTCAAAGAGGCGATGCTGATCTTATGGTTGCGGGTGGAGCAGATTCTATGATAAATCCAATAGGACTTGTCTTTTTTGTTCTACTTCAGGCAGCATGTGTTTCTTCTTCCAAGCCTCACGAACTTTGCCGTCCTTTTGACAGAAAAAGATCCGGACTTGTAATGGGCGAGGGTGCAGGTACAGCAATTCTTGAGGAAGAGTCTCATGCGCTTAAAAGAGGAGCGAAGATATACGCGGAAGTTGCGGGTTATGGCTCCTCCATGGACGCTTTTCAGGTCACGGCCCCACATCCTGAAGGAAACGGCGCTGAGCAATCAATCAAATCCGCCCTGAAAGACGGTCACATGAAGATTAATGAGATAGATTATATTAATGCTCATGGTACAAGTACAAAATTGAATGATTCCGCAGAAACACTTGCAATTAAAAAGGTTTTTAAGCAAAATGCCAAAAGGATATCCATAAGCTCCAGCAAATCTCTTATAGGGCATTTTATAGCCGCTTCTGGTGGACCTGAATTTGTGTTTACGACTTTAAGTGTTCAGAGAGATGAAATTCATCCTACTATAAATATTACCAATCCTGATCCTAAATGCGATCTGGATTATGTGAGTAATGGGAAAAGAAAGAGGCGCGTCAGGGCCGCGATATCCAATTCATTTGGATTTGGCGGACAGAACGCCACGGTTGTTCTTAAGAAATATATCTTGGTTTAAAAAATGAAATTGGATTTATCAGGTAAAGTAGCCCTGGTTACAGGGGGAGCAAGAGGCATTGGAGGGGATATTAGTCTGCTTCTTTCTAATGCCGGCGCAAAACTTATTATCAATTACAATAAATCAAGGAATAGCGCGGAAATACTTAAAAAAGAAATCTCCTCTTTTGGCAATGAAGCTGATGTTTTTAAAGCCGATGTTTCAAACAGCAAGGAAGTCACTGCCCTTTTCGATTTTATTAAAAAAAAGTTTAATCAATTAGACATCCTTGTCAATAATGCTGGAATTATTAAAGATAGCTTGTTATTAAGCATGAAACTTTCAGATTGGAATGCGGTGCAGGATGTTAATTTAAGAGGAGCATTTCTCTGTACCAAATACGCGGCAGAAATGATGATGCTTAATCACCATGGGAAGATAATAAATATCGCTTCTATAGGCGCTATAAAAGGCGGCCGTGGACAGACTAATTATGCGGCTGCAAAGGGAGGTTTGATTTCTTTTACAAGAGCATGCGCTGTTGAGCTTGCGAAAAAGGGTATTCAAGTAAACGCTGTTCTACCGGGAATGATTTTAACTGCAATGAGTAAACGCATCAGAAAGAAAGTAGGCGAGGAAATTCTTCAAAACATTCCGGTTGGAAGATTTGGAGAACCCGTTGAGATTGCAAACCTTGTATTGTTCCTTGCCTCTGAAAAGTCAAATTACATTACCGGCCAGGCAATTTCCATTGATGGAGGCTTGAGTATAGCGTGACGCGGCAGAACCGCAACCAATTTACGATTGACGATATACGATTTTAGATTTAAGCTTGCAATTTATAAATGGTGTTCCTTTCATTCGTCAATCAACATTCTTAAATCGAAAATATTATTTATGCGTTACTTATTAATTGATCATATTACAGAATGGAAATCTGGAGAAAAAATTAAGGGAATTAAAAATGTAACAATGAGTGAAGATTTCCTTGAATTCCATTTTCCAAAAAACCCGATCATGCCAGGAGTACTATTATTGGAAGCATTAGTTCAGCTTGCGGGCTGGCTTGAGGCAGCATCCTCTGATTTTAACAACTGGTTTTTAATAAATAAGGTTATCAAATCCAATTTTTATGGCTTTGCATATCCCGGGGACCAGGTTGAACTGGTAATGGAAGCTATGGCTAAACCAAACTCTTCAGTAAAAACTTATAAAGGAATCGGGACTGTTGGTGGAAAAAAGATAATCAAGTCGGAATTCGAGGGTAAAATAATCTCTTTTTCAGAAATAGAAAATACCGATGAACAAAAGAGATTCTTTCAAGTTTTAACCAGGAAGCTCAACTTAAAAACTTAATCTTTCCTAGTACTCCATAAAACTTATTCAAAATTATGTCTGGCAGAGAAGTTGTAGTTACAGGAATGGGGCTTGTTACGCCTCTCGGAAAAAATGTTAAGGAGAATTGGGAAAACCTGAAGGCCATGAAAACCGGGATAACTTATTTCCCTGAAGATGGGCTACCGGAATATTTACAATATTACGGTAAAGTAGCAGAGTTTGATATCCCGGAAAACATTCACCCTAAGCTCTTAAGCCAGATGAAGTTCCTGAACCGTGGATCTTTGCTTGGGTTCAGTTCTGCATGTGAAGCTCTCACTCATTCTAAAATTAATGTTTCAGATGTTCCTCCTGAGCGACGCGCTTTATACATTGCTTCTGGAGATTTTACTCAAGTTGACTGTCATTTCATGTACCCTGCAATAAAGGATGGGACGGACGGAAAATGGCAGAAGATGGATTTCGAAAAATTAAATAGTTCAGCCTTGAATAAGGTTAACCCCTTTTTTCTTCTTGAGTCGATTTCAAACAATTTGTTCAGCTTTTTATCCGCTTATTTTGAGTTTATGGGTCCAAATACAAGTCTGGCGTCTCTTTCTCCCGGCGGCATGGATGCTCTCGAATTGGCACACAGAAGCATAGCACAGAACGAGGCAGATATCGCGTTAGTGGTTGGATGCGGAAATTGGATAACTGAAGTGCCTCTTCAGGAACTGCATGGCTTAGGTATACTATCAAAATGCAAAGATGGAATCTCTTCATTCAAACCTTTTGATAGAAATAGAGATGGTTTTATAACAGGAGAAGGCGGCGCTGCCATTCTTTTAGAGTCAGCTGATGCAGCAAATCATCGAAACGCGGAGATACTTGGGAAATTATGTGAATTTGAAAACTGTTTTGAACCTTCACACGACCCGGGCTTAACTGTTCCACCAAAGGTCATTAAAAGAAATATTGAAATGATTATGGACGAGGTTGACTGTGACATGAATGATCTTGCTTTTATTAGCCTGCATGGAAGCGGTACTAAAAAAGGGGACGCCTCAGAACTAAGTTCTGTGATGGAAATTTTTGGGAATAAGGAGCCTGAAATACCGATTTGCGGACTGAAATCATATACGGGGCATATAGGAGCGGCAAGTGATGTGGCAGAAATTATTTTGGGGTTAAAAGCAGTGAAAGATAGAATTATTCCCGCCACATTAAATTTTGAAAAGACAGAAAAGGAATTTTCTAAATTAAACATTTCAAGCTCCCATCAATCATGTGAAAAAGATCGTTTTTTATCTATTAGCTACGGAATAGCCGGGCAGTCAACTTCAGTAATTGTAGAAATTTAATGAAAAAGAAGAAAAAAAAGAAACGAAGAAGAGGAAAGTTTATTCATTTTTGCGAATACTTACTGGTATGTTCGTTAATACTTTTCTCCCGTGTTGTGCCCTTCAAGGTTATGATTGTATTAAGTTATTTCCTTGGCCATTTGCTTTATCTTATAGTTCCGAGCCGTCGTCATATAGCAATTGATAATATACGAAACGCATTTAACGGCCAAAAAAATGAAAAGGAAATCAAGCAAATTGCTGTTCAAAGCTTTTATTCCTTTTTTCTTATGCTTTCTGAAATTTTAAAGTATCGATTTAAATCGAAAGGAACTGCTGGTTTTCAAAGCTCTATTCAGATAACCGAAGACATTAAAGAGCTTTTTCAAAAAGCAAAAAAGATCCATGATGAATCCAAGGGTTGCATATTTGTTACCCCGCACATTGGAAACTGGGAACTTCTTCCATACGCCAGTTCAATTGTAGGCATTCCTCTCGCTATTGTGGTAAGGCCTCTCGATAATACATACCTGGAAAACATGATATTTAAGGATCGTGCTGTAAGCGGCCAGGTTATTATTCCAAAAAAAAATGCCCTGTTTACCCTTAAAAATACTCTACGCAAAGGAAAATCCATAGGAATTCTTCCCGACCAGGGAACAATGAAAGGAATCGCCGTTAATTTTTTTGGCCGTAAAGCTAATACTACACCTATACCAGCAGTACTTGCCGTAACCTACCAGAGACCAATTGTTGTGGTGGCATGCTGTCGAAAAGCAGATGGCGCCCATTTTGAGGGCTTTGTCTGTGATCCAATATGGCCCCTAAAGGATTACAAAAGTGAAAAGCAGGAAATCTACCGTATTACTGAAGAAATTCACAAAAAAATTGAATATATTGTCCGCAAATACCCTGAACAATATTTGTGGATACATAGACGCTGGAAAGAGTATGAAAATATTAAAGAGCTGTTTTCATAATGCAAGCCTCTTCACATAGGGCAAGCATTTCCTGACTGTTTCGCTGCAGGGAATATTTTTCAATTTTTTTACGCGCGTTTTTTCCCATCCCTTCTTTGAGATTCTTGTCAGAAAAAAGCATCAGTTTTTGAGACAGCAAAGCGTAATCCTGAGTATCTTCAAGAACAAATCCATCTACCCCGTTCTCAATAAGTTCGGATGCCCCGTTCTGACTACTGGTAACAACAGGCAGTCCAGAAGCCATAGATTCTAGTGTTACAAGTGAGCAGGCATCATAGAAAGTTGGTTGAGCCAAAACATCTGCAGACGCATAAAACTTTTCCACCTCACTGGTTTTTCCAATAAATGTAAAGTTCCTTCTGCAACCAAGTCTGCCAGATAGTATTTCGTAGGGAAGTTTATTGTCACTCCCAAGGATTAGCACATGAAAATTTTTCATCTTTTTTTTCATAAGCCCTGCGGCATTGACAAGGTTTGTGAGCCCTTTCAAACGGAAATTATTAGCAACGAACAATATAAGCAAAGTTTTATTGTCAATGTTATACCGGCTTCTGATTCCCCGCTCTGCTTTTTTATTTTGATCCGGGTTAAACATTTCCAGATCTACTCCGTTATAAATAACTTTTATATTTTTTTCAGGAAAAGAGTAAAAAGAAAGAATATCCTCTTTAACCATTTTAGATATGGCCACCACAATCAGGTTGGGATTACTAAAAACCTTACCCTCAAGTCGTTTTATCAGAAAGTGACGCAGGCTGGTTATATTTACAAGGAACTTAAAAACTTTTATCAGCGGATTTGAATGAGATTGAAGCTCCCTTTTAAGGTAAGCTCTATGGACTCCCCCGTGCGGCAAGTAAAATCCGGGGTTAATGGAACGGGTAAAAGAAAGACAAAGATCGTATTTCTCTTTTTGCAATTCTTTCTGACTGGCACGCGCAAACCTCAGATCCCTGAAAGTTCTGAAAAGAGACTTCGGGATTTTGTGACAGCAAAATTCTTTTTCGCAGCCATCATACCAGGAACAGGCAAGGATATGCAGTTCGTGCCCTTTATCAGCTAAGGATTTGGCTAATCCTGACGCGTATCGTTCCGCTCCACCTTTATTCGCTGAAAAGTGCTCTATATTAATAGCAATCTTCACAATGTATTAGTGTTTTATGGACAACAAACATCACCTTTTGACAAACGCTTGTTAAAACCCTCAGTTTAGGGTAATTTAAAGATCTTTTATGGACAGCTTTAAACCAGTTTATTGTGTAAATTAGAGGGTCATATTTGTCCTTAAAGCTGACTGAAAAATATCCAGCCATCAGTTCGGTTAAAATTCTGGCAGTACCACCATCCTTTTTTTCTATAACAAAATTGTATAATATAAAATCTTTACGATTATCACCCCAACATGTTTAAAAAAAAGTATACGACAAACGGCATGACGCTTCCAGAAATGTTACAACATACCGCAAACCAGGCTTCAAAACAAGGAATAGGTTATATCCAGAAAGACGGTTCAGTAAAGTTTCAAACCTATCCGCAGCTTTTAAAAGAAGCCGCGTGTGTGTTGGCGGGACTTTATCAATTGGGTTTGAAAGCGGGAGATAAAGTTATTTTGTCGCTAACCCGCAATGAAGAATTTATTCCCGCATTCTGGGGATGCCTGCTCGGAGGGATCATCCCCGCCCCTCTGGCAGCACCATTGTCGTTAAACAGTCTTAGCCCCGCGCTGGAAAAACTGCAAAGCATTTGGAAGACACTTGGAGAACCTATTGTATTGGTATCCTCAAATCTCGTTGATCGAGAAAAAGAAAAATCACGGTATGTCTGCTTAATTCCTGAAGATAATTTACGGACTTTACCAGGTATTCAACAGGAGCAACCTGCAACATCCTTTCATGAAGCACAGCCGACGAACACAGCATTTATCCAGTTTTCATCCGGGAGTACCGGCCAGCCTAAAGGAGTAATGCTTTCACATAAAAACATACTGTCCAATCTGCATGGAATTGAGAATGGCATTAAAATGAATAGAGAGGATGTTACTCTCAATTGGATGCCTCTGTTTCATGATATGGGGCTTATCGGATATCACCTGACGCCTCTCCACTTTTGTGTCAATCAGTTTCACATAAATACACTGGATTTTATCAGGAAACCTCTCCTGTGGCTGAACAGCCTGGAAAAATGCGGCGGCACCATTACGGCAGGTCCTAATTTCAGTCAGACTGTTCTATTGGAGCGACTCAAGCGCAACCCTCAAAAACGCTGGAACCTTTCAAAAGTAAGGCTTGTACTGAACGGAGCGGAACCCATTTGTGTGGAACTGATGCAGCGGTTTATGAAAAAAATGTCCGGGTTTGGTCTGGATTCCAGAGCTATGCTTCCGGTATATGGTTTGGCGGAAGCAACCCTTGCCGTGGCTTTTTCACCTCATAAAGAGGAGCCACGAATTGAATATTTGAACCGCCAAGAACTGCAAAAGCATCACAAAGCCCTTTCTGTAAATATACACGATCCCTCTACCGTGCCTTTTGCCAGTGTGGGTTTCCCGGTACAGGGTTGCGAAGTGCGGATCGTGGATGGCTCAGACCATATGGCGACTGACGGAACTGTCGGCCATATTCAGGTCAGGGGGGATAATATTATGACCGGCTATTACAATAATCCCGCAGCTACAGAGGATGCATTTTGCGACGAGTGGTTACGTACCGGCGACCTGGGTTTCGTAAGGGAAGGCCGCTTATGTATTACCGGGCGGACCAAAGATATTCTCTTCGTCAACGGCCAGAATTACTATTCACATGATCTGGAAAATATTGCTCAAAAGGTAAATGGGGTGAAGCCCGGTCAGGTTGTTTTTTGCGGGCAACGCGACTCCAGCGGGGAAAGCGACAGGCTCCTGATGTTTCTTTCCGGTAAAATCCTGAAATCTCTATTGCCTCTTTTTTTGAAAATAAAACATCAACTCCAGCAGGACCTCGGATTGACTGTGGACATAATGATTCCCGTCGCAAAAAGAATTCCCAAAACTTCAAGCGGGAAAATACAACGGTATAAACTCCTCGAACAGTATGAGAAAGGGGAATATGATGAAGCGATAAATGAACTTTCTCTTTTACTGAAAGAAGAGGCAGCGCATTCTCATAAAAATAAGATCCCACCGAAAACAGCAATGGAAAAGCTCCTTCATAAACTCTGGTGGGAGGAGTTGCTCCTTCCGCCGGAAAAAGTAGGAATCCATGATCATTTTGCCGAACTTGGGGGCAAGTCCATTAACGCCGCTTCTATTTTAGCTGAATTGGAAAATTACAATATTTATCTGGATTCCG
>CAYMVZ010000042.1:0-19837 GCA_964394335.1 uncultured Nitrospinota bacterium | reverse complement strand
TGGGTCTCAAGGGCGCTGTCGGATTTGATATGGGAGGAACTTCAACCGACGTGTCTCGATACAAAGGAAAACTGGGAAAAGTTTATGAAAAGATCATCGGCGGCATTGAGTTTCAGGTGGAGATGTTAAACATTTCAACAGTGGCAGCGGGCGGCGGTTCGGTCCTGTGGTTCGACGGGCAAAGGATGAGAGTAGGGCCTGAATCCGCAGGCGCGAACCCTGGACCTGCCTGTTATGGATTTGGAGGGCCGCTTACAATTACAGACGCGAATTTACTGACCGGCAGGATCTCGCCGGAGCATTTCCCTCAAACCTTTGGCTCAGACAGGCTCTCAGCCCTGAATGAGGATATTGTTAAAGAGAAATTTCAGCGCCTTACGGAAAAAATAAATATTGGAACTCTACGAAATTACTCTCCCCGGCAAGCAGCACTTGGCTTTATCAGGATTGCCAATGAAAAGATGGCAATGGCGATAAAGGAGATATCCGTCTCAAAAGGTTATGATGTCCGGGATTATGCCCTGGTCTGTTTCGGTGGAGCCGGTGGACAGCACGCCTGTGAAGTGGCGTCCCTGCTTGGAATGGGGAAAGTAATCTTTCATCCATTAGGCGGCGTCATGTCCGCATACGGCATAGGACTTTCGAAACCAACAAAAAAATCAAGTATGAGCGTGCTCTGCATTTACAATAGAGAAAATCATAAAAAACTTTTATCTTCGTTCGATAAAATGGAAGAAAGATTAATCAAAGAAAAAAATAATAAAAAAGAAGACTTTTTAATAAATAGAGAAATTGATTTGCGCCATGAAGGGACTGGTGCTTTTTTAACTGTAGAATGTTCTAACTATGAAGATGTGCTCGAATCATTCAAAAAGCAGCATGAAAGGATCTTTGGTTTCTACCCTGAAAATAAACCTGTTGAAGCGGTTAATTTGCGAATAGAGGCTAAAGAAAAAGGAGATTTTTTTAATACATCGCATATTGTTCCCGAACTGAAACTAAGGAACAAGAGTATTCCTGAGAAAATTCGGAAAATTTATTATTCCAATGGTTTTGTAGATGCGCCTCTGTCTTTGAGAGAAAACATCTCACCAAAAACAAAAGTTAAAGGACCGGCTTTTGTTGTTGACAGGTATTCTACTTTAGTAATTGACCCCGGGTTTGATGCTGAAGCAGAACAAAATGGAGTTATTGTTGTAAAAAAAATGCTCCCCCTTATCAGGCAGGAGCCTGGAAGCGAGAGTAACAACCCCAATAAAAATGGTAAACCTGACCCGGTTTTGCTTGAGGTTTTTAACAATCTTTTTATGGGTATTGCTACTGAAATGGGGCATACCCTTAGAAACACAGCCCACTCGGTGAACATCAAAGAAAGGCTGGATTTCTCCTGCGCTGTCTTTGACGGCACAGGAGACCTTGTTGCAAACGCGCCCCACATGCCTGTACACCTTGGTTCAATGGCGGACACGGTAAAAGCAGTTATTAAAAGCGAAAAGGGGAGTATCAAGCAAGGCGATATTTACCTTTCCAACAACCCTTATCATGGAGGGTCTCATCTGCCGGATTTGAACGTGGTATGCCCGGTCTTTTCCCAAAACGATGAGATTGTTTTCTTTACCGTTGCAAGAGGGCACCATGCGGACATTGGCGGAATAACTCCCGGGTCTATGCCTCCCGCGGCGGAACATATTGATGAAGAGGGCATCTTAATAGACGGGTTTCTTCTTGTGCGAGACGGCATATTAAGAGAAGAAGAACTGAGGCAAATCCTATCAACCCATAAACACCCGGTAAGAAACATGGAAGAGCGAATATCCGATCTTAAAGCCCAGATAGCTTCCTGTAATAAAGGAGTACATGAACTCAAAAAAACCATCGCTCTTTACGGATGGGATACTGCTCGTGATTATATGGGATTTATTAAGGAGAATGCTGCATATTCGGTAAAACAGGCTCTCGCTCAATTCCTTAAAACAGGCGACCCTTTTGAAGCAGCCTTTGAAGACCATCTTGATGATGGAACCCTATTAAAAGTAAAGGTTGTTATCAAGGGGGGGATTAATCCGCCGAAAACAGTCAACGCTGAAATAGATTTTACAGGCACAGGGCCGGGGCACTCAAATGATAATCTAAATACCCCCATATCTGTCACACGCTCCGCGGTACTTTATGTTCTCAGGGCTTTAACAGATTCGGACATTCCATTAAACAGCGGATGCCTGCAGCCAATTAGGATAGTCATTCCTGATGACTCCATCCTGAGTCCTGTTTACCCTTTGCCGGTTGCATCAGGAAATGTGGAAACTTCGCAGAGGATAACGGATGTCCTCCTGGGAGCGCTCAAAGCAGCGGCTGCATCACAGGGCACAATGAATAACCTGCTCTTTCAAGTTGAAGGAGAGACTCCCTATTATGAAACCATTGCCGGTGGTTCCGGCGCCTCAGACGGCTGTCCCGGTACTTCCGGTATACAGGTACATATGACAAACACCAGGATCACAGATCCGGAAATATTGGAAATGAGGCATCCCGGAGTAAGGCTTGAGAAATTTGTTTTAAGAAAGGGCTCGGGCGGCAAAGGTCGTTTTGCGGGAGGAGACGGAACAATTAGAGAATTAAAGTTTTTAAAACCTGCTAAAATTTCTATAATATCCGAACGAAGGGTCTATGCGCCCTATGGCCTGGCAGACGGTAAGCCGGGAAAAAAAGGGGTCAATCTTTTGAAAAAAACAAACGGAGAGATTGTGGAACTGCCTCACAGAGTGGTTAAAGATGTAAAAAAAGGTGACTCCATTATCATTAAAACACCCGGAGGAGGGGGTTTTGGGAAAAGTAAACTATAACCACGATAAAGACAGTGAATGACACAGAGTGGCAAAGGCCACAACCAAATGGGCTACCGCCCAATCCTGATAATAAAAATTGTGCTAAAAAAACACAATTTTACAAATTTGTAGTACAGATTACCGCAGATAAAAAACTGTTTTCCCGGTGAATGTAAGTGCCAAACACTTCCAATAATATAGAACCATCGATTTACACCAACCTGTGCTATTTATAAGTGCCAGTAACTGCCTAGCACTTTTTGTTCCACAATATCACTCCCGCCCCAGGAACATGTCATTCCCGTACTCCCAGCATGTCAATCCCGAATGCTCCCCACATGTCATTCCAGAATGCATTTATCGGGAATCCAGACCAAGTTGTGAATATAGATGCCCGATAGGAACACTCGGGCATGACAGAGGAGGAAGACGGTCATTCCCGGCTTGTTTAGAAACTGCCAGATTATTTCCCGGTTTCTCCCGTGGAGTTAATATCTGTTAGCGATTTTATCTGGTTCATTAAAAACAGGTCGAGGACAGGATTCCCGGACGATTTCCCAGACGCCCCAATTATTGCGGAGGGCACTTTCACATCTTTTAATGCCTGGGCCATACCGATCATCATCTCTTTTTGAGTCTTGAGCCTGAGTTCGAGTGAGTTGTCTGCTGCTGCCAGGGCCTTTCTTCCTTCCGCTTCTTTCAAAGCAGCGCTCCGTCTGCCCTCAGCCTTTAAAAGTACAACTTCTTTTTCCAGCTTTGCCTTTTCAAGTTCCAGTTTAGCAACATCAAACTCCTTTTGAGCGCCAGTAATAGCGACTGCCTTCTCTTCCTGTGCTTTGATCCTGGCAATCTCCGCAGCCTTTTCCGCCCTGACCGTGGCCTCAAACTTAAGATTTTCTTCTCTTGCCTTTGTTAGCGCTATCAGTTTTTCTCCTTCGGCTTTTGCCGTAACAGCATCCTGCTGTGCTTTTTCAGCCTGAATCTTAGCGTTATTTTTCTGCTGTTCCAGAAGGCGTTGTTCGTCAAATTTGGCTTGAGACTGCTGGTCGTAAATTATTTTGTTTAGAGTGAATGCCAGTATCTGCATAGAGTAGCGGCCAGTAGGACCCTTCCCACTTTTTAATCCATCATTGACATCGTTAAAAAAAGCAGAGCGATCCCGTATAGATTCGCTGCTTGTGTAATTAGAAGCTGTTCTAACAAGGACCTGGTTGACGAAGTTTTTAAGCACTTTATTAGAAATAACGTCATTATTGCCCAGTTCATTTTTTATCATACGGAT
The DNA here is from genome assembly GCA_964394335.1 of uncultured Nitrospinota bacterium. GTDB lineage: Bacteria > Nitrospinota > Nitrospinia > CAJXCL01 > CAJXCL01 > CAJXCL01. The sequence continues at coordinate 15,730 of CAYMVZ010000042.1, read as the reverse complement.
TTTTTCAGGATCAGTAGGAAGAAGATATTTTACAATGCCTCTAATATTAGCTGTTCCGTTATCTTTAAACCGAACAAAGATCGATTGGTCAATAGTCTCTTCTCCCACTTTACTCCTGGAAAACTTAACAACACTCGATATCTTGAATCTGGTAACATTTGAAAAAGGTCCTGCCCAGAACAAACCGGGTTTCATGACAACATCCAGGCTTCCAGACGGCCATTTCTGGACCACGGAATATTCTTCCGCATCGTTGTTTCCGAATGAATAATATATTCCTGCAGCAAGAAGAACAGCCACCACGATTATTTTAAATTTTCCCTTTTTTCCCGGTTCCATTTTTTGAATCTCATTCTCCCTTCTCATTTCATTCTCTTTTTTTAAATCCTGAGCATCTGTATCCATTATTATTTCCTCCAAAAAAAATTAATAATTTTTATTACATAGTTGTAACATCTCAAAAAGTTTAGGCGCTGTTAAGTTTTTGCTTTTTACAGCGCCTTATACAGAGTTGAGGAGATCACCCTTCCTGTCATTCCCGAGTGTTCCTATCGGGAATGACAAACATAGGGACCCTGGCTTACCCCGACTTTGTTATTGAGAACTTACATAAAAAGGATTTAATCATGTCCATCCTGTTATCCAGTCTAATATTTTTTCAATCCCCTGATCTAACCCGAAAATCAGCTATAAATATCGGTTGCAACGCGAAAACCTATATCAGGCCCGCAATGATTTGGGCGTTCCCTCCACCTTTTCGATACCCTGGAGTCCCTCCCAAAAGTTTCCCAGGACCCTCCCCTGACAACTTTATACCTTTGATTCGTAGTCATTTGAGGATTTCTTTGTTCTGCTGGATTATAAAGGGAATAACCATCGGCTGTCCATTCTCTGACGTTTCCCGCCATGTCAAAAATTCTAAACCCGTTCATGCTGTAATTGCCGACAGGTTTGGGCATATTTATTAAACCCTCTGTTTTAATGTTTGCGATCCAGAATTCGGATACTTTTCCCCAGGGATATGGCATTCCCCTCAATCCTCCTCTTGCGGCATACTCCCATTCTGATTCTGTGGGCAGCCGCCTTCCAAACCAGTACGCATAGGCTGAAGCAGCAAACCAGCTTACATAAACAACAGGGAAGTTTTCCCTGCCTTTCGGGAAGTCTGTTCCATTCCAGTCTTTCAGGTAATTCAAATCCACTTCGTTCATTCCAGGTTTTCCTTTTTCCCAATGAGGATTTTCTTTAATAAATTCCTGGAATTGACTGTAGGTCACCTCATATCCAGCTAATTGGAAAGGAAGTAAATGAACTCTGTGAATCGGCTCTTCATCGAAGTCGCCATCACTGCTTCCCATCAGAAAGTTTCCTCCTTTAATTTCCACCATTTTGTCAAAGGGCAAAAATGTTTTATTACTTCTTTGCTTTTCTACCTTTAAAGAGGATTCAGCAAACACCGGGTGCATGGCCTGAGTTTCCTTCGGTTCAACTCTCTGGTAAATCCAGAGCATTACTAAAAAAAAACAAAAGCTCAGCGAAAAGAAAAGGAAGCGTTTTGCAATCTTTTCTTTTGAAGTTTCAAACCCGGGTTTATCGAATATAGACCAGGGAACGACAACGCCGAGAGATTCTTTAACATCTGGTTCCAAGGCCCGCGCTTTCTCTTCAGTCATTCCATAATGAGGGAGTTCCTTAATGAGAGTTTCCCATTCTTCATAAGTACCGCTGCGATTGTTCCACAACCCTCTCAAAACATTTTTGTAAGCTTCTTCACTGTTTAGTGCCGGTGTCATAGGTTATTCCTTATAGTTCAATTTTTTGTTTTTCATTTTTTTTATCTCATTCAAAAGTTTAAGGCGGTTTTTAGCCAGTTCATAAAAACCATGCCACTGGGCAAAATCCGGCCCCATCATGGCTGCACCCATCCTTGCTCTTCTCCCTTCATGGTGCCAATATTCAAACCATGTGAACTCAATTTCTTCGTCAAATGATTGCTTCGTTAATATGCCAAGTGCGTATAATTCATCCAGTGCCTTTCTAACCGGCTTATAATATTCTTCATTATAAAGAGCTATCGCATTATCAAGTTGAAAATAATATCCCTCCGCCCATCCATCTGAATGACAGGAAAGGCAGACTTTTTTCATTTCTTCTCTTTTGACCTGCCAGCCGTTGGTTTTAATGGAAAGGGGAGACCTTAAGACCCATGAAAGACGCTTTCCAACATCGTGAGTCGGCTCCAAATTGCCAATGCCGGACATATGGCATGTCGCGCAGGTAGGAGCTCGAAAATGTTTGACATCCCAGGAATTTGCCGGAATGTCAAAATCCCACTTCTCTTTTTCACTGGAATAAATGACCCCATGCTTGGACTCCAGATATATCTCTATATGCGGGTGGTCGGGCCCCATGTGGCAGGTACCGCAAGTCTCCGGCTTTCTGGCCTCAGCAACGGAAAAGACATGCCGGGTATGACAGGCGGTGCAGGAACCACGGCTTCCATCAGGGTTTACCCTGCCAATTCCACCGTTCGGCCAGGAGCCTGGCTCAAATTTTCCGTTTTTGACTTTTACAACATTACCGTGGCATTTCTCGCACCCCACAACAGCAGCTTCAGCTCCCTCAATTGTATATGCCAAAATATTATCTTTATGCCTATCCCCTGCTTCAGCTTTTAAAAAGGTAGCGGCTCCGGAATGTTTGGAATCAACAAACTCTTTCACTGCTTTGGGATGGCATTTGGAACAATCCCTGGGGCTGACGATAGTGGAAATATAAGTACCTTCGTGCTTCCATGCATCCGCATCTGTCGGGTCGGCCCGGTGACAGTCTATGCAAGTAATGTCGCTTCTCGCATGATTACTTTTTTCCCAGTCGTTCACGATCCCAGGGGAAATTTCCTGATGACAAAGGATACATTTTTTGCTAATTTCCCTTTCTCCCTCTGTTCTTGCCGCATGAGCCACTTGTGAAAACAGAATGGAGGCTAATAAGCAGAGGAATAATGCAGGCAAAATTGAGAATTGAATATTGCGAATTGAATATTGCGAAGGACTTCCCGCAAAATTACTTTTTTTATAACAAGAGTTTTCCATTAAAATAACCTCCAATTGAAGCTCCCCGAAGCAAGCTGCTGGGAATCTTCTGTGTAAAGTATAATTTTATTATAAAACAAAAAACCTGTTCTCAGGGCCAGGTCACTATTGGCTATACCCTATCTTGTCATTCCCGAGCGTTCCTATCGGGAATCTAGTAGTCAAGCTGATTCCTGGATTCCCGATAAAGCTTGTCCTCGAACTCTCTAATCGGGGAACATTCGGGAATGACAAACTTATGGACCTTGGCTTACCCCGACTTATTGAGAACTTACGGACATTGTTAGCAACAATCCGCCTTCCTTAGTCTGAACTCCGCAATTTTCATTTAACCGGCTGAAACATGCACCAGGTTTACATGGCAATCCACACAATTATTAGCTTCCTGATTTTCAAAGGCTTTATGAGCCTTGAAACCGCCCCGGGGCAAGTCCGAAGGAAACAGGTTTTTATGACACTTCATACAAGCGCCGGGATGAATATTTTTTCTTGCAGAAATTTTAAGCGCATTATGATCCAGATTTTCCGGATCACCAAAAAAATGAACCAGAGAGTCATGGACTCCCTGTTTTGTTTTTACAAACCACTTATCTACTAACCCGGGGGGCAAATGACAGTCGGCGCAATCCGCTACAACACCTTTCCTGCTGTCATAATGGCTGGACAAAAGATACTCCTGATAGGGCTGCACCATTTCATGACATTGAGTCGAGCAAAAATAATTTGTCGATGAATAATAATAAGAGACTGACGTAAAGCTATAAAAAATAATCAAAACAAAAGCCGTTGCGAGGACAGCAATAATAATCTGCTTCTTATTGGCAGGCCTCGGCAGCCTGCGAACTGAATCTTCTTCCGGCAAAGATTTCATTTAGATATCCAAAAAATTCTTCAGTTAATAGAGGTAACGTGAAAATCCGGGTAAGCTCCTGCCGCATGTTCAGAATAGTCCAACCCTCGAAACTCTTCCTCAGCAGAAACCCTAAGACCCACTAAATAATCGATGAATTTAAAAAACGCATAAGCCACAAAAAATGACCAAAAAAAAGCTACTATAGAACCTAAAAATTGTACGCTAAGATTTTTTAAATTAAATAATTCTCCGGTTTTAAAGAGACCAACCGCTAAAGTTCCCCATACACCGCAAACCCCATGCACAGAGATAGCGCCAACAGGATCATCAATTTTCAGACTGTCGAAAAACTTAACGGAAAAGACTACAAGACAACCGGCAACAAGGCCTATCACAATTGCCCAGAAAGGCGACACATAAACGCAACCGGCAGTAATTCCTACCAGCCCGGCTAATGCTCCATTAAGAGTCATGCCTGCATCCGGTTTTCCTGCAATAAGCCATATAGTTGTCATCCCTGCAAGTGCTCCGGCCGCTCCACCAAGTGTGGTGTTGATGATAATTAACCCTATTTTTTCATTGCCTTCCAACGTGTTTCCCGCATTAAACCCATACCAGCCAAACCACAAAATCAAAGTCCCAAGAGCTGCGAGAGGGAGGTTATGACCTAAAATAGGTTTTAGCACTCCTTTCTCACTGAATTTTCCCAGCCTGGGTCCGAGAACGATTGTTCCAGCAAGTCCTGCCCAACCTCCTATGGCATGGATCACAGTAGAGCCGGCAAAATCAATAAATCCCAGTCTTTCCAACCAGCCGCTACCATGATAGAGTCCGCCCCAAACCCAGCTTCCAAAAATCGGGTAAATAAAAGCAGTCAGCAGTAGAGTAAACATTAGACTGGCAACAAACCGGGTACGTTCGGCCATAGCTCCGGAAACAATCGCAGCCGTTGAAGAAACAAAAACGACCTGGAACATCCAAAAAGCGAAAAGCCACGGATCAAGATTTTTTATGTAGTCCTGGAGATAAAACCCATCTGTGCCGAATATCCCATTGGTTGTGCCGAACATAAATCCAAAACCGATTGCCCAAAACGTTACAGCGCTTATGGCGAAATCAACAAAATTTTTCATGAGGGCATTTACCGCGTTTTTAGAACGGGTAAACCCAATCTCCACCATAGCGAATCCTGCCTTCATCAAAAAAATAAGGATCGCCGCAAAAATGATCCATACTATATTGAGATTCCTCTGAACGTCCTCAGACGTAAGAAGTCTTGCGGCAAAACTATCATCTGAAATGAGAAAAACACTCAGTATTAAGAAAAATAAAATTTTCATTTTTTTAATGACCTAAATAATTGAAGCTCCTGACATATCAGTCCCGCATGTTCCCCACATGTCATTCCCGCATGCACTTAGCGGGAATCCAGGTTGAGGACAAGATTTAGTTAGAATCCAGGAATTCTTTTATCTGGATTCCCAATCAAGTTGGGAATGACAAAACAGTGCAAAATATCAATCTGGCATACATATGCGTTGTCATTTTGAAATGCATACGTCTTACTATACGGGCATTCCCGACATGTCATTCCTGAACACTAAAAAAAAGGCGCTTTCATTGCTCCACTTAAGTGGATCCAATTAAAAAGCGCCTTTGCTTTTTCTCTATTCCTGCTCTTCTTTGAACAGTATGTGTACTATAAATCAGCAGTCATAATTATGCTCTCTGCAATCTCTTTCATTGAAGTATGTTTATCCATTGCAGCCTTTTGAACCATTCTAAATGCCTCCTGTTCATTAATATTATGCTTTTCCATGAGAATTCCTTTTGCCTTTTCTATGAGTTTTCTTGCATTTAGTTTTGCTTTTAAATCAGCATTCTCATTTTTCACTTTTTTAAACTCATGAAAACGTTTAATGGCAATCTCTATATTGGGAACCAATTCTTTTTTATTAAAAGGTTTAACAAGATATGCCATTACTCCCGCTGACTTGGCTCTTTCTATTGTACTTCGGTCATCTTTTACAGTTAAAAGTATTATCGGAACAGGGTTTTTAGAGTTAATCTCATGAGATGCTTCGATCCCGTTTAATTCCGGCATTTTTACGTCCATAAAAATCAAATCAGGCTTCAATTTTTTATTTAATTTAATTGCCTCTTTACCGGTAGCTGCTTCCCCCGCTATATCAAAACCTTTTTCAATTAATGCGTCTTTTAAAGCATCTCTTGAAAAACTCTGATCATCTGCAATAAGTAAACGTGTAGTTTTAATTGTTTTCAATTTAACTCCTTTATATTAATTTTCGCAAAACAAACCAGCTTCTAAAATAATTACAATTGTCGTGCCAAAAAAAACAAGGAGTGAAAAATGTTTTTCAAATGTTTGAATTGTATGCAGGAAATGTTTTCTCCGGGACCACAGGTTAATTTTTGTAAATAGAAAGTTCTTTTTGGATTTGCATAAGTATTAAGCAGAAATTGTTTTCCATGCTTAAATTTGTAGCAGCAAACAATGAATCGCCTGCTTTTAAAACTGGTCAAACATTATTTCAAGATTTAAATCCTTTATTATCAATAAAATAAATTCTGACAACTATTTTAAAAAACCTGGTATATAAGTTGCATTTAAATGAGCTTTGGTTATAATATCAAGTTGTCTTCGCAGGTACTTTTTTATGGGCGAATCTGCGAAGCCACGCTCAGCGGGGCGAAGCAAAATCCAGGAACGATAAAATTAAAACTATAGTTGTAATCTCTTAATCTTTATTTTATAATTACTGCTTATTTTTCAATTACTGTTTACAAAAATCGATTTCTTAATAATCTAAAGTAGTTAGTTTAAAATATCTATAAAAGGGGGTGATAGGAAAGTATTTTCAGTTAAGATTCTTAAACAGGTCAATAATTTAGTAATTAAATTTGAGAAGGAGGACGTGAATGAAGAAATTAATTAGTGGTTTAGTTGTAGCAATTTTTATGTTTTCAATAAGCTATGGTAAAGCTTATGCCGCCGAGGCGTTAGGATTTGATATGAGCGGCTTTGTGGATTCCAGTTATGTTGTAGATGATAACGCGGATACAAATACATTCGGATTGGACCAGGTTGAAATTGACATTACGAAAGAAATCAAAGACTGGGCGTCTTTGCGGTTTGATTTAAACCACACTCCAAATGGAGGAGGAACGGAAACAGCCGATGCTATCATAGAACAGGGCTATTTAACCCTGACAGCACCTGTCGGAAGTGGGGTTACATTTACATTTGGAAAATTTAACGCTCCTATAGGATTTGAACTCTTGGACGCTCCTGACATGTATCAATTTTCTCACGCCCTGGTATTTAACAGTGGTTTGCCGACAAACTTAACAGGACTTATGGCATCCGGAGCTCTTGGCGAAATGATTGATATCAGCGCTTATGTTGTAAATGGGTGGGACAATAATCCGGACACGAACAAAAACAAGACGATTGGTGGCAGGATCGGAATAACCCCTATGAAAGATATTAATCTGGGTTTTTCAGCCATTTCAGGAGATGACAGCGCAGTAGCCGGTGAAAACATGACGGTTTTTGATATCGATGGAACTATAACCATGATTCCTAAACTAACAGTCGGATTGGAATTTAACTTTGGAAATGAGGACCTGGCCTCAACAACCGGTACAGATGCGGACTGGTTTGGTTTTCTCGTGATGGGCCATTATGACTACGCGGATTGGGGTGGAATTACAGTCAGGTATGATTACTTTGACGATGAGGATGGCGCTCGATTAGGAGGAACAGCCAATAATACCCAGCAGGCCATTACCGTTGCTCCCACATTTGTAATTGGTGAAGGGTTCGGAGCGCTTATTGAATACCGCCACGATTCTTCCGATCAAAATGTTTTTACAAAGGCAGATGGCAGTGTGACTGATAATAATGATACTTTTGCTTTTGAAATGACCTACGTGTTTTAAATTATAGCAAGATACGGATGATCCTCCTCTCAAGCCCTATCCTTCTCTGATTTTTTAACATGGGGAAGGATAGGGCCTTCTCTTCTATTTCATTTTTAATTTGACATACCCTTATCTTTGAAGTGATGACATTTACTCGTTTTATGTCTGGATTCCCGCTTAAAGCATGCGAGAATGACATGCCGGGAGCAAGCGGGAATGCAACGCTCTTTTACCATACTCTAACGCACCACTCTTTTGTTCATGCCCTAGCGCAACGCTCTTTTGCCATACCAGAGTGTTCCCCCTTTTTTACCATACCTCAACGCATCACTTTTTTGTCATGCCCGAGTGCTTCCATCGGGCATCCAGAATAAAAACTCGGACTTCATTTTTGTTTCACGATTGCTTCAAGATAACTTCATTATTCAATTTTCTCTATCTTGAGTAATCTCGAAGTAATCGAGAAGCTAAAAAAATATTTAAAGTCACGATTAACGGGGCGAATCTGATCTAATATTACCGTACAAAAACAAAAAAAGCCCCCTGAACATCAGGGGGCTTTTGACTTTTTATTATTAAGCGTTTAAATTAGACATCATAATAAAGCTCAAATTCAAAAGGATGTGGTCTTAATGCCATCGCATTAATTTCATTTTCCCTTTTATATTCCAGCCACATGTCGATTGCGTCCTGGGTAAAGACATCTCCCTTCAACAAAAATTCATTATCTTTTTCCAGGGCAACCAGCGCTTCTTCTAAGGATCCCGGAACTTTTGGAACAGCGGCCAATTCTTCAGGTCCGAGCGCGTAAATATCTTTATCCAATGGATCTCCCGGATCGATTTTATTTTCAATTCCGTCCAGCCCGGCCATAAGCATAGCGGAAAAGGCCATATATCCATTACAGGAAGGATCTGGAAATCTCAATTCCGCCCTCTTGGCTTTTGGACTTGGAGAATACATCGGTATTCTTACGCAGGCGCTCCTGTTTCGGCTGGAATAAGCCAGGTTAACCGGCGCTTCAAAACCAGGTACCAACCTTTTGTATGAGTTGGTTGTTGGATTGCTAAAAGCACATAAAGCCGAAGCATGTTTTAAGACACCACCGATATAATGTAAAGCAGTATCACTTAACCCACCGTATTTGCTCCCGGCAAAAAGAGGTTTGTTCCCTTTCCAAAGACTCTGGTGGGTGTGCATACCTGAGCCATTGTCATTCCAGATCGGCTTTGGCATAAATGTAACTGTTTTATTATGTCTTTTCGCTACGTTTTTAACAATGTGTTTATACCACATTAGGTTGTCCCCCATTTTTGTCAGGGGGGAGAATTTCATATCTATTTCTCCCTGACCGGCTGTTGCAACCTCGTGATGCTGACACTCCACGCTCATTCCGATCTGTTCCATAACCAGGACCATTTCCGTCCTGATATCCTGCAAAGTATCAAAAGGAGGGCAAGGGAAGTAACCTTCTTTATATCTTGGTTTATACCCCAGGTTCGGGTTTTCCTCACGGCCTGTGTTCCACTGTGCTTCTACAGAATCTATATGATAAAAGCTGTGCTGCTCTGCCGAGTCGAATCTTATATCATCAAAAATAAAAAACTCTGCCTCAGGACCAAAATAAGCAGTATCCGCGATCCCGGTGGATTTCAGATAAGCTTCAGCCTTCTGTGAAATATTTCTTGGATCCCTGGAGTATTTTTCTTTTGTGATTGGGTCTACAATATTGCAGATCATGGTAAGGGTCGGGTGCTGTGTAAAGGGATCCATAACTGCTGTAGCCGGATCAGGAATAACCAGCATGTCACTGGCATGAATGGGCTGCCAGCCTCTGATGCTGGAACCGTCAAATCCGTATCCATCCTCAAAAACACTTTCATCCAATTCAGAAACAGGGACTGAGAAGTGCTGCCATAACCCAAGAAAATCCATAAATCTGACGTCAAGCATGACAGCCTTGTTTTTTTTCGCAAATGCCAATACCTCCTTTGGTGTCATAACAAATTTTCCCTCCTAAAAAAGTTATCAATTATTAGTTGACAGTGAATAAAATGCCAGATGCTACCACAATCGAAAATTTTTGTAAAGGAAGAATTTTGATTGTGGCTTTTTCGCATTATGAATACCAAAATTCATCATGCAAGATTTAGGTAATAAAAATATGGGACACACCATAAAGGTGTGTCCCATATTGCAGACTCCGCCAGGTGGGGAGTGTCATTAACTTTGACATTCTACAGGTTAAACCGTCCAAACTAAAACGCTATAGCTTTAGAAATTGTAGCCTTTTTCGTCATGCAGGCTGAGGTCCAGACCGGTAACCTCTTCTTCTTCAGATACCCTGAGACCGACAATAGCATCTGTGATCTTCAAGATAATAAAGCTTCCAATGCCTGAGTAAATGATCGTTGCGATCACACCAACAGACTGGGCTACCAGTTGAGCGGCGATACCCGCATTTCCGTCGCCCAGGCCACTTCCACCCAGGGATTTAGCCGAGAAGATGCCTGTCAGGATCGCACCGATGGCACCACCGACTCCATGTACCCCAAAGGCATCCAGGGAATCGTCATAACCCATCGCACGCTTGATAGTGGTGGCGGCGAAAAAGCATCCCACGCCAGATGCAGCACCAATGGCGATAGCTCCCATGGGACCAACTGAACCTGATGCAGGTGTAATTGCAACCAGACCTGCTACAGCGCCTGTAGCAATTCCCAACGCACTGGGTTTGCCATGGCCAATCCATTCCGCGAACATCCAGGCCAAAGCCGCAGCAGCGGTGGCAATCTGAGTCACAGCCATGGCCATGCCGGCAACGCCATCAGCCGCTAATTCACTGCCCGCATTAAAACCAAACCAGCCAACCCACAGCATTGAGGCGCCAACCACGGTGAAAACAAGATTATGAGGCGGCATTGCCGTCTCCGGAAAACCTTTACGCTTTCCAAGAACGAGACAGAGAACCAGGGCTGCAATACCGGCATTAATATGCACCACAGTGCCGCCGGCAAAATCCAGCACACCCCAACTACCAAGCCAGCCTCCACCCCATACCCAGTGGCAAATCGGGGCATAAACGATGAGTAACCACAAGCTCATGAAAATCAGAACAGCGGAAAACTTCATGCGCTCAGCAAAAGCTCCAACAATCAGCGCAGGTGTGATGATAGCAAAGGTCATCTGGAAGCAGACAAACACTGTCTCAGGAATCGTACCGCTTAAAGTGTCTACCCCTATACCTTTGAGAAATGCCTTACCCAGACCGCCCCAAAGGGCGCCCCCCTCACCAAAAGCAATGCTGTAACCAAAAAGTGTCCACAAGATTGTCATCAGGGCGGTAATGGCAAAACATTGCATCATCACCGATAACACATTCTTGGTACGCACCAGCCCGGCATAAAACAGCGACAAACCGGGGATTGTCATGAACAGCACAAGGATTGTGGAAGTCAACATCCAGGCTGTATCACCAGTATCAAGTTTGGGCGCTTCTTCAGCCCAAACATTACCGGACAACATGAATAAACTTAAAATAATTAATAAAACAAAACCTACTTTTTTGTGCTTCATTGCATCCCTCCATTAGACAGAAATAAATTAAAGATAAATTTTTTTTGGTAGATTATGCCCTGAAAGCCGACTGTTGGCCACGAACCGCCGACATTAAATTGCTTCTTTCCCTTTATCACCTGTCCTGATCCTTATAACGTCCTTAAGGTCAGTAATAAATATCTTTCCATCTCCGATTTTGCCGGTTTGTGCTGTTTGGGTTATTGCATTTATTACCTGCTCTTCCATTTCTTTAGAGACAATAATTTCCAATTTTATTTTTGGCAAAAAATCTACTTTATATTCAGCTCCTCTGTATAACTCCGTATGTCCCTTTTGTCTCCCAAACCCTTTCACCTCGCTAACTGTAATTCCTGTTATTCCGATTTCATTAAGTTTGTCTTTTACAGCATCCAGCTTAAATGGTTTTATAATTGCGTCGATTTTTATCACTCTGTTTCCTCCTTCCCTTTTTAAATGATTGTCATTTTAAGATTTATTATCAGTGTAATTAGCAATAGGAATGCCACTTTACTTAAAATAGATAACTCATTGAATATATGATATTTGCACATAAATGTTCACAAGGGTGCATAATTTTCATGCTCATAATTCGAGCAAAAAAAGGATGATCTGCCTGATTATGAGGCAACTCAAGAACCGCTGGAATTTTGATAATTAAGATTTGGAATCTTTTGATAGCCTGGCTCAAGCTGTTTTTCTGAGCAGTTTAATGCTATATCGGCTGCTAAGCCCACAAGATTTTCTGTACTATTTATACCTTCTTAATTCCCTTGACAAGCTTGACTTGCTCCTGGAATTAACTGATACTGATTGACTATAGGCTATAAAGGAATTGACTTGTGCTGTTGCCGATTTATATAATTTAATAGACGGCTCTCTTTAGTTTGTATCAGAAAAAGTCAAAATGGCGCTGAGCCGATTAAAAATGTCCTAACCAGCTTAAAGAACGATCGTCAAAAAATTTTAGAAATGGAAAAAACTGATGTCGGACACTACAGGCTTTTGGCTAAGAAAAAGGTTTAGTTGGTTAAGATAGTAGAAATTTATTCTTTAGACCAGGGCGGCAGCCCTATTTGGTTCCGGCCCCTAGCCGGTTTAGTTTTTTAAGGACGCTGATAGACTCAGAATTTCAGGATTTTGACTTATCCTGACCATCCTGTTTCTGTCAGGGCAGGAGACAAAAAATGAAAGAATTTCTCGCAAAACCAGGTTTTTTAGGAACCCATGGAACCATTGGTGCGGATGTAAGCTATCTGTCGGCCGTTTTATTCACAGCTCTTTTTCTTTTTGGCTGGTATCAGGCAAAGAAGCATAAAGGGAGCATGCACCATGGCCTGACTCTCTGGGGCATGGTAACAATGCTTGCTTATTTTACAACCTATTATTCGTTCCGTAGTCTTGGGGTACTTGCATTAGAAGGGAGATCGGGTTTTGGTGGGCCCGATTGGGTATATAATAATATATTCACTCCCACTTTAACTATCCATATTCTCCTCGTCACTTTTGGTATTGTAATAGCTATTTATTTGATTGTCCTTGGTTTCAGGGCTTCTGTTAAAGAAAATGGAAAAAGGATTCTTAAAGAAGAAGCTCTTCATGTAAAAACGAAAAATTTTTATATAACACTCTTATCTATCCTGGCATTTTTGGGGTTGTTATCTTTTATCAGATGCAGTTCCTTCAGGTGTTATATTGTCTATTTGGTTGGATTTATGATTGTTATCCTGGTCTTTGCTTTTGAAAAAATTATGGAAAAAGTCTTGACGAATGGAGCAAAAAGACACCGGCTTTTAGGAAAATTAACTATGATAATGTACCTTCTTCTTCTCATTACGAGCACCATGACCTACCTTCTACTTTATATTATTTACACACCGCAAATTCCAGGAGGGTAAAAAATTATTGGTATTTTCATTAGACCCATAATTATGCTAAAATCAACAATAAATAGCTGGCTTATCTTTCCTTATTTTTAGCGGAAAATTGTCCCAAGGATATCTGTTACATTAAACGATTGGAGGCCCGATGGAAAAAAGCCATCAAAATGAGGTCCATGATATTCTACAGCAGCAGCAGCATTTAAAGCAGGCCAGGGATAAAGTTTCCACTTTTGTAGACAAAAAAATTGTTATTGTCAGCGGGGATTTCAATGTTCGTGAAGAGATTAAAGCTCACCTCGAGACCCTTGGAATCAATCAAAATGTAAAAGCCACTAATTCCCCTTATGAAATTTCCAAAAAATTAAAAGATGATATTGGCAGTATCGATCTAATTATTTGCCATCAAAAAATCCTGGACGTCCGCACGTCATCACAAACCGGAATACAGCTATTCAATGTTGTAAAGGAGATGCTTCTCAAAGAGAACATTCACGATTTAATTCCATTTATTTTCATAGAGAACTCTTATGAAAAAAATGAAATTGTCACTGCCCTTAAAGCAGGTGTCTCACAATTGCTGCTGCTTCCTTGCAATCAAGTTTCATTAGCAAACAAGCTGGTAGAAGTTTTAAAAACACCGGAAAACTCTTCGACAGTTAGAAAAGTAACCCAGCTTATTTCTAAAGCGAATAAGTTAAGGGATATGGGGAGCTTCGAAAGCGCTATCACTATTTACAACAAAGCTCTTAAAATCAGCAGCGATAATGTGGATATACTCTCCGAAAAGGCCAACACTTTATTGGAGATGGGTAATATCGATGATGCAATTCAGCTTTTCAAACGTATCATCGAAATTGAAGCTAACTTCCCGAGGGCATACCAGGGTCTCGGAACGGCTTATGAACAATTGGGCGATATAGCCGAGGCTAAAAAAAATTACGTGAAAGTGTTGGAATATGAACCCAATAATCTTCAGGTATGTTACAACGTTGGGGTGCTCTATCAAAAGGAGGGAGACTACCAAAATGCCAAATCGTATTTCGATAAAGGCATTGAACAGAACAATAAATTTCTCAAGAATTATCTCGGTCTTGCTGAAAATTATATAGAGCAGGGACTTCCAAAAGAGGCATTAGATGTATATAAGCAAGCCATAAAGAGCCATCCAAAACAAACATCTCTTTACCTTACAGCGGGAGACTTTTGCTTAAAACATAACCTGTTCCAGGACGCCGAAGCCCTGTTCACCTCAGCGATAGGCATAAACGAAAATCACATTCACCTCTATAACCAATTGGGCATAGCCCTGAGGAAACAAAAAAAATTCAAAGACGCGATTGCAAACTACGCAAAAGCGCTAGAGATTAAAGCTGATGATCCTAACCTGCAATTCAACCAGGCAAAAGCATATTATTTTGATGGAGATGAGCCCAAGGCTATCAATATCTTAAATAAAGCTTTTGATCTTAATCCTGAATTGATAGCCAAATTTGGAGAGGATAAATCTTTTTCAAAACTTATCGAGGACAATCCGGATAAATTCAATTTTTAATACAAAAAAGCTGGAATAATTGACAGCAATCTAACTTACATTCTTTTAGCGGTGTTCCTTACTTTTTTTGATGAGTGATACTTGAACCATCTAAAATTTGAGATTAATCAGACTTATCAGGAAAAATCAGTATATCTGATGCTTTACTCACTTTGACTCCTGGATCAATAGCATACGCTTGCCTGAAACTTTCCCGCGCCTCATTAAATTTGCTCATTTTGTAAAGCGCGTAACCTCTTAAAAAATAAACCTCCGGGTCAGGATTTTTTTCAAGATAAAGATCAAAAAGCTTAACTGCTTCTGAATAATTGCCTTTATTGTAATGAGAAATCGCTTCTATTAAGCCATCTTTTCTTTTTTTCAGGTTTTCATTATTTTGAACAATTGCTTTATCTTGAGCAATTAAAGGAATTGGGTCAGGTGGATATGCTTGCCTAAAACTTTCCCGCGCCTCATTAAATTTGCTCATTTTGTAAAGCGCATAACCTTTTAAGTAATAAACCTTTGGGTCAGATTTTATTTCAAGATAAGGGTCAAAAAGCTTAACCGATTCTGAATAATTGCCTTTATTGTAAAAAGAAATAGCCTTTTTTAGATCGTCATTACTTTGAGCAAATAAAGAAACAGGAATTACCAGCAATATAAAAAATAATGTTATTGTTTTTGTAGCGCCCATATTAATATTATCCTACTATTTGAAAGTGTTAGCAAGCGCAGTCGCAGCTTGCTGCGGGGAGGACTCAATTATCAATTTAAGAACCTTGTTATCAATCCTTGTTTTACTTTCATGGCCCCTTCCGGGCATACTTCGATGCAACAGTAACAG
>CAYMVZ010000041.1:0-20079 GCA_964394335.1 uncultured Nitrospinota bacterium | reverse complement strand
GCCCGGCAAATTTAAACGCAATATAAGTAGCAACACAAATAATCCCTATGGGAATGGTTGTACTGGCCATACCCACTGCCAAACCCGTTATGATTAAGGTTGCCGGTCCTGTTTTAGCGGATTCAGCAATTGTCCTTATAGGTTTTCCTGCCGTATAATATTCTGTTATTAGACCGATCAATATTCCAGCTATACAGCCTGAGAACAGGGCAATGAAGACTCCTGTGCCGATGCCCATCAGTGTGATAAGGAAAAAAGCGGCCGCAAGCATAATACCCGCGCTGATAAAGGTGGAATACCTTAAGACCGACGCGGGGTCTAAATGTTCCAAGATTTTTATGGACTTGATTCCTGCTAATGAAGCAACAAGCCCAATCATAACGATTAGAATAGGCAATGCCATGAGTTTTGTAACAATATTCGGATCCGAGGTATTTCCGGTAAATGAGGCTGTAGCGCCAAGAGCGATAGTGGCAATAATAGAGCCGACATAGGACTCAAAAATATCCGCTCCCATGCCCGCAGTATCGCCGACACAGTCGCCAACATTATCCGCGATTACACCGGGGTTTCTGGGGTCGTCTTCTGGAATTCCAGCTTCTATTTTTCCCACCAGGTCTGCCCCGACATCAGCGGTTTTTGTATATATGCCGCCTCCAACTCTGGCAAAGAGGGCAATAGAACTGGCGCCCATGGCAAAACCGCTGATAACCATTGCGGAAGGATTATGAAAAAACCAGAATAGAGTCCCTATTCCGATGAGGCCGAGGCTGGCTACGGATAATCCCATAACCGCTCCGCCTGAAAAAGCGACATTCAACGCCTGTGCCTGCCCTTCTGATGTCGCAGCCTGTGACGTCCGCACATTGGCCTTTGTGGCGGCGGACATGCCAAAAAAACCCGCTAACATGGAACAGCCGGCGCCTACGAGAAACGCCACAGCAGTCCAGAAATTTATGAAAATGGCCAACAGACCAAAAACTATTCCAATGAAAAACTTTAAAATGTTATATTCTCTTTTCAAGAAAACCATGGCGCCCTCTTGGATTGAATCGGCTATTTCTTTCATTTTATCTGAACCTGCAGGCTGGTCATCTATATAATTGTAAATTTTCCAGGCAGCGAATAAGCCGTAGATTCCAAGAAAAGGGGCCATGTATGCTAAAATTGACGACATAATTTAATTCTCCTTTGTTAAATAGTATGAAATTATGTATAATTCTATTTCAAAAAATTTTCTATTTTTTGAATTGCGATATCGATAGATTCTGTTAAAGTAACCTTTTCTTCTTTTGAAAAAGGGCTCAGCACCCAATCCGATATATCGGAATTATCCTCTGGACGTCCTATTCCAACTCTTATTCTTGAAAAATCCCTGTTTCCAAAAGATTGAACAATTGACCTGATACCCAAGTGCCCTGCATCGCCTCCTCCAGTTTTCTTTTTGACCTTTCCGAGTGCCAGATCTATATCGTCATGAACTACGAGCAAATCTTCAAGTTCAACAGAATATTTTTTAAAAAATTTTGTTACTGCCGCCCCGCTTAGGTTCATAAATGTAAGCGGCTTTATAATTAGAACGTCAACATCATGAATGGCGCCCTTACCAAAAGCGGCTTTATGTTTAACATCTTTAATACTGATACGGTGTTTCTTTGAAAATTGATCAACAACCATAAACCCGACATTGTGTCTTGTTTTTTTGTAATTATTTCCGACATTACCCAGCCCGACAATCACCTTCACGCAAATACCTTTTGGAGTTCTTAAAAAAGGCAGGAAAGAAAACACGAATTTCAATATTCCTACAACTTCATTCAGTTAAGATACTTTTCGGCTCTATTCTATTGCAGCCCGTACGAAAGAATGGAATGTTGGTGGTTCAGCAAGCGTTCGACTGAGCTCACGCCGAAGGTCACCACTCCTCTGTTCCAGTATCCCACTCTGCAGAATACGCACGGCTTTTCTCTACTTTTTCTTATCTTTTTCCTTGTCTTTCTTTGGATCTTTTTCCTTGTCTTGTCCCTTATCGTCAGCAGTCTTTTCTTTAGCATCCGCAGCGCCCTCTGCAGGAGCTTCTCCAGCAACCGCTTCTTCCGCTGCCGCAGCTTCCTCTTCTTCTGCTTCTTTACTCTTTTCAGCTTCAGGCAAATTGACCGAGCAAATCGTTTCATCGGGATTGTTAAGAACGGTAACGCCATCAGGCACTTCAATATCCCTCACATGCAAATTATGTCCCACATCCAGGTTAGACACATCGATTTTAATAGTCTCAGGAATAGATTCCGGCAAACATTCCACTTTTAGTTCTCGTAAAATGTGAGTCAGAATGCCCCCCATTTTAACTCCAACGGGTTGGCCTGTTTCCTCGATAGGGACACTAATTTTTATTTTCTTTTTCATAGATATTTCAAATAAGTCCACATGCAAAAAATCTCTGGTGATTACATCTCTCTGGAGTTCTTTAATCACAACCTTCCTGTCTTTCTTTTTTTCTACTTTGAGATTAAAAATCGCGTTGGCTTTTGCTTTTTGCAAAAGCCTGGCCATTTCCTTATGGTTAATAGTTACCATAAGATTTCCTTTGTTGCCGTAAACTATCCCAGGTATCAAACCATTTTTTCTTAACCGCTTTGCTTTTCCTTTTCCTGTTTCAGTTCTTAAGCTCCCTTGTAATTCTAATTCTTTCATAATAAATCCCTCTGTTTAAATTATTTTTTTTATGCCGCGCTGTTAATCAAATAAACAACTGACGGAACCTTCTTTATGAATTCTTTTAATTGCTTCTCCTAAAAGTGAAGCAATTGACAATATCTTGATTTTTTTACAAACTTTTTCTTTTCCGTTTAACGGGATCGTGTTAACAACAAGCACCTGCTTAATATTAGAACCTGAGAGCCGCTCTATAGCCGGACCGGAAAGAACCGGATGGGTACATATAGCATATACTGCCCGCGCGCCATTATCAACCAATGCTCTCGTAGCTTCTGTTATTGTTCCTGCCGTATCAATCATGTCATCCACAATGAAGACGTTTTTGTTCTTAACATTTCCTATAATATGCATTGCCTGTGCGACGCCCGGTTTATCTCTTCTTTTATCAATTATTGCCAGTTTTGCCGAGAGCCTTTTAGCAAACGCCCTTGCCCTCTCAACACCCCCAGCATCAGGGGAAACAACAACAAGATTTTTTAATTTCAGACCTTTAATATATTTGACTAAAATCGGCATAGCATAAAGATGGTCGACAGGAATATTAAAAAAACCCTGAATCTGGCCGGCATGAAGGTCAACGGTTAAGACCCTGTTTGCTCCAGAAGAACAAATCAAATCCGCGACAAGTTTAGATGTTATGGGAACACGCGATTCAGCTTTACGGTCCTGCCTTGCATAACCATAATAGGGCATTACTGCCGTAATCCTTCTTGCTGAAGACCTTTTTATGGCATCGATCATAATCAATAATTCCATGAGGTTATCATTCCCCGGATGACATGTAGACTGAATGATAAATACATCTCTTCCCCGCACATTTTCCTGAATCTTGACAATAATTTCGCCATCGGAAAAATTAGCAACATTAGACTTCCCAAGCGGAAGTTTAAGATATTTGCAAATATCTTTTGACAGAGCCAGGTTCGATCTACCGGAAAACAATAATAATTGCTTGTTCATAGTAAACAAAAGGATTATGTAATAAATTTGTTGTTTACCTTAGCTGGGGCGGGAGGATTCGAACCTCCGAATGCGGGAATCAAAATCCCGTGTCTTACCGCTTGACGACGCCCCAAATTTTTTGTTCAGGGTACAAATATGCATAATAAAAAATGAAAAAGGATTTTAGAGCAAGATTAGCTGTGGATTATGCGTTCAGGTAAACTCCGGTTGAAGATCCATTGATTATGAGCTTTCCTGTGAACTTTCCTGCGAACTTTCCTGCGAGGTTTTATATTCATTGAGTACTTTATCTTCGATCATTTTTCGAGTTTCATTGTTAATAGGATGGGCTGTATCTTTAAATGTTCCGTCTTTTCGCTTTCTGCTTGGCATAGCTACAAAAAGCCCCTTATTGCCGTTAATAATCTTAAGGTCTCTGATCACGAAGCAGTCATCGAAAGTAACGGTCACAAAAGCTTTTAATTTCTCTTCATCAACAGGGTATACTCTTACTTCTGTAACTTCCATGGCAATCCCCTCTCCAAAGCTAATTTATCAATTAATTAATTGTTTCAGTCAAAAAAACTTGCCATTCTTTACTAATTAGTTTTGTTGTCGCTTTGCGAGCTGTTTCCTGTTGAAGATAAATACCAAATACTGATGATCCGCTTCCTGAAACCAGGGCACCCACTGCTCCTGAATTGATTAATTTCTTCTTAATTTCAGTCAGGGCTGGATGCCTTTTGCACACCACAGTTTCCAAGTCATTATATAAATAAGAACCTAATTCCGCAATTTTCCCTTTTACCAACAAAGAACGTAAAATGTTAATATCTTTTGAGTTTGATGTCAACCCCAAATTCAGTTCCTTATAGATGGAACCGGTTGAGACATAAATATTTGGGGATACCACAATAACATGAATATTCGATCTGTTTTCAAAGGGAGTCAGAATTTCTCCACGTCCTTTGCCAATAGCCGCAGAGCAACCTGACAAGAAAAAAGGGACGTCGGAGCCCAGAGTTATGGCAAATTTCATCAAATCCTTTTTTTTTAAATGAAGTTCCCATAAATTATTTAATCCCATCAGGGTAAATGCGGCATTGCCACTTCCGCCACCCAGCCCCGCGCCGACCGGGATTTTTTTTTGAAGGAATATTTCTACTCCTTTTTGAGTCCCGGTTTCCTGCTGCAATAATTTTGCTGCCTTAACCACAAGGTTTGTTTCGTCTACAGGCAATTTATTCTGGTCTGTTTTTAAAACAATTCCTGATTGAAGATTTCTAAAAGTCAGTGTATCAAAAAGGCTAACCATCTGAAATATTGTCTCGATCTCATGGTAGCCATCGTCCCTTTTTTCAATTATTTTCAACCCGAGGTTAATTTTTGCTGATGATTTTAAAATTAATTTCTGGCCATTGATCATTAATCTTCTTCCAATGGTAATATTTTCACACCCCTGAAAAAGGGAATAGTAAAAGACTCGCTTGAAACGCCTTGATTTAAAAGCGCTTTTTTATATTTTACAGTGATTTCCTGCTTTTTTTTAGGACGCTTAATATTTATTTTAAAAGGCAAAGAATAATTATTGATTTTTATATAATCACTGTATTGAATGGTAATTGTATCGTCATCATCTAAATTACCGCTGTTAATTTGTGATGGCAAATAGTTTTCTTTGTCCACAAAAACACGGCTGGTTTCATTATTTTTTAACAAAAACTTAATTAAATAAAAATCTTTACTTTCATATAATTCTATCTTTTGAAACTGTGGAGGGATATTAAAATTTCCTGAAAGAAAGGTGACAATATTATTTAACTCTATATTAGTACCGAGGATGCGGGCAATGTTTTCAGGTGAAGAAGCTCCTCTAAAGATAGTATTTCTGTCAGGATAATAAACAGTTGTGTGCTGACTGTCAGCTGTAAAGTACAGAAAAGGTTTGCCGGATATGGAAAGGACCTCTAAACGGATTGCAGGGTCGTTTCGTAAGAGAATAACATTCTTCCTTTTTATTTTTTTTTGAGGAAAGTGAATTGAGATTTCCGCAAGAGCCTTTAAATCTTCAAAAGATTTCAACCTTTCAGAGTTTTTCGCTAAGATTTTATCTACAAGGATCTCATTTTCAATCGGGGATTCAAATTCCGAGGGTCGGCTCTCTTTTTTAATTAGCTTTGTGCAAGCGGTCTCATTGACAATAAAACAACTAAAGAGCAGGAGGACAAAAAAGGTTTCCTTTTTCGTTATAGTGTGCTTCTTCAAAAACACCAATATCTAATTACCAATGAGCAGTGGGAAGTTTTCTTATTAATCGTTGGCTCCACTAATGATTTTTCTCACTTCTAACAATTTTTTTCGGATATTTTCACTGTCTTCCAAAGGAGTTTCCGCCTTATTGTTTAACTCAAAGGATTTTTCTAAAGCTGTCTCCGCTTCTGTATAATTCTTTAAACTAAAATAAATTTCTCCTAAATGAAGGTAGATTGTCGGGTCTTCAGATACTAATATTATAGCTTTTTGAATCTTTGCCAGGGCTTTTCTGAACATTCCTTTTTTGTAGTAAATCCAACCGAGACTGTCCAAAAAGTATCCGTTTTCAGGTTCCAATGCCATAGCCTTGATTAAGTGTTCTTCTGCCTCCTTCAGGTTAATATCCATATCTGCGTACAAGTAGCCAATGAAGTTATGAGCATTTGAGTGATCCGGATTAATTTCCAAAACTTTTTTCATTTCCGCTATTGTCTCATCATACTGTTTTAGCCGCTCATAAGCCGCGCCAAGATTAAAATGGTACTCTTCAATTTTGGGATTAATGCTAATAGCTTTTTTAAAATAAATTATCGCTTCAGAATATTCCTTAGACTGCAATTTCAGCAGTCCCATGTAATGGTGAATTTCCGGATTTTCAGGATCTGATTTCACCCCTTCTTCTAGCAGAGTAAAAGTTTTTTCTTTCTGACCCATTTTTTCATAAACTTTCCCCATTAGCAGCCTAATTTCTAATGATTTTGGTTCAGCGTTTAAAGCTCTTTCCAATACTTCCAGAGCTTCTTCATGTTTTCCCTGGGTTTCTAGGGTTGCCCCGAGGTAATAGTTTGCTAATATATTGTCCGGCTTAAGATCGTGCGCTTTATTAAAATACTCCAACGCCCTGTCATATTCTTTTTGGTCGTAGTAAATGGACCCTATTTTTAGAAGGATACTAATATTCTGAGGATTGGCCTCTTTTACTTTATCAAATAGTTCCAGGGCTTTTTCCGGAGAATTTTTCTTAATATAAATTTCTCCCAGCCTGTTGTAAATTTGAGGGTTTCCCGGATGATCCTCAAACATTTGTCTATAGACCTCAATTGCTCTATCATAATCTTTGGTAACAAGGTAAGACTGTGCCAGGTTTTCCTGAGCAATTAATGAATGCCGGTTAATTTCCACTGCCTTTTTATAATATTCAGCTGCTTTTACATAAAGTTTATTTCCAAAATAAATTTTTCCAAGGAAATAATTACCTTTAAATGAATATGGGTTAATATTGGTTAATGCCTCATAAGTTTCCAAGGCCTTTTCTTTTAAACCGAGTTCTATATAATTTGCTCCAAGCGAAAGATAGGCGGATTCCATTTTTGGGTCAATTTTAATTACCTTTCGATATTGTTCTATGGACAAATCCTTTTTGGAAATATTCGAATAAAACCTGCCGAGTATCATTCTTGCCTCTATGTAATCCGGATCAAAGGAAAGAGCATCCTCGCATGCCTGAATCGCCTCAGTCATTTTGCCTGTCATAGCATAAGCGATAGCCAGACTTTTATAGAGAAAAGGGGAGGAAGGATCAGAACTAATTGCTTTTTGATAAATTTCCACTGCTTCTTTATATTGCCGTTCCGAAATTTTCATCTCAGCAAGCAGAAAATAATAATAAGCGTCAGATTTTAGACGATTGGATGAAAATCTGCCCACCCGGTGTTTTTCAATTTTTTCAGAAAAATCGGTAGAAGGAATAGCGGTCTCACCTTGCTCTTTAGTTTGCAAAGAGGCGCAGCTGGTTAACATCGGCATGGCTATGACCCACAGGAGGAGTCCAGAGTGCATTTTCTTTTTGATTAAAAGTGCTTTATTCATAAAATGATACGTAAAAACTACAAATACTAAAACAATACATAATAAATCCAAAGCGCCACTTGAATTTATTTGTAATATGGAATTTGCTTTTTATTTTTTTCTTCTTATGAGCAAATAGAATCAGCTTCTTTTCGCTCGTGACGAAACATTTCCGCGCCTTTTCCTTTAATCATTATCTTTTTTAAAGCTATTTTTAAATCAGCGTCTTTTAAAACGTTCAGAGCCGCATCCGCATCTTTTTCATCATTCTTATTTGTTAAACCATAGAGGTCTATGTGCGAATCTTCCTTTTCAATCGGTTTTTTTGCTTTACTTGCAGACAACTCTCCTATTTTAAAATAAATTTTCTGAACTAATTTTCTTCCCACGAACTTATTGATTTTTTCCTTTATCTGATCTTCCATAAAAACAAGTTGATGCAGCCACATAGAGTCTGATACATTAACAAAAAGTGTCCGAAATTTAAAATAACGCGGATTGGAAACAGAGTCTATGGGTTCTCCAACGATTTCAAGCCATTGATCAATTACTTTTTGTTGAGCAATCTTTAAATCTATCCCCAGGCTTTTAAATGATCTATTAAGGATTCTTCCAAGAGGTGAAAGTTTGTTCATGGAATATTTTCTTGCAGCTGCCATGGTGATTTATCATAGCAGCAACTTCCGTAGGAGTCAATTTTTCAATTCTAATATTTGAAGCTCCCCGCAGCAAGCTACTGGGAATGCGCTCGCTAAACACTTTCATTTTAGGAGGGATAAAAAGGATAACGAGTCGGAGACGAGTTATTCTTTCTGTTTAGAAGAGGCGGAGTCCCCTGCAAAAGAACCTTGCTCAGCCCTGGAAACTCCGCCTGAGGTAAAATTTATAACAATACATTGATGTCTTATTATTCCTGTTTTGTTTGAGTATTCTCCTCCTCAGATACAGCTATCAAATTTTTAATTTTCTCAAATTTTTTGGTACTGATTCCTCTAACATTAGAAATATAGGGATATTCCACAATAAAATCAATAATTTAACTTTCAAAAAGTGTGTCAAAATGTGTCAAAACTACCTTCGTTTTAATTCGATTACTCTGGTTAATCTTGTTTGCTCAATATCGGCATAGCGTTTAGTGGAGTCCATGTGTGCATGACCAAGCAACTCTTGAATATCCGATAAATCTGCTCCTGCTTTTCGTAGTTGGCTTGCAAAGGAATGTTTTGTTCCATTATATAATCGGATAGGAACATAACCGGCTTTCTCGACAGCATCATTCCACAAAACATTAATCTTTCTTCTACCGTAATTTTTACCTCTTGGAGTTGTAAACACAAATTCCTTTTTGCTCCGGGCAAGTTCTTTTAAGAGTGGTTTGAACTGTGAATATATGGGAGTCGTGCGATCCGTTCGACCTTTTGTAATGTCCGTCAAAACTCTTTCGCTCCAATTCCGCTTTATATAAATGATATTTTGTTTTAAGTCTATGCAATCCCACATTAAGGCTCTGGCTTCACCCGGCCTGACTCCGTGCCAGATCATA
Organism: uncultured Nitrospinota bacterium; assembly: GCA_964394335.1. Lineage (GTDB taxonomy): Bacteria > Nitrospinota > Nitrospinia > CAJXCL01 > CAJXCL01 > CAJXCL01. The sequence continues at coordinate 10,778 of CAYMVZ010000041.1, read as the reverse complement.
AAATAAAATATTGGCCTGTGCTTTTCAGGGATACATGAAATTATTTTTAGCTGTTCTTCTTGCCCAATCCATTGGATTTTCTTTTTCGCTATTTTTGGGGAAGGCCACTTAATCTTAGTTTGATCTAATTCATCAAACATATTATAAAAAGAGCGTAGAGAAATAATAAGATTTTTTTTCGTTGAATCGGCAAGACTTGTTGGAAGTTGATCGTAAAAGTCGCTGATATGAATATTACTGATTACCCTTAAATCCCAACTCTTAAAATAGGGATAGAAATACTTGTCGTAATGACTTTTGATTTGAAGTTTACTTGAAGGAGCAAATGGTGTTTTTTCCTTATTAACCCCCGCATCCATGTATTTTTGAAATCGTACTTCAAATTTCCACTCCTTAACATCTAATTTTTTATACTTCTCGACATTAAAAGTTCCATTTGTAACCTCGGCGCGAATCTTATTTAAACACTGTTCGGCATGTTCTTTAGACCAAAAGCGTCTGCCAAGCTCGTCATGGGCTATCCTGCCGCCTATTTGCCTACGCCTGAAATCAATGTAAAAACTATTCCCAAGTTTTATTACCTTGCCTTCCATGCAGAGTCCCCCCGAAAAGTTAATAATATTTTCGGGATTATAATATATTTTGGGTTTTGAAGTAAGGGTATTATCAACCGGAATTGAAATTAACCCCGACCGGATTAATTCATCAAGTTGATTTAAGTTGTAAAGTTGCTGATTCATTATATTTTATTTATATTCCGAAAGTAAAAATTTGAGAAATTTATTACTTAAAATCTTCTTTAAAATTTCCCACCCCTATAACTTTCTATAGATTTATAATATTAAATCCCTGCAACCCCTAAAAAATGCCCTCTACAGCGGATAATAATGGATTTTAAAAGGCTATCAGACATCATTTTGTTTAGTTCCCTTATATGGCATAAATCTATAAAGCGGGCATTCCGGTATTTCACAACTAACTTTTCCATCATTGTAACCGCACATGCACTCATAACACTTGGCAAGAACAGCCTGTTTAAATGTAATTTTTTCCCCTATTAAATATTTTTTAAGTTCTTTTCTACCCTGTGCTTTAATTCCATCTACTTCCATGATCTATAATTTTCCCCTATATTTCTGCATCACACACCTGCGCTCATACCCGCACCCACGCCCGTACTATATGGTAACTCTAAATGCTATATAAATTTTGTATGAAAATTATTCTTAAAAATAGCTCGATAGATACAGAAAATGTATGGAAAATTAAAAATTGATAGAAATTCATATTAAAACTGTAATGGCGCTCATATATTTTTTGTATTTAGTTTATTTTTTTGATGCCTTGCCATAAGAAGCTTTTCTTTTTTTTTACTATCTTTCCATGCAGCTTTGAAATATTTTGCACCGATTCCAGGACAATATTTTTTATCTTCAAATAAATTCGTTCCGTGTTTTTTCCACATGTAGGAAATTTTGAATTTGCTTGGCTTGTTTAAACCACCACCTTCAAGTTGGTCAAGAAAACACTTACTTACTAACTCTTTCTTTATCTCCATGAAAGTCGTTGGGGAACTACAAACAGAATATTTTTTTGCCTGCTCAAAAGTAAGAATGACTTCTGTCTGATCTCCTCTTTTGATATCAAATAGAAAATAGACATACGCAACTTTTGCAGTTTTAGTCAAAGATCGAAAAGCTTCCGATGTCAAAAGACTATGTTGCAAAGGTACAAACCGGCCTTCAATCTTATTTTTCTTTTTCCTGTTCGACATTAAGAGTTTAAATAAATAAAGTTTTTTATAATGCTCAGTGTGTACACTTATTCACCGCTGGGCTTTTTTTATGCTTCAAAAAAATCACTCCCACAATTCTTTATATGGAATCCCAAGCTTTTCCGCTGACTGCTCCTTAAACAACCAGTCTGGTTGCAAAACCCCGTTTTCAATCAAACTAAGCTTAGCAGTGCTTATTTCTAACTCCGAAGCCAATTCGTATGCACGGACTCCCAACTCAATCCTTTTTATCTTTAACTTAATGGGTCTTTGCCTTTTAATCATTATCAGTGCTCCTTAAAAAAGTTTTTTAACTAACGATACAAAAAAAATTAGCACTTCTGAAAATGCTAAAAAATTCCAAAAAAAAAGGGCTACCGCTCCTATCGCAAAGATTTCTCTTCAAAATAGGCTCAATAGCCCTTCAATGCTGCTCTTAACTAAACTGTAAACTGGAGCAACCCTGCCGAATCAGCAGTATTATTATTTTATAACATGATTAACTCTATAAAAGCAACTTTTTTCTTAATGAAATTTTATACATGATCAGAAACAGTCATAATTTTTTTGAGTGAGGCAATGTCCTTTATTTGTTTACGGCGCATCTAAAACATATGTTTTAGATACGCTTTAAACATGGGGGATAGGGTCGCTCCCGAAAAGTCAAGTTTAACCCTACCACTTGGCTCTCCCCCGCATATTTAAAAAGGTAGGGTTATAGCTGTGGTAGGGGTTATGGGAGTCAAACAAAAGTCAAATACAAAAGAGTATAAAGCAGTATTTGAAAAAGTTAAGAAAGATTTGAAGTCTGAAAAATTTGATGAATGGGAGTTTCGATTTGGCGGGGTATATTCGTACTTTTTAGATAAAGCTATGTACTCCTTTATTGATCATAAGTTTTCAGATACAAATGGTTGCATTTTTTTAAAAAAACCTATTGAGATAGAAGATTATTCTTCTCTTGATGGCCCTCCTGATTATTTACCTATGATTTGCGATCGAATCATTTTTGATAAAAAAGGAAATCCCAATATAGCAGACCATGATGAAAGTATCTCAAAAAACATTGAACACCTTTTAGAATGGCATAAGATCACCAAAAGAGACTTCAATAATATATCTTCAATAAAGAACAGCATTTTGAGGGTAATAACAAATGATCCGTATTTGGAACTAATGGAAATTATGCATCCGATTTGGATTGATAAAAATATTCCAAAAAGAAAAATAGATGAAGAAATGGAGAAATATGAAAATATAAAAACCCCAAGCAAAAATACGAAAGCAGGTCAAAGAAACTTATTAAAAAAGAAAATCGAAAAAGCCGCAAAAAAACTCTTTGAAAAACATCCTAACATGACTATAAAAGAAATGATCTATAAGCCTGAGATATTAACCGCAATTAATCCTAACAAAAGCTCATTTCCAAGAGGAAGCAACCCATCAGATGCAGAATACAAAAGACATTTTGGATTTAAACCAAGAACAATTAGGGGGCATATAACAAAAGCACTCAAAAGTTAGCTAAGCCTCTTTACATTTTTTACATTTCAAACTAAAAAAACAAGTTTTTCCCAAACACTAAAAACCCTAAAACCCCTTAATTTACCGCCTTTCTTAACCGTACAGTTTTACATTTTTTACATTTTCCCGTTGCAAATCCATGTTTTCATTTTAACCGTTATTTAACCATTATAAAATTATCCTTACAAACTAAAATTATTAATAAAAATATGGAGGTGCTATGGACATTAAAGAAGCAAGGTTTCATGCCGGTTTAAGCCAATACGATATCGCTTTAAAAACCGGTATTCCACAATCAAAACTTTCTCTCGGAGAGAGGGGCTATCTGAATTTCAATGAAGTTGAAAAGAAAAAAATAGCGAAAGTTTTAAATTGTAAACCACATGATTTATTCTTGCAGTCAGTAGAGGCGCATAAAAAATGAATGACACAAAGCCAATCTTATTTAAAATAAATCGAAGCAACAATAATTTATTTTTATCTGTCTTTAAAGGTCGATCCGATGTTTACGCTGAAAAGTGGCAGTCTCAAAATGGCAAAAAAGGTTTTTCACCGGCCTGTAAAAATAAATTCAACAAAGAACTTTGTAATTACAAGCCACTCAACCTAAAAGCTATTATTCTTCATTTGTCCGGCAAGGTTATTGGCGTTTACCCTTTACTGAAAGATAACACAAGCTGGTTTGCCGCTGTTGATTTTGATGGCAAGACCGGAGACCCGTTAAAAGATGCAAAAGACCTTCTCGCTGTTTGTGAAGTACAGGGACTCCCCGCATACATAGAAAGAAGTCAGTCAGGTAACGGTTATCACCTGTGGATATTTTTTGATTCTCCTATCCAAGCATGGAAAATAAGAATTGTAATTTTTGCCTTGTTGAAGGAAGCACAGGTTATCAATGCGGATATTTCTTTAACTTCATTTGATCGAATATTCCCGAATCAAGACCGGCTTTCCGGCAAGGGTTTAGGCAACTTGATTGCCTTACCTCTACAGGGCGCACAGAAAGTTAAGGAAGGCAAGTCTGTGTTTTTAAATACCAGCAATGGATTAGAACCTTATCCAGATCAATTTGAATTTTTAAAAACTATAAAGCGGGCTACAGAAAAACAGTTTGACGCTCTCATTGCTGAATGGAATTTAAAGGCATCAAAAAGAGTTCGATTGAATTGCAAAACGGTAAATGTTGAAGTTGAAACCCAGCTTGGCATTGAATTGATCGACCAATGTGAATTTGTTCAATCTTGTAAAGAACAGCCTGAAAAAGTTTCTGAGCCGCACTGGTTTAACCTTGCCACAATCTTAACGCCTTTCAAGGGAGGGCGTGAAAAGTTTCATGAGTTAAGCGAAAATTATCCTGGATATAATGAATCAGAAACCAATTCAAAATTTGATAATGCGATAAACTCATTAGAGGAAGGATTAGCTCCTCACACCTGTCAGACTATTCATGACAATGGTTTTAGTTGTTCTAAGGAGTGCGGTGTTAAATCACCGGCAGCACTGGTATTTAAAGCAGACACTCAACACCTACATATTATTACGAATAATAATTCATTTCCTCACTGGGTAATTTCCGGTGTTGCCAGCGAATTTTCCCACCTATATTCTGGAGTTTTGGAACCACCATTAGAGTTTTTTTATTTTTCCTTTTTAACATGTCTTGGCAAATTGTTTGCGGATAAGTTAACTCTTAACACTGAAATATCTCCACAGCCACGTCTATACACAGTTTTAATCGGTGAATCGGCAGATGATAGAAAAAGCACTGCCGCAAATAAGACTATATCTTTTTTCAGGGAAACTATTGATGAAAATTACGGGGACGCTATTGATGAAAAATTTAATGCCTGCTATGGCGTTGGTAGTGCAGAGGGATTACAAAAAAGGTTAAAAAATTCTGAACCTTCAAAGCTATTACTTTTTCTTGATGAATTTAAGCAGTTTGTCAATAAATGCAAAATTGATTCTTCTGTCCTTCTACCGTGCGTAAATACTCTCTTTGAATCGAACCGATACGAATCACAAACAAAAACAACATCCATCAGCCTTGAAGAATCTTACCTTTCAATTCTTGCCTGTACTACCAAGGCAACTTTTGACTCGATGTGGAGTTCTGCTTTTACGGATATAGGTTTTAATAACAGACTCTGGCTTGTACCCGGTAGTGGAAAACGAAAATATGCAATACCAAAAAAAATATCAAGTTATGCAAAAGATAAAATTAAAAAATTACTTGGAAACATATGCAAACTTATTGGCAAAGAACTCCTAATGGATATTGCAGATGATGCAGAAAGTTTACATCAAAAGTGGTATGAAAATATTAAGTCCTCAGTTCACGCAAGGCGTATTGATACCTATGCTTTAAGGTTGATGCCGCTACTTGCGATTAATGATAAAAAAACAACTGTTGATAAAAAAACAGTTGAAAAAGTCATCGCATTGGCAGATTGGCAGCTGGAAGTTAGGAAAGAACTCGACCCGATTGATGCTGATAACACCATCGCAAAAATGGAGGAAAAAATCAGAAGGCAGCTTGGGAAAAGAAGCATGACTTCACGGGAACTGAAACAGTTTACAAATGCGAAAAAATCTGGCCTCTGGTTTTTTGATTCCGCTCTGAACAATTTAAAAAAAGCAAGGGAAGTCAACTTTGATCCTAAAACAAAACTTTTTGGATTGATACCATGATTGTTAACCTTTTTTTTAAAAGTGTAGTAAAAAATGTAGTAACTACAAAAATAGGCATAACTCTTTTATATCCAATTGCTTATAACACTATAAGGGGGGAGGGGGGGTTGCTATACCTACCTCTCTCTATACTACAGTGTAACTTTATGAAAATAAAGCAGTTAAGTACTGTTTGAGTGGGTACTACAAAAACTACTACATTTTTCTTAAATTTTTACTTTCGCATATAAATAAAATATAATGAACAAGCAATTTTACACAGTAGATCAACTTAATGAATTAGTCCGGCTGGGGTTAATTACAATTCCGGGAAAAAATACCCCTGTCCAAAAAACAATATTGACAAATGATGACCAAGTGCATAAGATTTTTGAATCTCAAATTTCCACATGGACGGGAAAGGGTATGAAAGTAAAAATTCTTTCTAAAGAAAAATGCAAAGATTGCGGGCTGGTATTCAAAGAAGAAAATAAATTTCATTGTGAAGAACATGACCGATGGGCACGGCGTGTTTTTGTAAGTATCTCTGGATTAAAAGATCATAAAACCGGACGGGAAAGGATATATTCTGATAGAAATGGGATTCCGCTTTCCATTGAAGTTGCCATAAGTTTTAAAGATGAAATTATTAAAGACATTAATGATAATTTGTTCAACATTAAGAGATACCTTCCCCGAAGCCGCCGTGTATTCCTTCTTGATAACTATAAAAAAGAGTATTTAAAAAAAATGGAATGGCGAGCAAGTTTGACGCCAGGTGAGCAGGGCTGGATGTCTCAAAAGCATCTTGTTTCTCTAAAATCTGCTTTTAAGAACCAGATTAATTATTTTAATAATTTTGATATTCAAAATATCAAAACCAAGCATATCCAAGACTGGATTGATAATGTTAAAGGAAGTAACTGCTATAAGCGTCAACTGGTAGGGTATTTAGGGCATTTGTTGCGATGGGCAAAGAGTAGAGAGGATTTAGTTGCCATACCAATAATGCCTAAAGTTACTTTTCAGCGTAAAAAGAAAATGGGGCTAACGAAAGAGTCTCAATTAGAAATTATAGAAAAAATACCTGAGAGACACAGACCTATATTTATTTTTCTTTCTAAAACTGGTAGAAGAATTAATGAGGTTAGAGCCTTGCGAGTGCGTGATTTTGATTTTAGCAATAAAACATATCGGGTTGGTGGAGCATTCGACATAGAAAATTATAAGCCGTTTCCAAAAAATCAAAATCATGAAAAAGAAATATTTCCGCTTGAAGCTGACATTTTAGAGTTAATGCGGAACTTAATAAAAGAGAAAAAAGTATGTAGCCCTGATGATTATGTCTTTCTAAACAAGAAAGGTAATTACTATACAGACCACGCTTTACGGCATATATTTAACCGTGCAAGAGCAAAAGCAGGATATGAAAGTATAAGCTTAAATGTATTTTCACGGCATAGTTACGGTTTTCAATTATTAAAAGCCGGTGCGTCTTATGATGAAATTTCTATTATGTTAGCAAACACCCCGAACATAGTTAGAGAAGTTTATGCTTCTGTTGATGTGGCAACTAAGGCTAAAATTATAAACTTGATGGATAAGAAAAAAGAGAGGGGAAAGAGCAATTTTGTCCCCTACATGTCCCTGGGGCAAAATTACAGAAAATAAATTCAATTATTTCAAGCAGTTGCAAGGCAGGCTACTAATTCTTTTCCGGTACCGCTTTTCCCAGTGATAATAACATTGGCGTCCAAATCCGCGGTTTTTTCAATTACTTCAAACGCGGCCATCATTTTATGACTTTTTCCTACAACAAATCCAGTATTAGTGTATTTTTCTATCTCAGATTTATAAAAAAGTTTTTCCTTTATCACACCCTGCTTTTCTAAAGCATTATCGATATTCAGTATTATTTCTGAAACATCAAGATCCTTGGTAAAATAGTTATACGCACCTGCCTTAATCGCTTTAACTACTGTTTCCGCCTCTTTAATAGATGAAATCATTATTACTTCTATTTCCGGGTATGTCTTTCTTATTTTAGCAAGAGCTGTTATACCGTCCATTCCCGGAAGTTTAATATCCAGAAGTATTACATTCACTCTATGTCTGGAGAGAAAATTGAAAGCGTCTTCCGCGCTGTGGGCTTGAAAAACCGAGTAATAGCTTTTCATCTCCAGGTACAGAGTCTCCCTTGTGTATTTATCATCATCTACTATTAGAACTACAGATTTTTTAGCAAGCATCGTTTCCTTAATTTAAGGCAAAAAGAAAAAAATATTCTATATTTCCTTTAGCTCCTGCAATAGGCGATTGAACATGTCCATTTACACTCAGCCCCGCGTCTTCAGCAAACCGGCTGATATCATTCAAGACTTTAATATGCTTTTTAGTATCCCTGACAATGCCGCCTTTTCCAACTTCGCCTTTACCCACTTCAAACTGCGGTTTTATGAGCGAAATAATACGCCCTCCCCTTTTAAGAACCGATATTATTGCATGGAGAACCCGCTTGACAGATATAAAAGACAGATCCACTACTGCCAGATCTACAGTTTCTCCAATATCTGAGATTGTTAAGTAGCGGACATTCTTTTTTTCGATAGTAACAATCCTGGGGTCGTTTCTTATTTTCCAGGCTAATTGGCCATACCCGACGTCAACGGCAAAAACCTTTTTCACGCCGTTTTGGAGCAGACAATCGGCAAATCCCCCTGTTGAAGCGCCTGCATCCAGGGCGGTTAAGCCTCTTACCTTTACGTTAAATTCTTTAAGAGCTCCAGCAAGTTTCAATCCGCCACGGCTTACAAACGGATGCCCCTTGTCTTTTAATTTAATATCGGATTCTTCATTGATTAAGGAACCCGCCTTGGATAGAGCAACTCCATTGACGAGTGTTTTTCCAGCGAGGATCAGCCTTTTTGCCTCTTCTCTACTGTTAGTTAGCTGCTTTTCAACAAGAAGAGAATCTAATCGTTTCTTGGCCATTAATTATCTTCTGTCTTTGGAGGTGAGAATAGTTCGGTGATGAATTCTCCTTTTTCGCCTTTGATAAGAAGTTCGATTTTCTTTTCCGCCTCGTCCAATTTTTTCGCGCAAATCCTGGATAATTTAACACCTTCTTCAAAAACCTTTAATGATTTGTCTATGTCGAGGTCACTGTTTTCTAATTCTTCAACAATTTCTTCAAGCCTTTCCAGGGCTTTTTCAAAAGTTAATCCTGCCATTAATTTTTCCGGATAATAATAAGTTGATTAATATATCAAAATTTAATAATAATGTAAATATTTTAAATGCTTCATATTTCTGTTTGTTTTTCGTTTTCCCTGTCTGCTATATTGCATAACAATTTTCCTTTTGACAATTGCACTTTAATACGTTCTCCGATTGACACATTCCTGGAGTCCTTCAAAACTTTTTCCTCAGGATAGGTACGGCAAATAGCATAACCTCTATTCAGAACGGACAAAGGGCTTACGGAATCCAGACGCTTCATAGCCGCATTAAGTGTATTACGCGAGATGTTGAAAGTAAAGTTCATTTGAGAGTTGATTTTTTTTTCTACCTCACTTAGCAATACCTTGTGTTGTTTTATCTTATTTAAAGGATTGAGTAGAAAAAGATGCTTTTTGTTTGCCCGGGTTTTTTCTTTTTGTGTTTGCAGGGAATTCTTTATCGCCCTTTCCATTCTCAAAGCAACTTCATCCAATCTCTGCTGCTTTTCGTGAATAGGCGTAAGCGGGTCCTGAAGTACTTTTCGAGATATCAGATTTTTTAACTGCGTTTTCGAGTCATGTAAAGTACCACGGATATTTCCCAGGAGTCTTTTGTATAATGTCACAATATTTTCCAATAGAATATTTTTATCCCTAACTAGCAGTTCCGCGGCAGCCGAAGGGGTGGGCGCTCTTAAATCCGCCACAAAGTCTGAGATGGTAAAATCAATTTCATGACCTACTGCGGAAATAACAGGAATCTCTGATTTAAAAATAGCTCTGGCAACTACCTCTTCATTGAAAGCCCAGAGATCTTCTATCGAACCCCCGCCTCTTCCAACAATGATGGCGTCGACACCTTTAATTTTATTTAAGTCTTTGACGGCAGCAGCTATTTCCTGCGCGGCCCCTTCTCCCTGAACTTTCACGGGAGCAATCAAAATATGCACATTGGGAAAGCGTCGTTCTATAATATTCAAAATATCACGTACAGCTGCGCCTGTTGGAGAAGTTACAATGCCTATTTTTTGCGGCAAAAGAGGAAGACTTTTTTTTAATTCTTCATCAAATAATCCTTCTTTTGAAAGCTTTTCCTTCAATTGCTGAAAAGCCAACTGAAGAGCACCAATTCCTTTTGGCTCCATGTAATCGATAACAATTTGATATTCGCCTCTCGGCTCATAAACCGTTATTTTCCCTTTTACAATTACCTGGTCTCCGTCTTTTGGCTCAAACTTCAACTGGGATTTGCCGGATCTGAACATCACTACTTTTATCTGGCTATCCCCGTCTTTAATTGTCAGGTACATGTGACCTGATGATGGAATTCTAAGGTTGGAAATTTCTCCTTCAATCCAAACCCGGGGGAATTCAGTCTCAAGAGAAAACTTTATAGCGTGGGTTATTTCTGTAACAGTGTAGACTTGCCGTTCGGGATTCTCAAAGTTCTCTTCGGCATGAGGGATACTATGATTATTCATAACTACGTTTTATGGAACAAGAATTTTCATTTTGGATACAAATTAGTTATTAATCATCAGTAGTGTCCGGTTAAGAACTTTATAAATTATAGTAAGTTATATTTTATCAAT
>CAYMVZ010000040.1:0-20443 GCA_964394335.1 uncultured Nitrospinota bacterium | reverse complement strand
TAGTTACTCCTTTTTTTGATGTTTTATTTTATTGCGTTCCTCTGTATCCTCCCGGCTATTTTCTCATTTAAAAACCTTCTAATTTGTGAAGGACAGTGCCACAATTATCAATGCTTTCCATAGTTGCAGAGCAACTTGATGAGAAAGAGGGAAGCCCCCCGTCCAATAAAAAGAAATTGAACGGGGAATAAGCTAGAGGAGGAGCAGACTTCCCTTAAAAATAGCTTAATGCTTTGTATGCAAATCATTTTTTTGCAAAACTAAAGCTCAATAAAATGTGTCTGGTTTTTGATTTAAATCTTAGGAGTGATATTCGGGTGGTTTGTCTGGAGTGTTGAAATATTCTTGTGAATAAACTTTGAATTCAGAGCAAATAAAAATGCAAATGGGTAGAATTAATGTCATGTCGGCCAGGGTGCATACATCAAATTTATAGTCTAAATGAAGAACATCAGTTACAGTCCCTGAATGGTGGCCCACATCGTCGATTGAGATAAAACATTCTTCTTTATTTTTGGAATCGGACTCCGGATCGTTAGCAGAAGTATGTTTCATTTGCTTCATTTTACAAAAGGCGCCCTTCATAATATCATCATGAACGGGGCAAAAATGCAGAGGCCGGTTTAGTAATTGGGAGTTATTGGGTTTGATAGTTAGTTTTGAAAACACAATTTTATGCGATTGCTGTCTGTCATGATCTTTAGCATTACCGGCCATAGCGTCTACAGGAGCGACTGCCGCGATAACAGAAAAAACAATTATCGATATTAATAATTTAAGGATAAATTTTATATTCATCGATTCGTAAAACAATAGAATTGTCGAGTTTGCCTGCATTTTCTGTCAACCCTTCTCTGGTAATTTTTGAGAGAAGCCAGAAATTTTTTACCTTTTTGTAAAAAAATTCACTTTTGAGGAAAGGAATTGTCTTCCCGTCTGTTCTATAATCGGCATGGATAGAAGACACCAGCCATTTCCCTTTTTTTTTTATGTAGGTCATTTTATTGGATATAACCGCATCTCCAACAGAAACCTCCATTTTGCGAATTCTCAATTTTTCATTATCTACCCATAGGGTATATCGTTTTATCTTTTGTGTTCGTTTTTTTGTGGCATATTCAAGGTAGACCGCGTTATCAAGCTCGGTTATCGTTTTAAGCCTGTAACCAGCAAGAGTTCCAGCCACTTTTTTTGGAACAAAAGTATCTCTATAGTTTTTAATAAATTCAAGAATATCTTCTTTTCGATTCTGTTGGTCATCCAATGCGATAACCTCAAATCTCTCATTATCAGGGTATTTCCAAATATATTTTATTTTAGGGTTTAATTCCCATTGAACTGTCGCGGTAAGCTTTTTTACTCCATAGTCTTGAACATAGTAATAGTGATTATCTAACTTTTTAATGACTGTTTCAGCATCCAATCCCCAGGATTCAAGAGGGAAAAAAAATAATAATACAAAGACAAGCTTGACAATCATGGCAATTAGATTATGTTTTATATCATCAAGATTGAGCATGAGAATCGTTATTATGGTTTTGCTACCCACCAGCTACTTTACTTGTCACAGCTTGTTATTAACTCTGGTGTTGCTGGTCAGGTATTACTTTTATTAATAATTGAATTCATTAATTGAATTGCATCCTTACTTGACCAATCTCTTTCCCCTGAAATAAATCCTTTCATTTTCCCTTTATCGTCTATTAAATAGGATGTGGGCAAACCATTGATAAAATACTTTTTTCTTACAGTCTGGTCCTGATCGAGCAAAACCGGAAACGTCATTCCAGTCATCTTTACAAAAGATTCCACACCTTTTACATTTCCCCGGTCGATCGAGACGGCAAGAATTTCAAACTTCTTGTCTTTAAAAGTATTGTAAAACTTTTCCATCGTTGGCATTTCTTTAATACATGGTTTACACCATGTTGCCCAGAAATGAAGGAGGACAGTTTTTCCTTTTAAATCTTCAAGATTGATCTCACCACCATGCAGTGTTTTGAGGGTAAAAACAGGAGCTGGTTTAGCAATTTTTGGTTTAACAACTCTTAATGCTTCGTAGAGGTCTTCTGCGGCAGAAGTATTTTCTACCGCAAAGACGCTGAGAAACATAAAGAAAGACAACATAAACAGATATTTTTTGCTTCCCTTTCTACCTTTGTTGCTTCGCCTTAAAGTCATGATTTATTCTCCTCTCTTTTATCGGGCATGTTTCTGTAAATAACCCAAAATCACTTTTTTATCTTCATCGGACAATGGAGTACCTTTTTTCTCCATCTCTTCTTCCATGAGCTTGACAAAATGCGCCCATCCGTGGAATCGATGTCTTTTGGGATGGGGTAAACTGTGGCACCCTGTGCACTTTTCAGTATAAAGTCTGGCTTCGGAAGAATCCGGATCAGGAATCCTTGTTATTCCGGCACATCCAACCATAAATACAAAAGCTATTATCATGGTCCAAAAAAATTTATTTTTTATCATAATCTGTCTCCTTTAAATGTCTGTGCAATCTATTAGGCAACGGGCGAAAACCCTTTTGATTTCTGCCATCCCTGGCCTCAACCCTTCGGGCGGATTTCCTTCAGAAACCGTCCAATTCGGCTTTCCTGCCGAATTGTGGTTTTGGCCCTGGCCACTCTGTGGCTCCATACTATATCTGTAGTTAATCATTCCCTAAAACCCAAGTTCCGACGGAGCTTTAGTGCCAACATACCTGCGGCTTCTCTTTGTTGGTATCTCAATATAAAAAGTTAATTGAACCCGATAATCATCTTTCAACTGAGGACCATTTAAATCCTGGTAAATTGGGGCCTGGAAATTAAGTTCCACTACCTGCAATGGGAAAGGCTGGAACTGAATCCCGGCAGTAATGTTTAATTTATGTCCCCCATAATTGTCCGGATCAAAAAGAGGGCTTTGAAATCCACTGGCAGGATTAAAATTAGCATGTCCATCTCCATTGTTTTTTTGATCATCAGGCTCGTCACTATATTTTCCAAGCCATTGACCGTTTAACTGCAGATGAAAAACCGTATTGAAAAAAGCCTGATACATGCCATATAAGTCATATTTAAATTCCTGTCCCTTATGGTATCCCTGGCTGTTATCGTACCATCGACCGGTGTACATAGCGTTCATACCATACCAGAACGGGCTCCTTGAACCACTATAGGTTAGACCAAAAACAGGGTCAACTGTACCAGAACCCAATTGCATTCCAAAAGGCTGCAAGCGTCCATTGTTGGCTGACACCGGATGGTTTTTCACTTTTTTGGTGATAGAACCTGTGGGTAAATTTGCTCCCACAATCATGGAAAGCTGTTGGGTAGGGACCAGGTTGTCATCCGTAAATAAACGGTATTTACCCATAAGCATGGTATCGGCCAGCCCATCGGTTTCCATTGTAAATCCATCCTTTCCGGTGGACATCTTCATCATGGAGCTGAATTCCATCGGCATACTTTTGTTGCTGTACATCGGCATAAGCATGGCGGCAAAATCGTCAGTAAAAGAGTATGCTGCTGATAGATTGGTCATCCACATATCCATTGATTTTGGTACTGCCATGAATTTTCCCATAGCAGGCATTCCTAAGAGATCACTTCTGCTCTGGTCTGAAGTTCCGTCCCTTAATCCGTCCATCCTCATGAAAGCTTCACTGACTTTTAATCTGAACTCAAAGGTTTCCGGAACCCCGCCGCCGGGAATATTTAAAGGCATATTCCCACCGCAATGGGCACAGCAAAGCCCAATATACGCACTGGCTAACCGACTGCTAAACGTAGAACAAAGTATGAATACTAAATAGAGTAAAATTTTATTCTTTATGAATCGTTTCATAGATGATATCTCCGCAAAGAAATTTTTACAGGATAATGAAATTAGCTTTAAAGACTCTGCACCCGGGCGGTTGAGAAAAATAGTGCCTGAATATAACCGCGAATGTGCAGAGGTGAATGAGAAAGAAACTCACACCCCATTCATCCTGTCTAAAAATAACATAGATGAACTCTTGCAATTAAAAATGTGATGTGTTGAAAAGAAAGCTTAAGAAAGGTGTTTAGGAGGTTTATCCGGAGGGTTGAAATATTCTTGTGAATACTCTTTTAATGCAGAGCAGGTAAAAATACCACAGGGTACAATCAATGCCATATCCAGCATGGTAGATACAGCAAATTTATAGTCTAATTGAAGAACAGTCGTTACAGTCCCTAAAGGGCGAGTCCCTTCGTCAACAGATATAAAGCATTCTTCTATTTCTTCATGAGCGGAATCCGGAGGGTTAGCAGAGGCATGTTTCATTTGCTTCATTTTACAAAAGGCTCCCTTCATAATCCGACCATAAGCAGGACAGAAATGCTGAGGCTGGTTTAATGGTTTCTCAGATAGATTGATATTTAATTTTGTGATTAAAATCTCATGTGATACGTTTTCTGTGTGATGATGCTCAATTGGAGCTGCAAAAGAGTATGATAAACCGGCTCCTGCAGAAAAAATAAGGAACAAGAATGATCTTACAATTTTTAAAAACATAGTATAAATTAGCTCGCGAAGCTCGCCTATTTATTGGGAGTTAATTCTCTTATAACATTATTATTGGGCTCAATAAAGTAAATATTTCCCTTGTTACCCACTTTAACAGCAGTGGGGAAATTTATATCAGCTTTTAGAGCCGGGCCTCCATCACCGGAATAACCCGGTTTTCCTGTTCCAGCTATAGTAGTAATAATTCCTGTCTCTTTGTCTATAAAGCGAATACGGTGGTTTCCTGCATCTGCTATATAAATATTTCCTTTTGAGTCAACTGCCACGCCTGACGACTCTGATAAAAAAGTGCTTTTTTCCCATCTCCACCATAACCCATTTTCCCATTTCCACAACAATATTTATCCAGTTCTTTTCCATATTCAGCATTTTCACACAGTTAAGAAAAAGTATCAACCCAAAAAATATTCTCTTCATTATCTATAGCCAAATTTGTTGGATTCATGATAGCTGGTCTCGATGACTGCCCTGAAGCACTTTTAGATTTAACTAAACCGAAAAAAATAATTATATTGAATTCATCACCTCCTTAAATTCCTTAAATTTCATAAAACTCTTTTTACAAATGAAAATCTCATAATAGTCAAATCAGTAAAGAAGTCAAGAACCCCTTATTGTTCGCAATTGATATGCCAACAGTTAAGAATTATTAACTCAATATTAATCAAATGCTTAAAACAAAGATCCTCTCATGAAAATATTTAGCATGCGGCATAGATGATATAGAAAACCTAACAAAATCTAGCAGGGGGGCATAAACAAAAGAAATAATAGAGCCATGCCGCATGCGGCAATAATGAGGTTCTTTTTTAATGGAAGAGTGTAAAAACTCCTTTTTTTTGCCGGTTTTTTTTATCATAGGGATATTGAGAAAAGTTTTTGAAAAACCTTTTATTACTATTCAGTAATTTATATTTCTACTCTGTATAATCTATTTTTTGGAAGATTTTGTTAGTGTACCGGGCGGTAGCCCTTTTGGTTGCGGCCCTGCCTATTTATGAGATAAAAAAACGAAATTTAAGCATAAAAACCACTGTTTATTCTTTTATGTCGCACCTCATTTTTTCTTAAAGATGTCCCTGCTCATAAGTTATTGATATATTTAATCTAAACCTTAGGGCCCTTTGGTGTAATTATTGCAAAGAATAATTAATCTTTTACCCTTTGTATCAATTTTTCAATCTATCTTACTGGAAAATCAAAGTACTTCTAACATATGCGTGAAATTGTTAAACAATTCCTGCTTACCTTTATTCCCTCGGTATTGCTTATTTTTGGCATTTCATTGATGATTTACTTCACTGATTTTAGTGCTGAGAGAAAAATCATCAAGACCAGAGAGGCTCACTTAGTACAATTAAAAAAAGAAGTAATTATTCGACATATTCATGCGGTTGTGTCTGATTTGATGTTTCTGGCCGAACAGGAAGAGCTAAGAGATTCGCTTGATCAAGATGAATTGGGAAAGTACATAATCTCAAATTATTTGTCCTTTGCGCAAAAAAGAGCGCTTTACGAACAAATCCGTATTTTGACCGACAAAGGTAAAGAAGTTTTGCGTGTAGATTATAATAGAGGTAAGCCTGAAGCAGTCTTTGATCTCGTGCTTCAATCCAAGAAAAACAGATATTACTTTGAAAACTCTCTTGCCTTGAACCGGAGAGAAGTTTATATGTCTCCCTTTGATTTAAATGTCGAGGATGGGGAGATTGAACAACCTTTGAAACCGACAATTCGGATTGGAACTCCTATTTTCAATAGTCAAAATCAAAAAAAAGGGGTCTTTCTTCTCAATTTTTTAAGCAGCAAAATGATTAAGAATTTTAGAGAGGGGTCAAAAAAAGCAAAGGGTGAACTAATGCTTGTTAACTCCAATGGGTTTTGGCTAAGCGCTCCAAATCCAAAAGATGAGTGGGGTTTTATGCTTCAAGACCGTAAGGATAAGAACTTTGAGAATATCTTTCCCGGGGCATGGAACAAAATTTCAAACTCTGAATCAGGAGATTTTTATAATAAAAATGAAGGCTTGTTTACTTACACTACAGTTTTTCCACTTAAGGAAAGCCTCAAATCAAGTGGATTTTATCAGGACAAAGCCTCAAGCTCCATTGAGGCTAATGCTTATTACTGGAAAATTGTTTCCTATGTTCCACAGGAAATTTTAAACGCAGATTCAAGTAAATTTTTAATTCGCTACGTTAAAGTAAATACTGCATTGTATCTGCTCCTGGCGATTGGCTCCTGGTTTCTTGCTCACGCAAGAATGAATCAGAAACTGGCGGAAGAAGAACAAAAGCGGTTGAGCGGAGCTGTAGAACATGCAGTGGAAGGAGTGATTATCACGGATTTAAAAGGAGATATTCAGTATGTTAATCCTGCTTTTGAACATATTACCGGTTACACCAAACATGAAGTAATGGGTAAAAATCCCTCTATAATCAAGAGCGGGATACATGACAAAAATTTTTATAAAGAAATGTGGACTTGTATTCTCTCAGGAAATACCTGGAAGAGTGAATATATCAATAAAAGAAAAAATGGGTCTTTATATAATGCCTATGCCTCAATATCGCCTATCAAAAACCGTAAAGGAAAAATAATTAATTTCGTGGGCGTTTCCATTGATATTACCGAGAAAAAACGCAGCCAGGAGGCAATAGCAAAAAAAATGGAAGAGCTCGCGCACTCTCACAAAATGCTGGAACAATTTGCTGCTGATGTATCCCTTAAGATTGATAGTTTTACGCAATTACTGGAAAAACAGTTTGAAGACAAGCTTGATACTGATACAAGTGGTTTTTTTAAGTTCACTGTAAATGGAATTTCCGGAGTTCAGGAACTTATCAAAGATCTTTTAATATTCTCACGGTTGAGTACTTTTTTAGAATCTCTTAAACCGACTGATAGTGAAAAAGTGTTTAAAGATGTATTATCAAATATTGAAGAAATAATTAAAAATGATCACGCTGTCATAACTTGTGATTCCCTTCCAACAGTCATGGCCGATGAAGACCGCCTTGCAGAGTTGTTTAAAAACTTAATTATTAATGCCATAAAGTATTGCGACAAGGAAACACCACGCGTTCATGTCTCAGTAAGAGAAAGGGAAAAACCGTCGACCATGTCCGTTCGAGAGCCATCAATCCACACCAAGAAAACCAAAAAAGAATGGGTTTTCTCTGTTGCTGATAATGGCATGGGAATCGATAAACAATTTTATGAACAAATATTTAAACGTTTCAAACGATTAAATGCCGAAGGATATCATCCCGGTACAGGCGTAGGACTCGCTATTTGTAAAGAAATAGTAGAACAATTCGGGGGTAATATTTGGGTGGAGTCCAAACTGGGGAAAGAAACGATTTTTTATTTCACAATTCCTGTTATGCAATAAACTTATATGATTTGCATTCCCTGCCAATGATAGTCTTGAGGTACATTTGGGTTAGAAGAGCGATTTCTTTATCCTGTCCTTTGGGGAATTTCAGTCTGTCCATGGAATCAAGATTTATAGTTAACGTTTTTTTCAGGTAGCTTAACATGCCAAGAGTTATCCGCCTGCCTGGAGAACTGCTGTTCAGGCATTTTCCGCAAATGATGCCTCCTCTCTGGAAGTGAAAATTGATGTATTTGCTTTTCGGTTCATTTTTGCAGATCAAGCAGGAATCGAATTTTGGGCTGTATCCGGAAAGGCCAATTGTCCTCATCTCAAAAATGCGGATAAGAACAGAAATATTATCCGTGCTTTCCAGGATATCCAGAGCTCTAAAAAAGAGATGGAATAGTTCCTCATTTTTCTCCGCTTCCCTTGTGAACGAATTGATTATTTCAGTAAAGTAACAGCCTGATGTCAGCCTGACGTAATCTTCCCGAAGATTATAAAACGCCCTGATAGTGTCGCAATGATTTAAAATATATAGATTTTGATGTTCCTTACCGGAATAAATAATGTTCAGGCAGGTAAAAGGCTCGAAGCGTCCACCATAGCGGCTCTTAATCTTCCGGGCGCCCTTGACAACGCATTTGACTTTACCAAAATCCCTTGTAAAAAAAGTAACAATCAGAGAAGATTCAGAAAGATTAAATCGCTGAAGAACAATAGCTTCGGTTTTAAACAAGGGCATATGGTCGTAAATTCAAGAATTTATACTATTTCTCAGTAAAATCTTCTTTTTGAAGAAGTTTTTTTTAGTCACAGAAAAAGTTTAAAGTGCCTAAAGTTTGAAGTGAACTAAAGTTGTTGCAAAAAGAAAGTTTTTTTTAACTTTAGACACTTTAGACACTTTAAACTTGGTTTCGACTCTGTCGCATTATGAATATCCTAATTCCCTGAGATCACGCGAGCGGTTACTCCATTCCTTTTTTACTTTAACATACAGGTTTAAATATATTTTTGTCCCGAACCAGTTTTCAATATCAACTCTGGCCTTTTTACCTATCTCTTTTAACCGGCCTCCCTTTTTACCGATAATGATTCCTTTTTGAGAATCACGTTCCACATAAACTATGGCGTCAACTACCATGACACCCTTTTTCCCTTCCTCTATATTTTCAACCATTACTGCCAGGGAGTAAGGCACTTCCTGCTGAGTCATCTCTATAGCTTTTTCTCGAATAAATTCTGAAACAATAAATTTTTCCGAATGTCCGACGTCAATATCATCCGGGAAAAAATGCGGCCCTTCAGGAAGAACCTCGATAATTTTATTTAATAAAGAATCGATATATTCTTGGTGCAGGGCGGATATGGGGATAATCTCCGACCAAAGCCCCTTATCTTTTTTAAGATTTGATCCTGTTTTCTGGTAATAATCAATAAGCGGCAGGAGTTTCCCCTTTTTTACCAGATCAATTTTATTAATAAGCAAAAAGACCGGGATTTTTACTTTTTTCAAGGCATCAAAAACTATTTCGTTATGGCTTTTTGAACTCTCATCACTATCCACCATGGCTAAAATAAGATCAACCGTATTGAAAGTTTGAATAGCCGTTTCAACCATAAATTTATTGAGGTTTGATTTTGGCTTGTGGATACCGGGTGTATCCAAAAAAATTAATTGATTGCTATTAATGTTTTTTATCCCTGTGATACGATTCCTTGTAGTTTGCGGCTTTTCAGAAATAATGGCGACCTTTTTAGACAAAATGGAATTTAGTAGCGTTGACTTCCCAACATTGGGCCTTCCGATAATGGAGATAAAACCTGATTTGTATTTTCTGTGTGGCATGGCGTTCATTATAACAGATATTTATCAACACTGTACTTGCTGTTTGTATCAATTAATTATATATTTGACAATTAGCATCAATACGCATATATTTTATGTAACATTTCATCCACCGCAAAGAGCGCAAAGGAAAAAATATTGAAAAAAGAAGATAAGTATTCAAAAGAAACCATTGGAGCTGCCATAGAAGTACATCGGCACTTGGGACCAGGCCTGTTAGAATCAGCTTATGAAGAGTGTCTTTGCAGAGAACTTGCTTTACGGAACATATCATTTGAAAGGGAGAAGCCACTTGCTGTCTTGTACAAAGATGTAAAAATGGATTGCGGTTATCGTCTTGATATTCTCGTAGAGGGCTTAGTAATCTTGGAATTAAAGGCAACTAACAGGATAGAGCCTATTCATGAAGCACAACTCTTAACATATTTAAAATTGTCGAAATTAAAATTAGGAATTTTGCTCAACTTTAATGTCCCCATTATGAGAAATGGCATTAAGAGAATAGTTAATAATCTTTAAATTCTTTCTTTTGCGATCTTTGCGCCTTTGCGGTAAGATGATAATATAAAAGGAAGAGATAAAGAAATCATGAAAACGTGGTTTATAGTTTTAGGTTGTATTTTTCTTATATGGTTTATCCGCAAACAGGAGAAAAAGATTGATTCTTTATTAAAAAAGTGATTATTACTTTGAAGTTATTTTTAAACTACCGTATTCTCAATTCTAACATTTACAAGTCTTAAACGAGGTGGTTCTTTTTAAATAAACCTTCTTGTCTCTTAGCTTATCTCGCGCCTTCAATAAATAATTTCCTCTCCGCGTCTATGCGGTTAAAAATTCTTTTTCGGTTATGGCTCCGCTGTGCTGTGTTCCTGGTGGCTAAAAAAATCATAAAAAAGGCGGAGTCCGGAAATACCGGAACTCCGCCAAGAAAAAAAGAGGGTAAACTAAAATTTCACATTGAAATTTATCTGATATCTATTAATTTCCCTAGTTGCTACCTCTGCCATTGATGTAAACCTATTGTCGCTCTTACCTTCCTGGAGGTAAATCCTGAAATCGGCATTTACATCTTTCGCAAATTTGTAATCAAATTGAATCCGGTGTCCTTCGAAACCTGTTAGACCGCCGCCCTGAGAATTGGGGAAATTATCCTGCGACAATGAGTTATTGCCATAAAACGGAACAGATGCCTCTTCAATGTCATAATAATAATATCTAATGCCGTATGGACCCGTTCTTACTCTTCCGTGAAAAACATAGCCTGTGTCGTGGTCATCTCCGGTTTCGGTCCAATCACTGAAATGGTAATCACCACCTACCCGAATCTTAATTTCATTAAATTTAAAATTAACCTGGCCGCTTACCTGATAAAAAGCGGGTTCAGGAGACGCTGCTGTATTTGTTGAACCCGTAGGTGCAAAATCACCATCGTCATCTCCATCTCCAGCATGAATTCCGGTTACAGCCACAACGGTTCCAATACCATTAAATTTACCTTTATGTGCCACCTGCCACGCGGTTAACGTATCGTTATCAAAAAATCCATCTGCCCAGCTATTATTAACGAGATAATAATAAGCTGCTGCTGCTGTTAGACTTCCCGCGTCTCCGAGAGATGCAGTATAAGCCGCGGCAAAACCTTCCGGCTGGATGTCTTCATCCCACATTACCTCTGTTTGCTGAAAGAGTGGATACCCCTGCTTTCCAACAATTAAGATTCCGCTTTCCAAAAATTTTACTGTGGCGTAAGCGCGGTCCAAACCAAAGTTTGTATTATCACCAGTTACTGCTGTCTGGAAAGTATCATGAGGACTATTAACACTATTGGTAGCTGTAGCTAATCGAAAGCCAAATGCCACATTGTCCATAGAAGTTTGATATTTCCCCCCAAACCTTAATCTTACCCTTGGTCTTTCTCTACTATCACTGGTGCTGGTATTACCAGCCTCCAAATTCCTATAATCAAATTCAAATCTCATTCTGAAATCACCGAACAGCTTGAGGTTGTCTCCCACCTGGACAGCTGCATCAGACATAATCGGCGCTCCTGTTAACGCAAGAGCCATTACAAAAAAACCTGCTATTAATTTTTTAAACATTAATCCCCCTCTCAATTATTTTATTTAAAATATCTACTCTATAAGAATCTCTCAATCTTCACTACCTTTCCTCCCCTCCTTTCTCTGCAATTTTTTTATCTAAAAATTCGGTTTATATCAGGTTAATAGCCTATAAAATATAACTAACTACATATAAATGTCAAGAAAAAAATTTAAAAACTTTTACTCCTTATTTTTCATAGAATTTCCGGGATTGTCAATGTTGCTAATGTCTAAAGCAGTAATTGACGATTTTCGATTGCCGGATGAAAAAAAAGACATCAAATTAGGGGTTCGTTTCACTCACACTAACTGATTACACTGATTATGTTCAGATTACATAGATTTTTTACTTAACCTAAAACGTTGCATAAAATAAGTCAAATGGCCGCACATAATGTCATTTCGACCAACGGGAGAAATCTTAAACCACTGCGCGAAAAGATTTCTCGCTACTCTCGAAATGACATGAAACAAACGGTTTCTTTAGTTCACCGGTGGTGAATTATAGAAACGGTCATGTGAGCAGTACAAAACCTTTTAACATAAGGGTTATAGCGTCTATTAAGTGATTTTTTTTTTCACCTGATGGGTTGAATCAGCGTAATCCTAATCAAATCTCAGTAATCATGTATAGAATTGAAATTCCTATACGATCAAGTTATGAATAAATAGGATGGTGCATATCGTTTAAAATGTCCTGTCGGATAACTTCAACCCTGCAGCGACCTTCAATGAATTAGCTTCGCCCCGCTAAGCGTGGCTTCGCAGATTCGCCCTTTGATAAAGGCCATCCTTGGCCTCAACCCTTTGGGCAGCTCATTCTTCGCTGTCCAATTTTACAATCGTATTAAAATTGTGAAGTGTGCCTGCGGAGACTTAAATTGAGGAGGGGGTGTAAGGTAGGAAGAAGTTACTGCAGTAGCAGTAACTTCTTCCCAAGAGAGGAACCATTTTGCGCAACAACAGATGATCTACATTACGCAAAAAACATTGTTCTAAATATTGAGTCGACTAAAACTTAAAGTCCATCATCACATAGGCCCAATCAGCATCCTCATCACCATGCGAAGCAGCACCTGTTCTTGATAATTTATCATTGAAAAAATGTGAATATCCAGCGCTAATGCCCAGATGTTTATCATATTTCCATTTAGCGGCAAGATCCATTTCCGTTCCAAGGTCGTTGCCGTTATCAGCAGCGTCTTCAACTGTCATGAAATAATGGACAGCACCATGCAATGAAACATTATCAGTCGCTGATATTTTCCCTTTAACAGCTATATCATGAAGACCTAAAGTACGATTTGCATCAGCTACAAAATAATCCATATGCCCATGATATTTATGGCCTGTTTGATAAAGGTTACTAAAGGATTTATCTTTATCGTCGGCGGTATTGTCGTCGCCGGAAAGGTAGTCATACCACAGGGTAATGCTCGGTTTTTTAGGCGTATCAAAAGTATATCCAACTCTTGCACCAACCATGAAAGCCTGTGTGTCTACTGTATCGGATTCTTCGCCGGTCTGGTAGTAGCCTTCAACCCGGGCTTTAATGTTTCCAGATTTAAAAGTAAAACGCGGTCCGAAAGTAACGCGATCCACTGCAGCAGCAGTAGTTGCGTCACCATCATCATTTTGCCAAACTAATATGCCGGAGATTGCCGACATCTCATTAATCTTCGCTTTCGAGTAGGCGATCCAATCATGTGCATCATGATTAGGACTAGTACCTCCGTCCGTTTCGTCTGGCCTTAAATAAGCGAAGGCTGCAGCAGCAGGCCCCACGTTACCAGAAATTAAAATGCCGTCATGGTTTCGCGCTGTTTGAACCCAGTTTACGGTTCCAATCAAACGGTGACCGTCTAATCCTATCTCCTGTCGTCCAACCCTTATATTTAAAGGCAGACCGGCAAACTCCTTTACATCTAAATAAGCCTGATGTACGTCAAAACCATCCGCACTACGGTCTATGGTACTTGTCTCCTCTCCCCAGTCTCGAATATCCTGGAACTGGACAAATCCCGAAATGGAGCCTCCATCCACTCCAATATTTATTCGTGACCTCTGGGAAAAAAAGTCGTCAGAATTGGAAGTAGCCAAGGTGCTTTTGTCATCTAATTCCCAGCGTGGTCGCAACTGCCCACCCAAAGTAATATCCACATCACCAAAGTTGGTCCTCACTTCTCCTGAAAAGACATCACTGCTAACAAAGGTAATAATTACACACATTGTAATAAGTACAAAAAACTTCTTCATTTTTCCTCCTCTTCATTATTATTACTATTTACTTGCGATTCTTGCGATTAAAAAAATATTCAAAATTTTTTCTCCTCTCTTTTCTCCCTCCTTTCTTTATTTAATTTTTTTATAGCTAAAAAAGGTCATCTACAAAGAAACATTAATTAAGATCTAATAAATAGTACATAAATATAACTATTTATATGCATATGTCAAGGAAATAATTACACCAAAAAAATGTACTTTTTTTTCCTTTTTTACTTCATTTATGCTATTACTCTGTATGTAAAAACTTCTTTTTTTAGGCGGTGTGTAGTTGTGATTTTTACAGCGCCTTATGCAAGGCTGAGGAAGTTTTTTTTGTTTGTTCTTCAGGGTTGAAGCCCTGTATAGCAGGGTTCAGGTTTCCGGGAACAGCGGTCAGGGAAAAAGCTGATCCCCCACCCCTGATCCCTAATTTTTTGTATGCTTCGTGGCTATAATAGGTTTTTAATATGAAACAAATTCTATTATACGGCATATTCTTTTTCTCAGGCATGAGCAGCCTTATCGCCGAGATTACCTGGAACAGGATGCTTGTGCTGATTATCGGTAATACGGTCATGGCGACGAGCTTTCTGCTTGTTGCTTTTATGGGCGGACTGGGGCTTGGAAGTTTTTGGGGCAGCCGCTATTTCAGTCAGGTGCGTCGCACCTCTTCTCTTTTGCCCTATTGCATCCTGGAAGGATGCATTGGCATTTACATAGTTTCTTCCCCGTTATTTTTTCAGCCTGTCTCCAACCTGTTTTCAAGTCTGGCTCCTCTCATTTCAGAATCCGCAATATTATATATAGCTCGTTTTTTAGTTGCATTTGGTTGTCTCTTTTTCCCTGCTTTTATGATGGGGGCCACCTTTCCGGCAATTATATCGGGGTCCGCATTGAAGGATTCTCAAAATCGCGTGTCACGTACGGGTTATTTATACACCATAAATACTTTTGGCGCCGCGGCTGGCTGCCTGGGCGCAGGATATTTGCTGCTGCCGAAAATAGGTGTCCAGCTTACTCTTGTTGTCGCTTTCTTTTTTAATATAATTGCTGCTGCAGGGGCGCTTGTTCTGTACAACCTTCAAGGGAAAGCAAGTTCCGAACTATCTGCAATCAGCAATCTGAAATCTGAAATCACTGCAAGCAATCAGCAATCACAAAGTTCTTCTTTTCTCCACTTAGTCGGTATAGCTACTTTTATTATCGGTTTTATAGCTCTTGCCTACGAAGTTCTTTTGACGCGGCTGGTGATACTATTTTTCGGCAACCAGCTCATTGTTTTTACACTGGTGTTAACCGCTTTTCTTTTGGGGACCGGCATCAGCGCGTTTATTGGCACTGCAATCTATCGTTACATTAAAAATACCGGTCTGCTATTCGGTATAATTATTATTGCAGTGGGAATATTTATAATTATCCCCCCTTTTCTTTTTGTCAGTCTATCCGCTTCTGAAAAAACCTGGTTAATACTGAACCGGACCTTTCTGGTGGGCATGATCATGCTTGTTCCTGTTTTTTTTATCGGTGGTCTCTTGCCTCTCGCTATAAGAATCTTTGAAAATCAGGCATCAGGGGTAAGGGAGCAGGGATCAGAAGGCGGAAAGCAGAAGACAGAAAAATGGCAAACTGTGTTTAACGCGGGAAAGCTATACGCGTTTAACACATGCGGCGGTATGTTAGGCGCCGGAATAACCAATTATTTTTTAGTACCAAATATCGGTACACAGGAAACGCTGACCTTGTTTTCTATCATATGCCTTGCTATAGGCTTAGCGGTTTTATGGCTATCAAGAAAATCGGTCTTGCGCTGGTCTCTTGCGGCTATCAGTGTTTTCGCTTTGTCCGCTTTTGTCATTACACTCCCTCACAAACTGGGAGAACTTTACACTTCAAAGCTTGCCAGGGTCAGCGGGGGAGATATTGAACCGGATCTCAAACTGCACTATGAAGGGAGAGTCGCGACAATTACTATTATTGATTTTCCATGGTTGGGATTCCGGGATATGTTTCTCAACGGAGTTGAGGAGGCTTCCACCCGGTTCAGCCATGTTCAGCTTTTTAAACTATTAGGTCTTTTGCCTGTACTTGCTCATGAATCCGATGATCCAAAAGAAGCATTAATGATTGCTTTTGGCGCCGGTATTGCCGCCGGAGCTGCGTTAGACTCCAACCAGGTTTCCTCCCTGGACGTGGTGGATCTGAACCCGGATATAAAAAAAATCAATGATTTGTTTAAGGAAGTAAACGGGGATGTATTCCAAGATTCGCGATTTAACTTTATTTCGGAAGACGGAAGAAATTACTTATTGATGAACCCTAAAAAGTATTCGGTAATCATGTCGGACTCTACCCATCCCAGGGCGTATGACAGTTGGATTTTATACACAAAAGAATTCTACGAGGACATTAAGGACCACCTCCTGCCCGGCGGAATTTTCGCCCAGTGGATACCTCTCAGCGATTTTTCTTTAGAGATGTATAAAATTATGCTGAGCACTTTTAAAAGTGTATTCCAAAACGTTACTCTTTGGAACATCTACGGAACAGACCAGGCCTTTCTCCTTGCCACACCTTCCCCTTTGAGTCTAAATATGGCCCGGCTTCAAAATCAACTTGACAGTGTTTCGGCATCACTTTTGTTGAAAAAATATCAGATGGATAAAGCAGTTGATTTTGCCGGCTTTTTTGTGATGGACAATAAGACAATTGAAAAATTTATTGGAGATGAGAAGAGGGTTAATACGGACAACCTCCCTTATAACCAGAAATACTCTTTGAAAAAAAATTCCCCCTTACGTACAAAAAGCTTTGATCAATACCAGGCAAGCATTCGATCCTATTTAAAAGAGGTATCGGAAGAGGATTTAGCAGCTATTGATAAACGACAGGTCGTTGCCAGAAATATGTACCGGTATTTTTTCTTTGCCGATCAGGCAGCGCTTGACGGCGCCTTAGCTATCAGGCCAATAGACGGCAATGTTCTGCATTACAAAAATTTAGAACGACAAATGGAAAAGATGGCATCGGAAAAATTACGGGTGGAGGAGAATTCGCTAAGAGAAAATATTAAAGTGCTTCAACAGAAAATTAAAGAAACTCCAACAGGGGGTAAAAATTATAGTCAGTTGGCAAAAATTTATCTTGACCTGGGCTTAATTGATAACGCAGAAACGCTTTTAAGAAAGGCTTTAAAATATTCTCCTAAATCAGCAAAGGCGCATGAGCTTATGGGCCTGGCACAGGCAAATAAACGAAACTGGAAGGAAGCGGAATACATGTTTCAATACGCCCTGATGAAAGATCCTGAAGATAATTATATTATGGATAATCTTATCAGGATTTATGCGGAACAAAACCAGCATGAAAAAGCAGCGAATATTTTGTTAAAAAAAATAAACAAAAAGAAAAAAACAGAACGGGAAGAACTCGGTTCATACCAAGATGATGTGAGTATTGCCGGTTCTTATTTTTCTTTGAAGGATTACAAAAACACTGAGAAATTTCTTTTAAGCGCTTTAGATAAATACCCGGGGAATACAGTGGCTTTATTTTACCTGGCTCATGTCTACAGAGAGACAAAGCGGATGGAAGAGGCAATAGAGCAACTGAACCGTATTCTTGAAATCAACCCATTCAATAGCCCGGCAAAGCAGCTATTGAAAGAATTTCAAAAATTAAATAATTCTAAATAGAAAATAGATTATTCTTTACTAATTTCAAAATGATGGTATTATTAGACAACCCTCAGGATTTATTTCTTTCTCTAACTGGGTAATTTTTTTTTGAAAGTTATTGCTGTCATACCGGCCCGGTACCATTCCTCGCGGTTTGAGGGAAAAGCGCTGGCTGATATTCACGGTAAACCGATGATAGAATGGGTTTACCGGCAAGCGGTAAAGTCTCTCCTGGTTAACAAAACAATTGTTGCGACTGACGACGAGCGTATATTTCGGGTTGTAACGAAATTCGGCGGGGATGCAGTTATGACCTCCGCTGATAATAAAACAGGAACCGATCGAATCGCCGAGTCTGTAAAAAATATTAAAACTGACCTGGTGGTTAATGTTCAGGGGGATGAACCCTTGATTAGTTCCGAAGTGATAGACAGCGTTGTTCAACCTTTGCTGGACGACTCTAAATTACAAATGGCAACTGCAGCATGTAAAATTAAAAACAAGCAGGAACTTGATAACCCAAATGTTGTAAAAGTGACAATGGATTATCAAGGTAATGCCCTTTACTTTTCCCGTTCTATAATTCCCTATCAAGGCAAGCATCAAGAAAATTCATTTCATTTTTATAAGCATCTTGGCATTTACTCTTACAGGAAAGATTTTTTGCTACATTTTTCCGGCCTCCCTCAAAGCATCCTGGAAAAAACAGAAAAACTGGAGCAACTCAGGGCGCTCGAAAATGGATATAAAATAAAAGTAGTCAAAACAAAATATGACGGTATAGGTGTTGACACAGAAGAAGATTTGGAAAAAGTAATTCAACAGATTGCTCGTGCACAGGAATAATTGAATTAAAAACTTACAAGATCTTGTTTTTCTATCAAATTTTTTTACCGCAGAGTACGCTGAGTACACAGAGAAAAAAGTTTTTCCATCAGCGATCTTTGAGTGCTCTGCGGTGATTTTTTTTTGTTGAAACCAAAAGCCGCACAGTGGTTAAAAAATAAATTCTTATGAAAAAAATTAATACCAAATATGTTTTTGTTACCGGTGGAGTTTTATCTTCTTTAGGTAAGGGGATTGCCGCTTCTTCTATCGGCGCTCTCCTTGAGGCTAGCGGTCTGAAGGTTACTCTTCAAAAATTTGATCCTTATATTAATGTCGATCCCGGAACAATGAACCCCATACAGCACGGAGAGGTCTATGTAACGGATGACGGCGCGGAAACAGACCTTGACTTAGGACATTATGAGCGGTTCATTTCGACAGGGATGACTAAAAAAAATAACTCCACTACCGGAAAAATATACCATTCAGTCATTACAAAAGAGCGAAAAGGAGATTACCTGGGAGGCACAGTACAGGTTATACCCCACATTACCAATGAAATAAAAAGTGCATTTCTGGCATTGAGTAACGACTATGATGTTATTATTTGTGAAATCGGAGGCACGGTCGGAGATATTGAGAGTTTGCCTTTTCTCGAAGCTATGAGGCAATTTCGTTATGATATCGGGAAAGATAATGTCATTTATGTTCATTTAACCCTGGTTCCATATATTAAAACATCAGACGAGTTGAAGACCAAACCAACGCAGCATTCGGTTAGAGAGTTGAGAGAGATCGGTATCCAGCCCGATATTCTCCTCTGCCGCACTGAAAAACCTGTCCCCATAGCTTTGAAGGAAAAGATTTCTCTTTTTTGCGACGTGAAAAAAGAAGCGGTCATTACCGCAAGAGACGTCGGGACAATTTACGAAGTCCCTCTTGCGCTTCACGAAGAGGGGTTGGATGGAATAATTATAGATCTTTTAAAATTAAAAATCTCAAACAAAAAACCTGATCTCTCAAGGTGGAAAAATATAATTAAAAAAATAAAACATCCCACCTCTGAAACAACTATAGCTATAGTCGGAAAATATATTAATTTACAGGATTCTTATAAAAGTCTCCATGAAGCGCTTGTACATGGTGGAATCGCTAACAACACCCGTGTATTGATCAACTGGGTTGATTCTGAAAAAATCGAGAAAGAGGGTCCTGAAAGATTTTTAAATAGTGTAGATGGCATTCTAGTGCCGGGAGGCTTTGGTGAACGGGGTATTGAAGGAAAAATAAAGGCGATTACATACGCGCGGGAAAATAAAATTCCATTTTTAGGAATTTGCCTGGGAATGCAATGCTCTGTAATTGAATATTCTCGAAATGTTGCGGGTCTTGCAAAAGCAAACAGTTCAGAGATAGATCCGCATGTTAAACACCCTGTTATAGATCTTTTACCTGATCAGAATGGAATCTCTTATAAAGGCGGTACCATGAGACTTGGAGCATGGCCCTGTCAATTAAAGAAAAAAACATTGGCGTATGCTGCTTATAAAAAACGTGAGATTTCAGAGCGGCATCGTCATAGGTATGAGTTTAACAATAAATTCCGGCTTCAGCTAGAAGAAACCGGGCTGACAATAAGCGGCGTTTCTCCGGACGGAAACCTGGTGGAAATTATAGAAATCCCAAATCACCCGTGGTTTGTTGCTGTTCAGTTTCACCCGGAATTTAAATCCACTCCCATTATCCCCCACCCTCTATTTAAGGATTTTATCCATGCCTCTTTAAAAAAATCCAGGTT
>CAYMVZ010000039.1:0-20774 GCA_964394335.1 uncultured Nitrospinota bacterium | reverse complement strand
AATCATACTCTACGCTGAAGATTCCTCGCAGTTCTACTGCGGGGAGCTTCAATAACATAAAATTGTGTATGCTTAGCAGCCGGTTGAGCGGAGAATCGCTGTTGGGCGTCAATCTCCAGCGACTGGTTAGGCATTAGCTGCCAACAACTGACGAACAGCACTGCCTATAACATGAATAGCAGACCGGATAAATATAACCGCAATAAGCAACCCAACAAAAATATCTGGCCAGAAATTATGCGTATACCAAACACCGGTAGCCGCAACTAAAACACCAACATTTGCTATAATATCATTCCGTGAACAAAGCCAAACTGAACGCATATTTATATCGTCGGATCGGTGGCTCCACAATAAACATAAGCACAAAAGATTGAGTAATAAGGCAAGTAGACCTACAATGCCTATCGTTTCAGCGATAGGAACTACTGGGTTCATCACTTTATACACCGCTTCAGCCAACACAAAAGCACCAAAAAAAGCCATAATGGAACCTTTTAATAATGCCGAAATAGCTTGCCATTTTACGTCACGAGCAAGTACGTATAAGCTGAAGCCGTACACAAGTGCATCACCAAGCATGTCGAGCGAGTCGGCGAGAAGTGCCGTTGAACTTGCAATTAATCCAGCCGTAGCCTCTACAAAAAACATGAATGCATTAATAGCAAGAACTGATTTCAACACAGCACTTTGTTTCTCTCGAAGGACGCTTATATCGCACGCTTTATCTTCACAACAAGTACTCATGCCTATTTTCCTATGC
The DNA here is from genome assembly GCA_964394335.1 of uncultured Nitrospinota bacterium. Taxonomy (GTDB): domain Bacteria; phylum Nitrospinota; class Nitrospinia; order CAJXCL01; family CAJXCL01; genus CAJXCL01. The sequence continues at coordinate 20,011 of CAYMVZ010000039.1, read as the reverse complement.
CTAACGTTCTGCCCACCTGCCACGAGCGAAAGCAGTTAACTGTTTGCTAACCTAAAAAACATTATAAGTAGTAGCCCTTTTGGAAAAAGACTCACTGCTCGTGGTTAGGTGGATCAAAATGTTATGTCGATTTTTCTTCCTGATCTTCATCTCTATGAACTGTGTCTGGTGAAAATGCTGGTAAACAGACAGCTATGTATTCTGCACCATCCTTGTTAGGCGTACTGTACTGTACCCATATATTTTTATTCACGATAACTGCTTCTCCTGCCCGAATGTCCAACACTTTATCTTTCGTCTTTACACGTAGTCTCCCTCTCAAAACGATAGTATATTCATCGAATTCCGGTTTCTGTCCCGGCTCCTCCCATCCTGCCGGACTTTTCATATGAGCAATACTTAAATCAGTCGTCTGTGAAGTAACGCAACCTATGTATTCCTCGATTATCTTGGGCTTGTTACCAGCAGCTTTAATAATAGTTGGCTTCCCAATTTTTATTGCCATATTTTTCCTATCCAATTTTTTCGACATAACGAAAAAGCTGAGTTGCACCCAACAAAAAGTAGAAACCAGTTTGGAATAAGGCAAACCCTATATGCTTAACAGAGGCTGGAATGAAGACTCGCTGTTGGTGTCAATCTCCAGCGAATGGTTAGCCCTTTATATTTTATCTTCTGGAAGTGGTTTTCTGTCGGGCACTTTTTTTAATATCTTTTTAAACTTTGCCCTACTACCTTTTTTTGCTCTATTTTCAAGATAGTCTTCCGTAAATAAAGCAGACATCTTTTCTGCTACAGCTGTAGATATTAGTTGGTTTATTGAAACACCTTCTCTTTGAGCAATTTCTTTAATATGCCTATGTAAAGAATCTGGTAATCTTAAACTTAATGTGCTCATGTTACCTCCCAAGGATTTTAGTAAATTCACTCGGTGTTATTGCTAAAACACCAAATTTATCAACTGAATTAAAGTCCCTAATATTATGAGTAATAATGGTTGTTGCCCTAGAGGCAACTGCTAATTCAAGCAAATGATCATCTTTTTGATCTTTTAAATATGGTCTCCACAAGAAAAATATTTTTTGGTGTACAGCTACTTGGCATATGAAATTTAAAATATCTTCTATTTCTTCATTGCCTAATTTTAAAATTCTTTTGTTTCTTTTTAATATTTCTTCATATTCAAAAAGCAAGGCAACTGAAACTGCAATTTTAATCTTATTGTTTTCCAAAAAGTTTAGTATTTTATAAGAAGCTCCTTCTGATGAATAGAGTCCTGAAAATAGAACATTTGTATCAAGAACAGCTATGTTTTTTGCCATTTCATGATACTATATGCAGTATTATTAGTTGTCAAGCATTTTTAGGTCGTTAGCCCTAAATCAGCGGCCTGCCGTAGGCAGGTCCGACTGCATGCGCTTGTTAGCAGCATGTCTACCACAGCGCTGGATCGCTTAAAGAAGTGACACAAACTATGTTGGCAGATGACTTTCCAGCACTACATTCATTGAGGGCGATGCCTTGCCACCCAAAAGGATATTGAAGCTTATAAGGTGGGATATAACGTTCAGCTGCATCCACACTAAAACCAAACTTGCTGTAATATTTAGGATCACCATAAATAAAGATGATGTCTATCCCCATTCTTGATAGCTGCTGCATGCCGCTTTCTATTAGTTTTGACCCAATGCAACGCTTCTGATAATCAGGTTTTACACCAAGAGGCGCCAAAATATAGCCTCGGAAGTTCTCATCGTTGTCAATGGTCACGGGACTGAAGGCCGCGTGGCCAACTACAATCCCTTCGGATTCAGCCACCAAGGAGATTGTTTGGGGAGTTGCTTCTTCTGAAAGCAGATTGACTGCAAGCTTCGAGACAACCTCCCTCTCGCCTTCAGCGAAGGCAGACCAATGGACGCTGTGGATATCGTCTCGATCAAGACTTGTTGCTGCTCGTATATGCATGATTTGCTGCTAACATTAATATTAAGTATACAGTTTACCTACCAGAAAAATACTGCAGTCGGGAATTTTGTGTTAGGTTGCATGCAACCTAATTCTGTAGTTTTTTCTATCCATGAGCAGTCCGGTTATTTGTACCAATGTGCCATTATTTTAACTAAACACCTGTAGTATAACACGTTTTGCTTGTTATTTTATTCATTAATATTTAATTTTGTAATGTATATTTAGCTGTGAGGCTTTTCTTGGGAAAAGTATTAGGCTGCATGCTGTATAATCTATTAGGTCGGAATGCAGTAAAATACCTATTTAGGTTGCAGTTTTCCTTTTTTCGGGGGATGGGTTTTTGAACGTGCATAGCGAGTGCATTCCCCGCTGTTTTACTGAGGGGTTTAGCGAGCGAACTTAAATAAAATTAAACACCTTACACAGAAACCTCCCAAGCTCTTTTTGTTGCCCGCGAAATACAAGAAATGTCAAGTTCTCAATAAGTTGAGGTAATTGACATGCTGGGAGTATGTGGGAATGACAATCATGGTTCTAAGTTCCTCAACTCTGCATAAGGCGTTGTAAAAGACAAAAACTAAACAACGCCTAAACTTTTTGAGATGTTACATTCTTATCTTGTATCTCTTTGTTATCTTGTTTATCCTGTTATCCTGACCCGCTCAGCGTGTCCTGTCAAAAATTCTTTTACGAAGTAGAGCATCAATGAAGTCTTCAATTATATTAATAATTATTTTTATCCTGTTGTTCTGCGTGGTTCTTCTTATGATAGAAGATAAAATGATATACTTCCCCATAAAATATCCTGAAGGCATTTGGAACCCGGGAGATTATGGAGTAGTAGTTGAAGATGCATATTTTAAAACAGATGATGGACTGATGCTTCATGGATGGTTTGTGCCTTCTGATGAGAATAAAATTACTCTTTTATGGTTTCATGGAAACGCGGGGAATCTCTCTCACAGGATTGAAAATATAAAATTTCTTCATGAACTTAATATTAATGTTTTTATTTTTGATTATCGTGGCTATGGTAGAAGTGAAGGGAAACTTCCATCTGAAAAAACAATCTATATTGATTCAAGGGCAGCCTATGAGTATTTAATTCAACAAAAAAAAATAGCAAAGGGGGAAATCTTTTTTTTCGGTAGATCTCTGGGCGGAGCGATTGCCGTGGAGATGGCCAGAGAGCTTGGTTGTAGAGCATTAATTTTAGAATCGGCTTTTACATCCGCAGAAGATATGGCAGGCAGAATGTTCCCTTTTTTGCCGGTGAAATATTTTATCAAGACAAAGTTTAATTCGATTGAAAAAATCAAGAATATAGCCTGTCCCAAGCTTTTCATCCATGGGAACAGAGATAATGTTGTTCCTTTTAAATTGGGAAGGAAGCTCTTTGAAGCGGCGTCGAAACCTAAAGAGTTTTATGAGATAGACGGCGCTGATCATAATGATACTTATATTATTGGCGGAACCGAGTATTTTAAAGTTATCAACCAATTTCTTAGAAAAGAGAACTAATTTACCGCAGAGTACGCAGAGTACGCTGAGAACAAAAAAAGAATTAATCTCTGCGATCTCAGCGTCCTCTGCGGTTAACTTATTTTGTAAAGGAAGTTAAATTATGAAAGTAATGATTTTAGCAGCTGGTCTTGGACTTCGGCTTCGTCCGCTAACCGATTTAATCCCCAAGTCCATGGTTCCCATTTCCAATAAACCACTTCTGGAATACCTCATAGCCTATTTGAAAGAGGCTGGATTTAAAGAACTTGTGATTAATCTGCATCATCACCCGAATATAATTAAAGGTTATTTTGAGGATGGGAACGCTTTTGGTGTAAAAATTAATTATTCCATGGAAAAAGAAATATTAGGGACAGCAGGAGGGATAAAAGCGGCAGAACCGTTTTTAAAGGACGATCTTTTTTTTGTAGTAAACAGCGATTTAGCTTTTGAGCTGGATTTTGCTGATGTTATTCAATTTCACAAAAAAAATAATGCTTTAGTGACGATGGTAGTAAGAGAAGATAAAGATGTTGAAAAACATGGTGTTATAGGAATAGATTCATCATGCAGGGTCAGGCGGTTTCTGGATTTCTGTGATAAACGGCAAACAGAAACGCTTAAAAAAACAATGTTTACAGGCATCGCTCTTTTTGATCCCGCTGTTTTTAAGGAATTTCCTGACAGAGGGTATTGTGATATTTCAAAAGATCTTTACCCAAAGCTTTTAATAGATGATTTGCCACTCTTCGGGTACGTTACCGATAAATATTGGCTGGATATGGGAAATCCTCAAAAATATTTTTTTCTTCAAAAAGAAATATTTTTGAAAAAGGTTTTTCAAAATGCCGTGCGGGATGAACAGGAGACGAATCTTCAAAATAAATATAGTGGCGTCAGGATAATTCCGCCGGTGAGTATTGGAGAAAATGTGGAAATAGGCGAAGATTCGGTCGTCGGTCCTTATGCTTCCATTGGCAACAATTGTATGATTCAAAATGGATGTATATTAAATAATTCTATCATGTGGGACAATATTACTATTGTAAAAAGCTCAAAAATAGAAAATTCTCTTGTTTGTAATCAAAGAAGCATCCTCAGAGTTTAAAGACAGCAATCAATCAACTATGAAAATATTATTACTTGGAAGACTTCTTGATCTCATCGCTGCTCTACTAACAGCTATTGTTGTTTCGTTCCTCAATCCTTTGATGTTGCCTGAGACGGTTCCCTTTTATTTTTCCATGCCCCTGGGAATGATGTTAGGAGGAGTCATTGGAATGATATGCGGCTTTATATTCAGTCTTATAAATACAATGTTTAATTTAATAATGCATACGATGACTATAGGAATGCTTTCAGGCATGATGGCTTTTTCACAGGCAAGTTATACAATATCGGCATTTTTAGCCTTTTTGGTATGGCTGCTTTTAGTCGTGTCAGATGAGCATTATCTGCGGATTACGAACAAGGTAGAGTTTGAATTGAGCGATTTTTCGAGGACATAACGTAACATTTACCGCTGAGTTTGCTGAGAACAAAAAAAGAATTAATCTCTGCCGTCTCAGCGTCCTCGGCGGTTAATTGAATTTTTATGATTTCTGATAAAGATAATCAAAAAAGTGTAAAATTCTGGGATAATTTTTCCGGCAAGTTTGACCTGTTGACAAGGTACAGCGAGTGGCGTTGGCACGAGCCCAAAAGAGAGATTTTCTCAAAAGCCTCTGGTAAAGTCATTATGATCGGAGCAGGTACAGGCAATGATTTTAAGTTTTTCCCCTCTGACGTAAAAATAACAGCTATTGATTTTTCACAAAAAATGCTGGATATCGCGAAAAACAAACTCGACAATTCTCCCTCCCCCCTGGAACTCAAACGGGAGGATGTACAATCTCTCTCATATAAAGATGAGGTTTTTGATTCAGCAATTACCTCGTGTGTATTCTGCTCTGTGCCTGATCCGATAAAAGGATTAAAAGAAGTTTTCAGGGTTTTAAAGCCGGGAGGAAACCTTGCCATGTTTGAACATACGGACAGCAAAAATCCGTTCTTTCATTTTGCCCTAAAAGTAATGAACTTTTTACCCGGGCCGGATTTAACCAGGAAAACAACATTAAATGTCAAGAACGCAGGCTTTGAGATATTATCAGTCAATTATATCTTTCAGGATATTGTAAAAACCATTCATGCCAGAAAACCTCTTTAAATGGATCATTTCTTAAAAACAGCGGTAAAAGCGGCAAAAGAAGCCGGACAAATTATGCTTAAACGCCGCGGCAATCCAGGGGAAATCGATTATAAAGGTCGTATAAACCTTGTAACCGAAGTCGATCTCCTGTGCGAGGAAAAAATTATTGAGGTTATAAAAGATAATTATCCTGATCATTCAATTCTGGCGGAGGAGAGAGGCGAGATCGCGACAGATTCCGATTATAAATGGATTATTGACCCTATTGACGGCACTACTAACTTTGCCCATGACTTTCCTTTTTATTGTTCTTCTATTGCTCTTGAAATAAAAGGCAATATACAGATAGGAGTAGTCTATGTACCTGTTTTGGATGAACTTTTTACCGTACAAAAGGGGAAGGGAGCTTTTTTAAACGATAAAAAAATTCACGTTTCAAAAGCCGATATGTTGAAGACAAGTATGCTTGCTACCGGTTTTGCTTATGACGTCCATGAAACGGATATGGATAATGTGAATCATTTCAAAAATTTTCTCAAACAAGCCCGGGCTGTTCGTCGCCCCGGTTCTGCGGCAATTGATTTATGTTATGTTGCTGCAGGACGGTTTGACGGATTCTGGGAATTCAATCTCCATCCATGGGATGTTGCAGCCGGAGTTCTTTTAATTCAGGAAGCGGGTGGAAGGGTGACCACCATGGCAGGAGAAAACTATTCTATATATTCAGATAATATTCTTGCCAGTAACAGAGGGATACACAGAGATATGGTTAACATCCTGCGTCTTTAATCACGTGGAACAACGGGAGATTTTTTTAGTGAAGGACGATTAGACAGGGTGTAAGAATTAAGAAGACAGGTCTTTTTGCTTTTTACTGTCAGCCCGTTTATAATCGCTGGTTATTGAAATCCTCTTTTTTTGATCCACTTTTTTCCTTCTATGTTAGCCATACTTAGCGATATACTTTCTTTCTCTTTATTCAGAGAAATAATTTCGTTGTTAGTATCGTTTATTTTTTTATCTCTTTCATTCAATTCCTGATCTGAAAAACATCCTTTATTCTCTATTTTCTGAATTTGAATTTTCAGCCCATGAATCTTTTTTTCAAGCATTTTTAATTCTTTTTTTAATTCTTTTGTTGTTTTATTATTGCTCATGAAAACGTTTTACCTCAAACCGTTGTATTTCAAATTTCTCCTGTTTAGCAATACACCCTTTGCCTTTCGCGATTCTGAGTTGTTCTTCGATCGTATCAACTCCATCAAGATCGGGTAACAATACCCCTTTTTTAGATTTGCTGGTTACTATAATCCCATATTTTTTTGGATTCAACTGACTTGGACCGGTTACTTTTTCAAGAGGGGATAACAGGTCGACAGAAATTGTAAGATCCTCCAACTCATCAAGTTTAATGGAAGGAAAGCGTGGATCTTGCGTGGAAGCACTGACTGCGTTGTGAATAACTTCTTCTGCAACATTGTTTTTTGTTGGTTCAACCGTTCCAATGCAGCCTCTTAAGTGTCCATGTTTTTTTATTGAAACAAATACCCCTCTTTTTTCTATAAGTTCTTCTTCTAAATCCTTCGGAGGTTGAGGTATAACTCCATTAGTTAAGTAACTCCGGATAGTTTCCTTTGCTAATTTTACAAGTGGGTTATTAGACATTTTTCATTGTTTTCCAATGAAAGTGTTTAGTGAACACATTCCCCGCTGATTGCGACAGGGTTAGAGAACGATACTCCCTTAATCCAAACTGTCCGAAAACGGTAGAATTTGTCATTTCGACTGAAAGGAGAAATCTTTAAATTCTGTATGATCAATGGCTTAAGATTTCTCGCTCCGCTCGAAATGACAGGTACAGGTAGTTTTCGGACAGCCTGTTAATCCCCCCTAACAAGGGGGACTCAGGGGGGTGTATACCCTCCACTGAAGATTCCATGCGGCTTGCAGAGCTCAGCTTTGCCTCAGAGAGCTTCAATTTTTATTTGTTGTTAACTAATGACCATTGACAAATGACTATCTTAATTTCAGATATTCCGTATTACAACATAGTCTGCCAGAGATAAAATGGCGGTCAAGGAAGGAGATTCGTCAAAAACCACAATTTCTTTTTTAGCTTCTGTTACATAATTTCTGGCTTTATCTAAAGCATAATTAATGGAATCATAGTGTTTCATCATCTCTACTAAAGTTTTCAATCTGCACGACAAGTTATCATTGGATAGAACCAGCTCTCGTATTTTCTTTTTTTCTTTTGCTGAAGCCTTTTGGAAAAGGTTTATAAGAGGGAGGGTCATTTTTTTTTTTTTGAAATCTAATCCGATGGTTTTTCCAAATTTTTTTGGATTGCCAGTATAGTCCAGGATATCGTCTACTAATTGAAAGGCAATTCCAACTTTTAAACCAAAATCAGTAAGCGCTTTTTCTTTTTCCTCTGAAGCATTTCCTATAATAGCGCCAATCCTGCAGCTTGCTGAAATAAGAGACGCTGTTTTTTTATAAATAATATCCATGTATTCATCTTCTGGCATATCGAAATTGCCTTTGGTAACCAGTCCTAACACTTCTCCCTCTGCCAACTCCTTGGAAGCCGCAGATAATGATTTGGTGATTCTCGAATCATCCTCTGACGCTAAGAGTGAAAAGGATTTTGAGAAAAGAAAATCACCGACAAGAACAGAGGCTTCGTTTCCCCATTTTCTGTTTACAGAGGGATTTCCGCGACGGATAAACGCTTCATCCACAACATCATCGTGCAACAGAGTAGCGGCATGAATTAATTCAACTATACAGGAGTTTAGAATATGACGATTACCATTTGAGTAACCGCTTATTTTAGAACTTAAAACAAGTAACATAGGGCGGAGTCTTTTGCCGCCTGCACCGTTTAAGTAACTGGTAATTGTAGGAATCAATGGAACATCCGATTGAAAATTCCTACAGAGAACCTCTTCCACTTTTTTCATGTCCTCGCGAAGAAGGTCATAAATTTCATCAAAAGTCATTGAAGCTGTAGTCGATTTTATTGCTGGTTGGCAAGTTTGCATTTGGAGATCTTAAAATGTCATTCTAATCAGTAGCGTAATTATTACATGTAATCTACTGCTCATGTCAAGAAATAAAAGGCTCATTATCTTTTTAAAATAGTTCCCTCCATGCCTGCTTTTTGAAGTTGGTTTAGCAGATGTATCGCATGCGCTCTATTTTTAAATTTTCCAACTCGGACCTCGTGAAATATGGTTGGTAATTTTTTTATTATTATCTTTCCTTTCAAGCCCTTTTTCAGGATCTGCTTTTTTATTTGTTCAGCTTCTTTAAGGAAAAAAAATGATTGGCTGATTATCTCAGTTTCTTTATTTTCTGATACTTGTATTTCCCAGGCTGCACTAAGATCAGTAATAGCATCTAATACGCTATCGACACTTTTTTTAGTTTGGGCCTGGTCTATAACCACAAAGAATTTGTCAGCCCGTTTACTGTATGTACCTCGATCAGATTCAAACCCTTTTGCGAGAATATCTTTTTGAATAGTATCAGCTTCTTCGGGAAACAGAGTAGACGCGACTCTCACATAAAAAGTTTCTTCTTTAGGTATTATATTTCTTACTATGCCGGAGGTATAGCCCCTAAATTTTTGAAATGACATTTGATCTTTGAATAGTAAAAGGTTATCTTCAAACCATCTTGGGAAGGAAGGCGACTTTTCCTCAAACCAGACGATGTCTAAATGACTAATGAGTTTGGCTATTATAAATTTGTTGAGATGTGATGATTTTCCTGGCGTAAAATACACAGTGAGGGATGACAACAAGAGGATCAAAAGCAATAAAATCTTTGTGCGTCGATGTACAATGTTTTTTTTAATATATTTTTGTCTGTAAAGTATTCCATGCCCTTGTTTCAATAAATTTATTTCAATCATACATCATTAGTCGGTAGTCGCCGGTCAACGGCCATTGGAACAACTGATTATTCTTTTTCTTTCTTGGATTGTTCGATTATTTTGTCCGTCAAATGCTTCGGCACTTCTTCATAATGAGAGAACTCCATGGAGAAGTTTCCTCTGCCACCGGTTAAAGACCTCAAGTCTGGAGCATATTTTAAAACCTCTGCCATAGGTACGTTTGCCTTGATTACCTGATTGCTCCCACCCGTGTCCACTCCCAGCACTTTGCCTCTTCTAGAGTTTACGTCGCCGATTACATCTCCCATCATATCGCCCGGCACAGTTATTTCCATGGTTACGATTGGTTCCAACAGTACCGGTTTACATTCCGTTACCCCCTTTTTGAATCCCATAGAAGCTGCAATTTTAAACGCCATTTCAGATGAATCAACTTCATGGAATGATCCGTCGTAAAGAGTAACCTGAAAATCAACAATAGGGTAGCCAGCTAAAACGCCTCCGTTCATAGCTTCAATTATACCTTTTTCAACTGCGGGGATGTACTGTCGTGGAATTGCTCCTCCAACGATTTTATTAATAAATTTAAACCCTTCACCATGAGGTAGTGGCGCCAGTTCAAGCCAGGTATCGCCAAATTGCCCACGGCCACCTGATTGTTTTTTGTATTTCCCCTGAACTTTTGTTGTTCCACGAATTGTTTCCTTGTACGGAACCTTTGGGGTTTTAACTTCTACCTCAACCCCAAATTTTCTTTTAAGTCTGGCTACAATAATCTCTAAATGAAGTTGTCCCATTCCGGAAATAATTAATTCATTTGTCTGGGCATCACGGCTCACTTGAAGAGTAGGATCCTCAATTGCAAGCCGATGCAGAGAAGAACTCAGCTTTTCTTCATCCTGCTTTTTTTGGGGGACAACCGAAAGAGAAAGGACAGGGCGGGGGAATTTGATAGGATCAAAAATGATTACTTTTTTATCGTCTGAAAGAGTATCTCCTGTCATAGTATTTTTAAGTTTCGCTACGACACCAAAATCACCAGCCGAAATACATGGAACTGAGGTTTGTTTTTTTCCCTGGATGCAACAAAGACTGCCTAATTTCTCTTTTGATTTTTTTGTACTGTTTAGAACAGAGCTGTCAGATTTTAAGACTCCGGAATAAGTTCTAAATAAAGTCAATTGACCTGCATAGGGATCAGCAATAGTCTTGAACACCAGGGCGGATAAAGGTTCGTCGGGAGAATTTTTCCTGTCAACCTCTTTTTGTGAATCATCTTTTCCTTTGATTAACGGCCTGGTATCCGGCGAAGGGAAGTACTCAACAATAATGTCCATTAGTGACGAAACACCTTGATTATTAACCGCTGACCCACACAGCACCGGTATAATAGAAGCATTATTTATACCTGCTCTTAATCCCTTTTTAATCTCATCATCTGTCAGGCTTCCCTCCTCCAGGTATTTTTCCGTCAACTCGTCAATTGCTTCAGCAGCCGCTTCTACAAGTTCTTCACGATATTGGTCCGCCTCATCTTTTAAATTTGAAGGAATTTCTCCTTCTGTTACTTTTCCGCTTTGGTCACTGGCAAATGAGTAGCTTTTCATCTTTATCAAATCAACCACACCTTTAAAATTTATGCCGGTATCGAGAGGAATCTGGAATTTGACAGGTTTCTTTTTTAAAATTGTCTCAACATCATCAACTACTTTTGTAAAATTGGCCCGCTCATGATCCATTTTATTAATAAAAATAGCGCGGGGAAGGATATCTTCGTCTGCCCATTTCCATACTTTTTCAGTAATAATCTGAATTCCTTCATTAGCAGAAATTACTACGATAGCGGCATCTAAAACGCGCATGGAACCCTGGGTTTCCGCGATAAAATTTACATAACCAGGTGTATCGACTATATTAATTTTATGACTGTCCCACTCACAGAAGGCAAGAGAAGCGTTAATAGTAATGCTTCGCTTAACTTCATCGGGGTCAAAGTCCATTATGCAAGACACATCTCCTACTTTTCCCAGCCTGTCTGAGGCTCCGGATGTATAGAGCATTGCCTCTGCCAGAGAGGTTTTGCCTGCGTCCCCATGAGCCACTAATCCGACATTTCTTAATTGATCAATATTATATTGTTTCACTTAGATTCCTTTTTAAAAGAGATTTTTTGTATCACTTTTTGAGTCTCTTTGTCAAGATAGGCAGTCAAACGTTTTTTAGAGAGTTAGTAAACGGATCAATTTTTTTCAGAGTTTAATCCAGTTTGCATTTTAAAACGATGTGGTTTAAAGAAATGATGCCGACCAATTTATCATTTTCCATAACTATAGCCCGGGAAATATCAAAATTTGTGAGAAAACGGGCGGCGTACATTACCGGCATGTTTGCGTTTACCGTTAAGACAGGTTTAGTCATAATTTCATAAGCATGGACTTCATCCGAATTTTTGCCTAAAGCTATAACCTTTCGTGCTATGTCTCTTAATGTAATCAGGCCATAGACATCCTCCTCATTTCGAGGTTTTACAAGAATAGTCTGAAGCTCGGTTTGCTTTTTAAAAATTTCTAATATTTCTGATACTTTAGTAAGTCCTTTAACCGTAATGGTATCTGTCAGCATAATTTCTTTTACTCGTTGCACCATTTTTTACTCCTCCTTAATAATATACTTGCTTTGCAAAAATCTGTCTTCTTTCAAGTTCTTTACATTTATCTTTTTAATTGCGGCTATACTCCGATAAATTAAATATACTTTTCTTGAGCTTCTACTTCAAGAACCTTCATCTGGCTTTCTGTGCCGACAACCCGGTCTACCAACCACGAAAATGCTATGCCATGCCCTTTTTCATGAAAATCACCTGCTTTGTAAATGGCGTCCATGATCTGGTTGGCGTGAAAATCTTCTACAATAAACAGGAGAGCATCCCGCTGTTGTTCCATCTGTAACCCAAAGAAAGATTTGTGCTCATGTAAGCCTTCTCCCCTGGCATTAAGGATTGTAACTCCTGTGGCGCCGGCAGATTTTGCTGCGGCTATAACATTTTCCTGGTGGTCTTCCTCTACCATTGCTATTATTACTTTAAATCGCATAACACCATCCTCCCAAAATGAACATTAATATTCTACACCAAACGTGAAGCAAAATATGGACTTTTTTCACTTGCTTATAAAAATTTCTGTCTCAAAAAAACTTCATAAAATCATAATGTCTTTTCTCTTTTCCTCCTTTTCACAAGCCATTCCGCCACTGTTCCAAAGAAAAGTACCGTGATAATAGGGAATAAAGAGGCAAATGCTATAAGACCAAAAGCGTCAACAAGAATAGATCGTCCCGGTATATTGGATGCCAGCCCTATTCCTAATGCGGCAACTAATGGAACAGTAACAGTAGACGTAGTAACCCCTCCTGAATCATAAGCTAAAGGGATAATCATTTTTGGCGCATAGTATGTCTGGCAAATGACTAAAATATATCCAACAATAATATACCAGTGAAGAGGAGTTCCAATAATCATTCTATGACAGCCAAGAGAAATTCCGATTGCTACCCCGAAAGCTACAGCAATACGTAGCCCCCAGGATGAGATAGCTCCAGTCGTGGCTTCTTCCGCTTTTAAAGCTACTGCGATCAGAGCGGGCTCCGCTATCGTTGTGGAAAAGCCTATTAAAAAAGCAAAAATATAGGTCCAAAAATATAAAGAAGGATGAATAATTCCTGTACTTTCAATATGTTTGAGCACTTGTGCATTCCCTTTAGCTAAAAAATGGAAGTTTGTTAATTGTTTAGACATGGATTCTCCAAGAGGAAATAACCCTTCTTCCAGTCCAACTAAAAAAACAGCTAAGCCTATGACCACCAGAATAGACCCGTATACCAATCTGCCCAGGTTTTCAATTTTTTTCTTTATAACAAGCAATTGAAAAAAAACAACAACACCGATAATCGGTAAAATATCATTTACCGTACCAAGCAATACATTTACTGAATGATAAATTAATTCCATTTTTTTTAATATTATTGCAATGTAAAAATTTTTATTAAGAAAGGAAAAACTTTTCCTCTACGTACTTAGCGATCTGTGCGGCAAATTCATTTATGTGGCTAAAAAATGATCATCCCGTAAACCATTACAAAAAGTATGGGCGTTAAACTTGCGAAGGCAATTAGTCCGAACCCATCGGTTATCGGACTTCTTCCTCTTATGCTGGTAGCCAATCCAACACCTAAAGCCGCTACTAAAGGCACGGTGATAGTTGAAGTTGTAATGCCGCCTGAGTCATAGGCTATTCCAACAATTTCTATTGGTGCGAATGCAGTAAGCACAGTAACGAAAAAATATCCGGTAATAATAAACCAGTGAATAGGCCAGCCCTTGATAATTCGGAGAACTCCAACGGAAATAGCTATTCCAACTGATAAAGCCACAGTCATTCGGAGCCCAAGTGTAAAACTTTCAATCGATTCTTTAGAATTAGGAATAGCATTTCCATGAGCTGCTATTTCTCCTGCTTTCGCGGCAATAGTGATTAATGCCGGCTCAGCGATGGTAGTAGAAAATCCGATAGCAAATCCAAAAAAAAGAATCCACCATATGTTTCCTTTAGCAGAAAATTGGAATGCCATTTTTTCACCAAGAGGAAACAAACCGATTTCCAGACCCTGGATAAAGAGAAATAGTCCTGCTAATACAAAAAGCAATCCCGAAATAGTAGCGGTCAAGTTGGGGAAAGGCTGTTTGATTACAAATAGTTGAAAGATAGTAACAACAACCAGAATAGGAAGGATGTCTAAAAAAACGCTGAACAGGCTTTTTGTTAAATTCCAAAGAAACGAAACCATGGTAATAGATTGGGACACGGGCGAGATAAGTCTATTTGCAATAAATACGTCAAGACTTATATTTTGCAAGGAAAATAGAAGCTAAAAAAAATTATTCAGAATATGCATTTACCTTGTGTAATAACCTGAAACCCTTAGGATAATGTCAGGCAGTAACAGTTTCTTCGGGAAAGTTATCTTCTTCAGGTTTAGGGGGTTCTTTACTTGCAATACTAATAACTTTTTTATTTTCTTTGCCCAACATCTCGCACTGGCCTTCGAAAGACGCGCCTTCCTCAATAAAAAGAACAGCGGTTTTTATATTTCCAGTAAGTTGACTTTTTGCTCTGATTTCTATTTTTTTTGACGCAGAGATGTTCCCCTCAATTTTTCCCAGGGTTATTATAGTGCCAACGGATAATTCCGCGATAATGTGCGCCTTTTCACCTACTATCAAAGTATCGCTCGTAACGATTTCACCTTCGACAAATCCATCTAATCTGACAGTGCCGTCAAATTTTAATACTCCCTTAAATTTTGTGCCTTCTCCTAAAAAAGCCTTTACTTCCTTTCCTTCAAATTCACTTTTTACCATAATCGGTTCTCCCAAACAGTATTTTTTAGCTAATCATTTTTATAATTCTATTAAGATCATTATTAGAGAAAAAAGAAATTTCAATTTTTCCGCCTTTATTAGACGTATTTATTTTAACACGGGTTCCAAAAGATTTCTGAAGTTTATTTTCTAAATCAACGATGAAAATATCTTTTGATTTTTTGTCAGGCTTTTTTTTGTGATTATTAATGCTACTTATTGAAGCTTCAGTTTGACGGACAGATAATCCCTTTTTAACTATCGAATTTCTTATCTCAAAAAGCTTATCGGGAAAGTTAAGAGCCAGCAAAGCCCTTGCATGTCCCATCGAAAGGGTACCATTAATTAAATCCTGTTTTATTTGTTGAGGAAGCTTTAATAAACGGAGGTAATTGGCTAAAGATGAACGGTCTTTTCCAACCCTTTTAGAAAGAGTTTCCTGGGTGAGATTAAAATCATCAATTAATCTTTTATATACCGAGGCCTCCTCTATGGGATTCAGGTCTTCTCTCTGAATATTTTCTATTAAAGCTACTTCCAGGGTTTCTGAGGCCGATAGATCTTTAATTATTACAGGGATTTTATTGAGACCGGCTATTTGGGCGGCTCTCCACCGCCTTTCCCCGGCAATCAGCTCATATCCTCCGTTCTTGCTCTGAACAATGGGAGGTTGTAAAATGCCCTTTTCTTTTATTGACAAAGCTAGATCTTTCAGGCTTTTTTCATCAAAGTTTTTTCTCGGCTGCATTTTCCCCGGGAAAATGTCTTCGATAGGAACCTGCATGATCCCTGAAGGATCAGTTAATTTTTTCGTTTTGGGAATGAGCGCTTCCAGCCCTCTCCCTAAAGCTTTTCTTTGCATTGAAAATAATTTCCTTTGCCAAATCTAAATAGGCGTGTGCGCCTTTTGATTTATTGTCATAAAAAATTATTGGTTTTCCATAGCTTGGGGCTTCACTGAGCCGAACATTGCGAGGGATAACAGTCTTTAATAAATTATTACTAAAATGCTTTTTCACTTCATTAGATATATCTGAAGAAAGAGCGGTTCGGGAATCAAACATAGTCAAAAGAATTCCTTCTATAGACAAATTCATATTGAGACTGTCCTTCACCAATTGGATTGTGTGCAAAAGGTGCCCCAGTCCTTCAAGCGCATAATATTCACTTTGGAGCGGAATGATTATAGAATCAGCCGCAACCAGAGAATTTAACGTAAGTAAACCTAATGAAGGCGGACAATCAATGATAATGAAATCATAATTATCTCTCACAGGCGAAATGGAGTTTTTTAACCTGAATTCTCTATTTTCCATTCCAACCAGCTCAATTTCAGCCCCGCTTAAGTCCATGTTAGACGGGCAGATAAAAAGATTGTCTAATGCCGTTTTCGTAATAATGTTACTAAGAGGTTCATTGTCAATTAAGGAGCTGTAAATAGTAGGGCTTCCATTGATTGATATCCCCATTCCACTGGTGGCATTTCCCTGTGGATCAGAATCAACAAGTAATGTCTTCAAATCTGCTATAGAAAGAGAGGCGGCAAGATTGATGGCAGTGGTGGTTTTACCAACGCCTCCTTTTTGGTTTGCGATGCAGATTATCTTTCCCATGATCTTTATACGATTACACTAAAAAGCTCTTTTTTGAGGAAATTTTTTTCTCGTTCTGCAAAGGGCGGCAACTCCATTTGATTTCGACCATCCTTGGACTCAATCCTTCGGGCAGTCTTCCTTCGGAATCTGTCAAATTAGCTCCGCCCCGCTAAGCGTGGCTCCGCAGATTCGCCCAAAGGAGAGTAGCTACGAAGACTTGAATTCGGCTTTCCATGCCGAATTGTGGTTGCGGTTCTGGCCGCTCTTATAAAATTATACTATAAATTTTGCTATTGCAAGAGATTTTTTCGCAATTTTATTGAGAGCTCAATTTCTTACAATGCAAGCAAAAGAAGCATAAAGATTTCTATAATGATGTTTCACGTGAAACATTCGATGATTAAAGAAACGAATGCCCAGTTAATTATATGATCTTATAGGTTTTATTTGATTAAAAAGGGTTCCTTCGTAGAGAAAAACAGATGCAATTCATTTGACTTATTAGGTTTCTTATGTTTGAATATGAAAAATTTGTTAATGCTTATAATCTCATAGAGTGGTCGGGGCCACAACCACAATTTGGTAAGGAAAGCCAAATTGGACGGATTCCTCTGGAAGGCCGCCCGAAGGGTTGAGCCCAAAGATGGGCGAAATCAAATAAGGCTGCCGCCCAATCGGCTATAAAAATTGCGCTAAAAAACACAATTTTACAAGTTTGGATATGGAGATTGAGGAGGATTTAGAATAACTATGGAAGCAATACAAGCTGTCATACTCGGCATCATCCAGGGAATTACAGAATTTCTGCCTATAAGCAGTTCAGGGCATTTGGTAATTTTTCAGCGTCTGTTTGGACTTAAAGAACCTGAACTCTTCTTTGACGTCAGCGTCCACATAGGAACGTTGGCAGCAGTTGTAATTTTTTTTTGGAATGAGATTCGCTCGATTATCATCTCGTTATTGCACTTTTTCAAAGCATTTTCAAAAAAAGAGGTCTCTTTTGCCAATATTTACGAAGATGCCGAAGCAAAACTTGCTCTGATGATTGTTATAGGATCAATTCCCACTGGGATCATCGGGCTTCTGTTGAGTAAAGGCGCAGACAAAATTTTTTCATCTGTTTCAATTACTGGTTTCATGCTGCTAATTAACGGTCTGCTGCTGTGGAGCACACGTCGCATTAAAAAAGAAGGAGCAGCTGATTTCTCGATAAAAAAGGCTTTGCTGATTGGAATTGTCCAGGGACTTGCTGTTATTCCCGGAATATCAAGGTCCGGTTCAACCATTGCAACAGCAATTTTTCTGGGACTGAATAAGGAAATGGCAGTCCGCTATTCCTTTTTACTGTCGATTCCAGCTATTATAGGAGCAGAGATACTTGTTTTGAAAGATTTGTCTGACCCGATGATTTCCTTTTCAGCAACGCTTATGGGCACTGTTTCAGCTTTTATAATAGGATACTTTTCTTTGAAACTACTTCTTTATATTGTAAAAAAGAGACAATTGCACTTTTTTGCGCCTTATTGCTGGATAATTGGACTTGTCGCCCTTTTTTGGGGCTGGCAAACCCCGTAATAAATTACAGACTTTGGTTTTTTCTGACTTTTGCAGGCAACCAACAAGCAATTCCCAACGGGGTTTAATGCGTACCTATCCTCATTTACTTGATTTCTAACGAGGAAAAAATAAATGTTTCACGTGAAACATTTATTGAGCGAAGAAAAGGCGCACAGGTAACTTATTGATATTATTGGTCTTAATATGCTTGGCCCGAAAAGGAAGGGATTTTAGAATTCCCTGATGAAAGATCCCGTTATAAAAAAAATCTATGTAGAGAAGAAAGTAAAAAATAAAAAAATTGCTAAAAAAGTACTAAGTAGATTTCCAGATGTCCTGACTGAAACCTTTAGTACTCCTGTCCCCATTTACAATGAGCTTGTGGAAAAATATGTAGATCCTTTTATTGAGGGGAAAAAAGTCCTTGTTTTATCCAATTTCAAAGGAGATTTTTTAAAAAAATGTCCCGGGACAAAAGGGTTTATCTGTTGTAATTATTATGTTTTAAACCTGACAACCAACTGCCCTCTGGATTGCACTTACTGCATTCTTCAGGAATATCTTGAAAACAACCCGGTCTTGAAAATATTTGTAAACATAAAAGACGCTTTAAAGCAGATTGAAAAAATACATCGGGAAAACAAGAGTGCTCCTATTAGGATAGGAACCGGGGAATTAACAGACAGCCTTGCGTTGGATCATATTACAGGGTTTTCAGAAATACTTATCCCGTTCTTTGAAGAAAAAAAAAATCTCTTCCTTGAATTAAAAACTAAAACAAACCGAATTCAAAACCTCTTAAAATTTAAAGGAATAAAAAATACAATCATTGCCTGGTCGCTCAATCCGCAAAGTATCATAGATGAAGAAGAGTTTTATTCAGCATCATTAAAAGAAAGATTAGAGGCTGCATCGCAATGCCGGCAACAGGGATTTAAGACAGCTTTTCATTTTGATCCGATAGTTTTATATAAAGGATGGGAAAAGGATTACAAAGCATTAATCAAAAAACTGTTTCATCATATTTCTCCTGAAAACATTCCCTGGATCAGCCTTGGCGGACTGCGTTATCGCCCGTCAATGAAACCAATCGTAAAAACAAGATTTCCAACAAACAAATTAATGACCGGGGAACTCCTCCCCTGTGAAGACGGGAAGGCAAGGTACTTTCGGCCTATGCGAAAAAAAATGTACGAGCTAATGATTGGCTGGTTGAGAGAATATGATAAAAACCTGAACCTCTACTTCTGCATGGAAGATCAGGATATGTGGAAGGAACTGTTTTCAGCTTTACCCGATTATAAAAACGTGGAAAATGAACTGTTTTATAGGGTATAATAATGTTTTAGCATTTAGCGGTCAGTTATCAGCAATTAGCAAAATTAAAAAAACCTGACTGCTAAACGCTGACTATTGGTTTTCAATTATGGATTCTGTAAAAAATCAAGCGGCACCAGCACAAGACAGAAAATTGGGAGATGAGTGGGCAGACTGGGCCGGACAAACTGAAGAGCAAAAAGGAGAGATAGAAGAAAGCAAATCAACTTTTTTAAAATATGCTTCCATAGGTTCAGCTTTAATAGTCGCAGGGCTTTTGTTTCTCTGGTACATGATCATTCCCCGGCTGGAGCAGTTCGCCCCGGTTTTAACAATAATAGTTGGTATAGGGGTTGTTGTTTTTGCAATCCTAATCTTTCTGATGTTAGGAAGTGTTACTATTACTGCTCTTACGGAAAAAGGCTACCTGCTCTCCTGCGTAAAAGAAAATTTCTTTTTTTCCTACCTGGTTCCTGTTGCTGTACGATTAGGTAAAAAGTTTGGCGTTTCCCGTGACCGGATGGGAAATTCCTTAATCAAAGTCAGCAATATTATTGTTCATG
>CAYMVZ010000038.1:0-21001 GCA_964394335.1 uncultured Nitrospinota bacterium | reverse complement strand
TTTTATTTAAGCGTTTAAAACCTGGCCCTGAGGGCCAGGTCAGAGTTAATAGGCTATGCCCTATTTGTCATTCCCGAATGCATTTATCGGGAATCCAGGCCAAGTTTTGATTCTGGATGCCCGATAGAAACGCTCGGGCATGACACAGGAGGAACATTCAGTATGATACCGTGAGAGCATGCTGAAATGACACAGTGTAGTCTTTAAATCCCTGCTATTGACCGATCAATATGTAATATTTTTCTCAGTAAATCATGCCCTCCGGGCTTATTCCAATACCGGCCCCTGAAGGGTCGGATTTTTATTTTGTAATTCTGGTTTTGTGAAGAATATAGTCAACACTATCCACAAGAGCCTGCCAACTGGCTTCAATCATATTTGAAGAAACCCCTACAGTACCCCATTTAGAATCATGATCTCCCGATTCAATTAAAACCCTGGTATTTGCCTCTGTTCCTTTCTTTTCATCCAAGATGCGAACTTTAAAGTCGTGTAAATTCAACTCCTTAAGTTCCGGATAAAAACGAATCAGCGCTTTTCTCAATGCCTTGTCCAGAGCGTTAACAGGGCCATTTCCCTCGGCAGCCATAATTTCCATCTGTCCATCAACTACAATCTTAATAGTAGCCTCTGAAATAGTCGGCTCATCTTCCTTCCTTTTTTCGACAATGACTCTAAAGCCTTTTAAATCAAAGAACTTTTTCCTATCTCCCTTGGCGTTTTTCATTAATAATTCAAATGATCCTTCAGCTCCTTCAAATTGAAATCCATTGTTTTCAAGCTCTTTTAATTCTTTTAGGATTTGCTGCACAATAGGATCTTTACTATCGAGATCAATTCCATATTCCTCAGCTTTAAACAAGATATTGCTCTTCCCCGAAAGATCTGAAACTAATACTCTCTGGTGATTTCCTACCATTTCCGGCACAATATGCTCATAAGCCTTTCTGTTTTTCTTAATAGCGTCTACATGGATACCACCTTTATGGGCAAAAGCGCTTTTCCCCACGTATGGTTGGTGGATCCAATGTTTCATATTAGCCAGCTCATTTATGAAGCGAGAAATCTCCCAGAGTTTTTTCATTTGTTCGTCTGAAATACAATCCATTTTTAATTTTAATTTAATATTGGGGATTATTGAGCAGAGATTGGCATTCCCGCATCTTTCTCCATAACCGTTAATGGTTGCGTGTACCTGGTCGGCGCCTAACTTAATAGCGGTGATGGAGTTGGCTACAGCTGTTTCACTGTCATTATGCGCGTGAATACCAATCGGAATTTGAACTTTCTTTGAAACTTTTTTCATGATCGGCTCCAGCTCGTAAGGCATGGTTCCGCCATTGGTATCACACAAAACAATCCAGTCGGCCTTTGCTTCTGCTGCTGTCAGGATAGCTTTGAGAGCATAATCCGGATTGTTCTTGAAACCGTCGAAGAAATGTTCGGCGTCAAAAATGACTTCCTCAAAATTATTTTTTAAAAAAGAGACCGAATCGTATATTAAATCCAGGTTTTCTTGCAAACTGATTTTAAGAGCGTCAAAAACATGAAGATCCCATATCTTCCCAAAAATAGTCACCACTTCAGTTTTAGATTCAAGCAATAATTTAATGTTAGGGTCTCTTTCTACTTTGTTCCCGGCTTTTCGAGTACTTCCAAAAGCTGTTATTCTGGAATTGACAAATTTTTCATGCCTGACTTTCTGAAAAAAAGCCTGATCTTTAGGGTTAGAACCGGGCCATCCCCCTTCAATATAGTGGACCCCCAGATCATCCAGTTTGTGGGCTATCCTCAGCTTATCTTCAAGGCTAAAATAGATATCTTCCGCTTGGGCACCATCTCTTAAGGTAGTGTCATAAATCTTTATTTTTCGCATTTAATAAACATATCATATATTAATAGAATGTAAAACGGCAAATATTCAAACCATCGGATCAACAAAATTGCTTGATTAAATTGATGATATATAAAGTAAAATTCTAAATAATATAACGATAATAAACCGCTAAGCAGAAGCAACGCACGATTTGGATATAAAGTCAAAAAAGGTAGGAAAGATATAAAATACCACGGGTATTGAGTCGGACTTAATAAAAAAAATGCGGCTAAAATAATCAATATTTTTTTTACAATATTTTCTCCGACCAGGGCAACATAACCCAATATTACTGTGAATAGACCAAAGACTATTATAATTGCCATTTGACGGTTGCCGGTTAAATATTTAATCACAGCAAATATAGAATCATTTCTCTCCCACTGACTTCCATAAATTATTAGTCCTTCAAACATAGACCACTCATTATTAATAAATGGAAAGCAGAAAATAAGGAGTGTAAAAAGTAAAATAATTGCTGCCGTAAAAAGCTTTAACCATCCGTCTTTTCGTATCTCAGCAAGAACGATAGGTAGAAGCATTAAAGAGTAATATTTGCTTAAAATACTTAATGAATAAGTAAGTATTGACATGCGAGGGCAGGATTTTATCAAAAGATAAGTTGACAAGGTAAGAAATAAGAGCGGGATGGATTCCATATGAAGACTGTTGGTAATTTCTTTAATAACCAGAGGTGACCAGGCATATATAATAGAATAAAGCGGGTTAATTTTTTGCGATTTAAGAAGTAAAAAAATCATCCAAAGAACTGCTAAATCAAAAATAAGCAAAATTATTCTCAAACTTGGTATCCCACCACCCAAAAAAACATCCGCAAACGAAAAAACTATCTGAGAAAATGGAGGGTAAATTGTCGGTACGTCTGGATGGTTAATTCGATCAAACAAAATTTCCGACTGATAATTCTCAAAACGGATCAGATTCAATGATTCCAGTTCTTTGATTTTTTTATAAGTATGTTCAATATTTTCCCGGTTCTCCGCAAACTCTCTAATCTCATCCGGCGAGTATTTATACGGATTAATTCCGTTTCGTGTGACTTTACCATCCCAGAGATAACGATAGTAATCATCTTCCTGAATAGGATTAGAGGGAAGCATAACAAGACGAAATAAAATAGCAAATAACAAGACAATTTTTAAATCTTTACTCTGCTCATTTAATCTTAAGACCAAGTAGATTGCTAAAAAATAAAAAAGAAACAGTATCAGGTATAGTAAGAGAAATAAAATAATGGGTCGGTCAACATAGCCAACACCATAAATGAAATGTCTACTTAAATAAGATATCCAGAAATAGAGAAAAAAAGATATTAGCCCTATTTGCAGTAAACCGTTTCTTTTTAGTTCATTAAATGTAAAATATCTTGAAAACATCTTTCATTTAATATACGGGTAAACTTGCTGAAATTAAAAGACCTTTTATCATTGAAGTCTTTGACATTTAAAAATCAATCGGTTATTATTGCGTATCTCTCATTTGCTAATTGGTCTCGGTAAATATCGGAGGATTTAGAGTATGGCAAAAATTGATGCATTTTTTAAGTTGATGAATGAGCAGGGGGCCTCTGATCTACACTTGATAGCCGGCTCACAACCCATTTTAAGAATCAGGGGAGACATGGAGAGGGTTAAGTTTAAGGAACTGGATAATGATGAGCTTAAAGCAATGCTTTATGAAATAGCCCCAGAGGACAAGATTAAAGTGTTTGAAGAAACCGGAGATATTGATTTTGCTTATGAAATACCGGGACTTGCCAGATATCGTTGCAATTTTTTTCAGCAAAAGTGGGGCATCGGGGCGGTTTTCAGGGAAATCCCCAGCGAAATTTTAACTGCGGAACAGTTGGGTCTTCCGCCAATCACTAAGAAGCTAGCCATGCTCGGAAAGGGGTTGGTACTGGTGACCGGTCCCACCGGCAGCGGCAAATCCACGACTTTGGCTGCTATGATGGATTACGCGAATAAAAACAGAAAAGAACATATTTTAACAGTGGAAGACCCCATTGAGTTTGTGCATAAAAGCCAAAGCGCCATAGTCAATCACAGGGAGATAGGAATTCATACTAAATCCTTTTCATCAGCATTGAGGGGAGCCCTCCGTGAAGACCCTGATATTATTCTGATCGGGGAAATGCGGGACCTCGAGACAATCACTTTAGCGCTGGAAGCGGCGTCCACAGGGCACCTGGTTTTTGGAACACTCCATACTCAAAGCGCTACCAAGACTGTTGACAGGGTTATCGACGTTTTTCCGGCAAACCAGCAGGCCCAAATACGTACTACCCTCTCAGAGACTTTGAAAGGAGTTATCGCTCAAAACCTTTTTAAAAGGATTGATAAGAAGGGACGCTGTTGTGCCCTCGAAATACTTGTGGTTAACGCGGCAACTGCCAACCTGATCAGGGAAAGTAAAACTTTTCAGCTTCCGTCTGTCATACAAACAGGTAAAAAATTCGGAATGGTGTCACTGGATGACGCAATTATGGATTTATTAAAAAAAGGCTGGATCGATTCTGAAGAAGCCTATTCAAAAGCCGTTGATAAAACAAAATTTGTACAATTTTTAAAAAGACCGCCGGATATTTTTGATTAAACTTTTTTGAGGCACTTCACACAAAAATATCTGTAAATTATTGCTTAGTGATTGACATCTTATAGTAAAAAAATGTAACTTATGATTTTAAAGCTATGAGAAAATCAGAAATAGATTACATGCTAACCACCATGCTGGAGACCTTTGGTAATGTTTCTGACCTAAACATCACTGCAGATAAACCTCTCCAGGTTGAGTCCTCAGGACAATTGACAGCTGTTCCGATAACCCCCCCTATTGAAAAATTGACCCCTTTTCAAACAGAAATTTTTGCCTTGAATTTGATTGATGGTGATCGACGTTTAACAGAAATTTTACTAAAAGAAGGTTCTTGTGACAGCTCGTATTATTTAACAGGCAAAGCCCGTTTCAGGGTAAATGTATTTTCCCAACGTGGATTTTACTCCATTATTATGAGGAAACTGGAGACCAGGATTCCGACAATAAAAGATCTTGATCTCCCTGAAGTATTTTTTAAGGCAGCGCAGGAAAAAAACGGCATAATCTTTGTCACCGGAGCAACAGGAAGCGGAAAATCTACGACACTGGCAGCGTTTTTAAATGAAATTAACAGTACAAAATCAATTCACATTGTTACATTAGAAGATCCTGTTGAGTTTGTTCATCCCCAGAGAAAAGCAACTTTTAATCAAAGAGAGCTTGGCACTGATTTTGACGCCTTTGCGACTGGTTTGAGAGCAGCTCTACGCCAGGCCCCTAAAGTCATTCTCGTTGGAGAAATGAGAGACCGGGAAACTGTGGAAATAGGGCTAAGCGCGGCAGAAACAGGACATCTGGTATTGAGCACTCTTCACACGGTCGATGCCGGGCAAACCATAAACAGAATTATCGGTATGTTCGATCAGGAAGAAGAAAATCAAATTCGAATCCGTCTTGCTGATACGGTTCGGTGGATCATTTGTCAGCGTTTGCTCCCCAAAGTTAATGGAGGTAGAGTAGCAGCATTGGAAGTTATGGGCACAAATCTTCGGGTAAAAGATACTATATTAAATGGGGAATCGGAAGGGAAAACCTTTTACGATATTGTTACTGCAGGAGAAGCTTTTGGGATGACTACTTTTGACAAAGATATTATTAATCTGTATAAAAATGGACTTATTACGGAAGAAACCGCAATGGCCTATGCGTCTAAAAAGGCTATTGTAGGGCGCGGCATTGATACTATAAAGAGCGAAAAAGGAGAGAAAACAACTGACATTGAAGGTCTGGATATGGATGCTGAATATGCAAAGATACAGAAGAAGAAATAGTAACAGATCACTGGGTAAGAAATATGAAAGTAGAATGTAATAAATGCGGAAAGACGTTAAACATTCCTGACGAAAAAATCCCGCCAAATAAAAAAGTCAATGTTTCCTGTCCGTCATGTAAAAACAAAATAACTGTTGAAAAGCCGCCTGCAAATAAAAAAGCTGCAGAGCCACCCGCGGAAACAACCGAAAGAGCAGAAAAAGAAACAGCCCCGGAGGAGCAAGAAGAACAGGTAAAGGTGATGGACCCCAGTGAATTTGCAGATGAGGAGCTGGAGATTCTGGCAGAAGATTTTGCCGGTGCCTCTCTTAAAAAAAATAATGTTTTAAAATATATTCAACCTCTGCCAATGACAACCAGGAGAAAAATGTTCATTGCCTTACTGGGAAAAGATTTCCGCACTATGGATAATATGCAGGCTTTTTCCTTAAGCGTGAATGTTGTTATTAACTTTAAAGATATGGATAACCTTACTGCTATACTGAAAAAAACTATCTCTGAAAATGATGCCTTCTATAAGGTCTTTAAAGAAACTTTGGTAGCGCTTGGAAAGGTTTAATTATGAAAAATATTCCTGTAGTAGGAAGATTTCAGGATGGCGAAGTTATCGTTACTGAAGGAGTAGCAAGTAATAATGCCTATGTAGTTCTTTCCGGAAAAGTGAAAGTAGTTAAAAAAACTGACAATAAACAGGTTGTTATCGGGACCCTTAGTAAAGGATCTGTATTTGGAGAAATGGGCTTAATTGGAGCTTCAACGAGGACAGCAACTGTTTCCGCAATTGGAGAGACCAATATTGGTATTATTGACAAAGAATCTTTTATAAAAATGCTGGAACAACTCCCGGAAGATTTTCGTCCTGTTGTTAGCTCATTAGTTGAACGGCTTAAAATAACCACCGAAAAATTAGCCAAAATCGGGTTGCAGTTGGATAACGCTAAAAAAGTTATCACTTCTTTTTCAATTAATACTGAAGATAATTTCGATGCCTGAGTTTAAGTACACTGCCCTCACCAAAAGTGGTAAAGAGGTTGATGGAGAACTCGAGGCGGAAGATAAAGAGAGCGTTGAAGCCCTTTTATCCCGCCAGGGTTTCACAGATATAAAAGTCAAAAAAAAAACCGAAGGAAATCGTTCTTTTTGCGGAAAAAGTCACTGAAAAAGATATTGTTGTTTTTACCCGCCAGTTTTCAGTTATGATCAGTGCAGGTCTCCCTCTTGTCCAGTGCCTTAGCCTGCTTTCCTCTCAAACAGAGAACAAAACCTTTGGGAAAGTAATCGGTGAGATTAAACAAAGTGTTGAAACAGGAGACACCTTTTCAGACGCTATAAGAAAGCACCCCACAACATTTGAGACTCTTTACGGCAATATGATTGAAGCAGGAGAGATCGGAGGTATTTTAGACACTATTTTAGTGAGGTTGGCCGACTATATGGAAAAAGCAATGAAACTCAAGGCCAAAGTAAAGTCTGCCATGGTTTATCCGACCTCTATCGTTGTTATTGCCATAGTTGTTGTGGCTTTTTTAATGATCTTTGTTATCCCCACTTTTGCGCAAATGTTTGAGGGACTGGGCGGCACTCTTCCTGCCCCTACCCTCATAGTTATGGGAGTTAGCGACATATTTCAACATTATACGCACTATATGATCGGATTCGTTGCTGTTTTTATTTTCCTTTTCAAGCGGTTTTATAATACTGAGAAAGGAAGGATAACGGTTGATACTGCTGTGTTAAAAGTACCGGTTTTTGGACCTTTAATCAGAAAAGTAGCAGTGGCAAAGTTCACCAGGACATTGGGGACTTTAATATCCAGCGGCGTTCCCATTATACAGGCGCTCGATATTACAGCCAGAACCGCAGGACAAAAAGTAGTAGAAAATGCTATTTTGGGAACAATAGAGAGCATTAAAGAAGGGCAAACTCTTTCCGCCCCGTTAACCCGATCAAAAGTTTTTCCGCCAATGGTCGTCCAGATGATTGATGTTGGTGAGGAAACAGGCGCCTTGGATGCAATGCTGGAAAAAATAGCTGACTTTTATGATGATGAAGTTGACGCGGCTGTCGAGGCTCTTACCGCACTGCTTGAACCAATGCTAATGGTCTTCTTAGGAGTAGTTATCGGTTTTATAGTCGTAGCCATGTACTTGCCGATTTTCGAGATGGCCAACGCCTTAGGTTAACTGTTTTGCCTTCAGCTGCCAGTTGTCAGCTTTCAGGAAAAATGGCAAACTTCGATAATAGATTTAATCAGTTTGCACTAAAAAAAGCCTTTTTGGCTCCCAATACCATTTCGACCAGAAGGAGAAATCTGTAGAACTCAAGGGGTTAAGATTTCTCACTTCACTCGAAATGACAAGATAGCACTATTTTTTCCGTCTGAACTAATTAGTTAATATTGATAATCCACTTTTATCCTTTTGAGTATTAATTTTTTTTTGATCTGAAGGCTGACTGCCGTAAGCTGATAGCTAATTTTAAGGGCTAATCCAATGAATACCTTTTCCTCCACCCCTTCTTTTGATAAAGACCTCCTTTTTCGCGTTAAAGTGTTAATGTTCCTCAGGGTTGCCGTGATAACCCTTTTTCTCGGATCGGTTATCATTTTCCACAGTAAAATCGGAGGGACATTACACTTAGGTTCCATCAGTATATTAACAGTAATTACGTACCTTCTCACTTTATTCTACGCAATTATTCTGCCCCGGATTAAAAACCTGCGTAAGTTTTGTTATCTGCAGATAGCTGCCGATATTTTTGTGGAAACAGGCGTAATTCATGTTACCGGAGGAATCGAAAGTCCTTTATCCTTTTTATACACTCTTTCGATTATCAGCACAGGGATTATTCATCATCGGCCCGGTATTTATTTTATCGCGTCTATTGCCAGCATTTGCTATGGAACTTTTATTGACCTGGAATATTATAATCTGATTCATCCGATCTATATTTATCCCAAGTCTGATATTGCTAATGAAGCGAGTTATGTCTTTTACATAACTTTTGTCACTATCTGTACCTTTTTTTTAGTGGCTCTTTTAACCGGTTTTTTAGTTGAGAAACTCCGGTTAACAAAGAAAGAACTGAGCGAAAAGAACGGTTATCTCCAAGAGCTCCGCGCCTTTCACGAAAATGTAGTTGCGTCCATGGGTAATGGTTTATTAACTATCAGTATGGATAAAAATATTACTTCTTTCAATAATGCTGCTACAAAAATTACCGGATTTATGTTTTTAGAAGTAAAAGGAAAGAACTTTTCTGAAATTTTCCCATTCCCTGAATGGCAGGAAATTCATGAAATAATGGATAGTGACTTGTCAAACCACTTTGAAGGTATTTTTACCAGAAAAGATGAAAAGAAGATTTTTTTGGAAATGAATATATCGGCGCTGAAAGATGAAGAGGGAAACATAAAAGGATATATTGGTGTTTTTCAGGATGGGACAGAATTTAAAGAGATGGAAGAAAAAGTAGTTCAAGCGGAACGGCTTGCAGCGATAGGTAAAGTTGCTGCCGGTATCGCCCATGAAATCAGAAATCCATTGGCATCCATGAGTGGTTCCGTTCAAGTTCTGAAGCAAAAACCACGGCTGGAAAAAGAAAGCAGGGATCTTATGGATATAGTTGTAAGAGAAACTGACAGACTTAACAATATAGTAACCCGATTCTTAGATTATGCCCGTCCGCATCCTGTTATGTTGGCAGAACATGATATTAATACCTTAATAGAGGATACTCTTTCGATGTTAAAAAACAGCCCCGAATATAATCAAAAAATTCTGGTTTCTACTCAATTAAAAAAAAATCCTTTAATAATAAAAATAGATTCTCAACAGATTCAACAAGTTTTATGGAACCTTTGTCTCAATTCCATACAGGCTATGCCAAATGGAGGGGAACTTAGAATATCCACAAAACCAATTAATGGTAAAAATAATCGGTACGCTATGATCAATGTATCTGATACGGGGTGTGGAATCAAAAAAGAAAATAAAAATAGTATCTTTGATCCGTTTTATACGACTAAAAAAAATGGGACAGGGTTAGGTCTGGCATCTGTTTACAGGATCATAGAAAACCATAAGGGGCTTATTAAAGTACAATCAAAGGAATCTGAAGGCTTTTCCATCACATTGCAACTTCCACTTAGTCCATAACGCCGGAAATTAATTACAGCACAGCAGCTTAAATAATGTCATCCAAGACTTTTTGTATTTCAGTTTTTGATTTAACGCCTACCAGCTGCTGAACCACTTTCCCCTCCTTAAACACCAACAAAGTTGGAATTCCACGAATACCAAACTGGGTTGCCGTTTTTGGGTTTTCGTCAACGTTTAGTTTTCCGATCTTTACTTTACTCTGATACTCTCCGGCTAACTCCTCAACAGTAGGAGCAATCGATTTGCATGGAGCACACCATTCGGCCCAGAAGTCAACCAAAGCAGGCAATTCAGACGAAACAACTTCTTCATTAAAATTACTGTCAGTAAAAACAACGGCATTAGTTCCCATAACTTCCTCTCCAAATAAAAAAAATTATTATGAAATAATAAAAACTACTTGACGCATCTAATGAATTATGGATTATATCATGGATTATCTCTTTTTAAATAGACATTTTTAATAGAATATAGAGATTCATCCGGATAAAGCTGGAACCCTTGAATTTCTTTTCGCATCACAGCAATATTTACGGCAAACCAGAGACTGACATAGGGAATTTCCTCGGCTAATTTTTTCTGAATAAGACTGTATATCTTTTTTCGAGCCTCCATATTAATTTCTTTTCTCCCTCTATCAATCAATTCATCAATGTCTTTATTGGAATATTTTCCGCGGTTTGCCCCTTTCGGGGGAAAGCTTTCAGAATGAAAGGTATAGTGAAAAATATCAGGATCGTTAATGCCTACCCAGGTTAAAGAATATATCTGGAAATTTCCTGACTTAATGTCCGAAAAAAATGTTCCCCACTCATAACTTTTAATAATAATTTCAATGCCTATTTTCCGTAACTGCTCTTGAAAAACCTCGGCAATTAGCTTTCTCAGCTCATTTTGAGATGTTTTATAAGTGAGAGTAAAGCGCGGCTTTGGCCCATCTCCATCAGGATCAGGGTAACCGGCTTTATCAAGTAAATCTTTGGCTTTTTGGAGATCATATGGATATTTTTTAACCATTGGTTCATAAAACCAATTATTGGAAGACAGCATAAAAGAAGCCTTTGTTACCAGGTTTCTTAGTATGTATTGTATAATGCTGTCTCTGTCGATCCCTCTTGCAATTGCTTCCCTAACCATTCGCTTTTTTAAAATAGGGTCGTTTAAGTTAAATCCAATATAGGAATAGTTTGTCCCCGGGCGTTTTATGATTTTTAACCGGTTATTTTTTTTCAATCTGGGAAGAACATCGGGTGAAATAGCGTTTTGTAAAAGGTGCACATTCCCTTTTTCCAATTCAAGGAGTCTGACAGTTTCATCAGGTAAAATCTTGAAAATTATTCCATTTAATCTTGGTGAGCCCTCAAAGTAATCTTTATTTGAGATAAGAACAATTTCGTCATCAATATTGAATGAACGGAATTTAAAAGGACCGGTTCCAACAGGGTGTTTTACAAAACTGTCTCCCATCTTTTCCACGACATGTCTTGGAACAATAGGTAAAGTAAGATTGGGTAAAAAAGGGGCAAAAACTTCTGATAGAACAAACTTGATCGTATATTTATCAACAACTTCTATTTTTTTGAGTTTTTCAAGACCGCCAATTTTGGGAGATTGGTTTTCGGTATTTAGTACAAAGTCATAAGTAAATTTAACATCTACAGAAGTCATTTCCAATCCATCATGAAACCTGACCCCTTTTTTTAAATAAAAAATATATTCAGTATTATTTAAAATCTCCCATTTCTCAACGAGATCGGGTATCAAGTTACCATTAATATCGTGTATTAAAAGCGAATTGAAAATTAACTGGATTACTTGAGAGGAGGCAAGATCTAAAGCAAATCGTGGGTCCAGATTGGTAGGACTATTTTCCATCCCAATGATTAAAATATTTTGATTTTTCAGTTCGTTCTTTGAGCAGCCAAGATGAATAAAGACAGCGGCAGGAAACAAAAAATATAAAAATATCCTCAAAAGAGACTTGGTGTCACATCTTTGACATTTAACAGTGAAAAACTTTGAAAATGTGGAAATATATTTGTAAAAATCAAATTTCAAAGATGTGACCCCGGTTTTCTTGTCAGGACTTCAGCTCTTTTGCCTGCTGGAGATTATTGTTTTTAATCGGAGTGACAATACCGCCGGAAACCACCAGTTTAATGCCTTCTTCTACTGTCATGGAAAGCGGAATAATGTCTTCTTTCGGAACAAAAATCAGCAGTCCCGAGGTTGGGTTTGGTGTTGTGGGGATAAAAACATTGACAACATTTTCTTTTGTATATTCTTGTATTTCTCCTCTGGCTTCACAGGTAACAAACCCAAGAGAAAAAAGGCCTTTTCTCGGATATTCAACCATCACGACTTTATTGAAAGCCTCGAGCTGCGATTTTGAAACAGCATCTATAATTTGTTTAGCTCCCGAATAGATGCTTCGAGCCACGGGAATTCTTTCGACAATAATTTCACCAAGACTAAAAAGCTTTCTACCAAGGATGTTTTTAGTAATAAGGCCGGTAAAAACAATAATGATAATGGTGGCGACAAAACCTAACCCGGGGATAAATTGACCCCTCTGCAACGGCAATCCAAATAAAATCAATAATTTAACAAAAGCAGGTGAAAGAAGATTATCCAGCTTTTGAAAAACAAATGTCAGAATAAAAACAGTAATGGAAATAGGGAGGAGAACTAGGAGACCCGCAATGAAAAGATTTTGCAACTTGGTTCGTATTTTTTTAATCATCGCGCACCATTCCTTATTGACATCATAATTATAAATTTAATCTCCTGCATTATACATAATCATTCATACATTAACCAAAATAATTGACAATTTAGTATTGCAGGGATAGAGTTCACATCTCATCCAATGATTTTTTTTCTTAGATTAGTTTATCTGATAAAGTTTTCGATAATTCTCCATAAATCCTTTTTCCCTTCCCTATCTTTAGAAGAAAAAATAATAACCTTTTTTCCCTGTTTTTTTAAAGATTCCAAAATCGACCGGATCTTCTTGTTTTTCTCGCTTTTTTTAACTTTATCCGATTTGTTTGCTACAAAGACAGTGTGGATTTGGTGAAAGTCAAGCCACTCTGCCATTAACCGGTCATCCTCAGTCGGCTTATGTCTTATATCAAGGATCAACACTACCAGGTTTAAATTCTTTCTTTTTTTTAAATAGGTCTCTATCATTTTTCCCCAATTTTTTTTTATGGCACTGGGTACTCTGGCAAAACCATAACCTGGCAGATCGACAAAGAAAAACTGCTTGTTAATTTTAAAGAAATTGATCAATTGAGTTTTGCCGGGGGTAGAGCTGGTCTTAACCAGATTTTTTCTATTAAGAAGAGAATTTATTAGAGAAGATTTCCCGACATTTGAACGTCCTGCAAAAGCAACTTCAGGGAAATCCTCTTTTGGGTAATGCGTGGGATCAACTGCGCTTTTAATAAATTCCGCAGAAATGATTTTCATGTTACTAATACCTAAGCAATAAATTTCTTGATTTTTTATGGAAGAAAATTTCTAAACGCTTTACAGGGCGAAAGCCCTTTTTGATTATCGGCACTGGCCGGTTCAGGTAAGAGGATTAATAACCAGTCCTGAAAGAAGCTTTGGATAAAAAAATGTAGATTTTTGCGGCATACGCAACCCGGCGCCGGCTGCATTTTTTATTTGCTCCATTCGGGTTGGGTTAAGAAAAAAAGCTATTTGATACTCCCCTGAATCAACCATTTCAATAGCTTCGTTCTCATTTTTTTTGTAGCTAATACAATTCTGATTTTTTATCGATTCCTTTTTTATGCCCATAATCTTTTCAATGATAAGAGAATGGAGAATAAAGGCTTCCAACCCGGAAAATTCTTTTGGAGTTGTGCCATCATCTACAAAGGGATTAGCTTTTAACTTCAGCAGATAAAAAGACCCTGTTCCTAAATAAAGACCAAAAGAAAACTGATCTTTTTCCTTCAGTTTCATCTTTTGGAACAAGTGGTCACGCATTTTGTTCTTCTCTTCTGAGTTTTCGAAAGGGAATCTCTGGATATTAAAATAAGCTTCTAACGACTTCAACAATTGTTCCGAATGAAAATTATCTAAATTAAACAACAGCCTGTGGATGGGAAATATCGACGTTCCCTCCAAATCCATATTGGTTAAATACATCATGACATAGTCATAAGGTTTATCTTCCAAAGCATTACCGCTCTGTTTTCGCATTTCATCTCGGTATGTTAAGGCGGTTTCGTAACGATGATGTCCGTCCGCAATATATACCTTTTTATCCTTCATGCAATGAGCTATTTGTTTAATAGCATCCTTGTTCGAAATGTTTCCAAAGGTGTGAACAAGACCTTCAGAATCCTTTACCTTTGACAAGCTTTCCTTTTCAACTTCATTTTCAATTAAACTATCGATTATGTTCTGCGGGTCTGAAAAAAGGCCAAAAATCTGGCTGAAGTTGGCACGGCATGTTCTGGTTAACTTTAGTCTATCTTCTTTTGGTTTAGAGAGAGTAAATTCATGTGGGAATATAATCCCTTGACTATATTCTTCTAATTTGACCCTGGCCACAAAACCAACACGCTTTTTCCTTTCTCCATTAAAAAGGTAATCCTGAGAATAATAGTATACGCCTTCGCATCCATTCTCATGAAGAATTCCTTTTTCTAACCAGTCCTTTAAATCTTTGTCAGCGCGAGTATACCGGTTATTCTGATCATTGTCAGAATCAAATGTTTTGCCTAAAATTAATCGGACAATATTGTAATCGCTTTTCTGGTAAAGCTCTTCCTGGTAGCTTGGGGATATAACGTCATAAGGAGGGGCTACAACTGATTCGAAGTTTTCGATTTTTTCCTGTGAATATAAAATTCCTCTGAACGGGATAATTTCAGCCATTGCGTTATCTTTTTTAGAATGTGATGAAGTTTTTTATCATAAACATTGAGGGAAGGCAAC
This sequence comes from uncultured Nitrospinota bacterium, assembly GCA_964394335.1. Taxonomy (GTDB): domain Bacteria; phylum Nitrospinota; class Nitrospinia; order CAJXCL01; family CAJXCL01; genus CAJXCL01. The sequence continues at coordinate 6,118 of CAYMVZ010000038.1, read as the reverse complement.
TATTTTGTCCTTGATTTTAATACCGAATCTCAATATGATTTTCACTTATATTTTTTTCGACACTTCAAGCACTGCCGGGGTGGCGGAATTGGTAGACGCAAGGGACTTAAAATCCCTCGGTGCTTAGCACTGTGCCGGTTCGATTCCGGCCCTCGGCATACATATTTAAAGGGTTTTAGAACTCCTACCCTCTCAGCACTTTGATATTTAATCCGCTTGAGCCCTACCCTTTCACAAAACCTTACCACTACTGGACATTTGATATTTTGCCCTTAAAATCATTCCTTCAACTTCCTTATTTGCCTTTACCCAACCTATTTTTATATTGGGATTACTGTTTTGGTAAACTCTAAATATTTCGTCAGCAAAAGCCTGCCCTATCATATCTACATTTTCAAAATTAAGTACTACTTCTTTAAAGTCTTCAAGCCGTACTAATAAACGTTTAGCTTGTGATCTTGAAACAAGGTTTCCAGTACCGTACCGTAATAAGTCAACTGCAATAATGGTTTTGGCAAATGCTGGGATACCTTCTTGATTAATATCAGAGGTATAAGCATTAAATATTTCTGTCATTTTTCTATTTGATTTCATATTTATGGACATCTGTATAACAGTGCCTTTTCTATTTTTTCTATGCAATAGTATCCAATCCTCAACAGGAGTATGCGAAAAAAATAACCCTCCCGAAAAAATCATAAAATCATCAAACATTCTTGAAGTAAAAAATATCCCTTCACCAGAATGCCTCTCTGGATCAGTTGTCAGTTTTCCTTTTGAAAGTTCAAGAATAGCATCCCTTTCATCTTTCATGTTCAGAACTGATTTTATTTTATGAAATATCCCTATCCCATAGTCTATAATCAATATAGAAATATTTTTTTGTGTCACATATAAATGAATGATCGCCTTCTTACTTTCTGAATGATCTATTATGTTATTGTACATTTCAGTAAATCCATACTGACAAATATCTCTAATATTTTTAGGAAATCTATCAATAAGATGAAAAATATATTTATCCCATAATTTATCTTCTTCTCGATGTTTAGAAGTATCAAAATCAAACCGTTCATCTATTAGATATTTTAAAAAATATTTTGTACCACTTGTTTTTCCTTCTTGACGAATAATACCTTCGTTAATCATAGAATTTATGTGAGCATGAATGTGCTGACGAGAAACTTTAAATTTGTCTACAGATAACCTAACAATGTCCCTTGGATGATTTTCTACATTGTCAATAATGAATTCCCTTAATGCGTACTTTAGTAAACTCATATCACAACTCTTGTCAAGCAATAAGCCTTATCTTGTCAAGCAATATATGCAATCTTGTCAAGTAACACAGATAAATTTGACAAGCAAAACAGGTAAACTTGTCAAGTAAATTTGATATACTTGTAAACTAAAAATCAAAACTTGTCAAGTATTTTATGAAAATTAGCCAACATTAATTGATTTGTTCTTGCTAATCCATTGATTTATATCATTTATGTTAAGAAATACTCTCCTTCCGTCCTTTATGTAAGGAATTTTACCAGCCCAGAGCATTTCGGGGACTATCCATATTGAACATCCCAAATAAACCAGCCACCTATCAAGCCTTTACAAAAAATTAGTAAAAAGAACTTAAAATCCCTCGGTGCTTTGCACTGTGCCGGTTCGATTCCGGCCCTCGGCATTTTTAAAGAATTAAGTTTACTGGTGTTATTAAAATCGACGTTGAACATCCTGCCCCGGCAATCACTACCAAAACCAGCCACTGTGGAACTCAAGATTTAACTCAGAAACAGCCATCAAATCATGCAATTTTGTAATGTTATGAAAGTTCTGGCTTGACCCTGACGAAAAGCTTTTCAATAAACGACAAAGTTCAGAAGGTAGTATTAAGTATTAAGAGGCTAAAATTACCAAATCACCGGGACAATACCAGAACCTTTTATTGCTTCATCCTTTGTAACAAGTGAGATCCTTTGTTTAAACTCCTCGGCAGCTTGGATGGTTGTCCCAACTATAATTGCATCATGAATATCAAGGCCAATTGGTGATTTTTTTTACAACGGTTATATCCAATGGATACAGAACAATATTGTCAGAAGTTTCAACCTGGAACAGGGCTTCTTCAAAGGATAATTCGATGCGTTTCCTCTGGTAAAGGTATTTTATTTCCATCATGACAATTGATGGAACGATTATGATATTGGAAGGGTCGGATAATGTAGATTTGGCTTTTTTGGATAGACGGGGATTTGCAGCAAGAAACCATACCCAGGGATGAGTATCGGTGACCACATCCACTAACTTGTCACCTTGAGTTTAAATTTAACGGAATCAATATCCTCCGAAGTAATATCCTCGCTTCCTTTCAGGAGACCATACAAATTAGCTGTAGTATGTGTTTTTATTTTAGACTCTTCGGATTTAACCTGAGCTTTAAGGGCGTGGAGTTTCATTTCCATAAGCTTTATTTCATTTAGCAGCCCCAATTTATGCATATCCTTTCCTCCTGAGATAAAATCAAAATATCAGAGAAGTGGAATTAAGTCAAATGGAATACCCTTTGTCATAAAAGGTATTTAATAGACCGGTGGTTTGGTTCCAGCAAGACAGATAAAAAACTACTTTCAGAATAAATTTGGTATAGCTACTGTGATAAAATTGTGATTGGAATTAATAGAATTATTAGAAACAATGGAATTATAGGAATGGATTTAAACGCTTGATTTTAGCAGGAAAAAGGGAAACCAGCCACTTATCAAGCCTTTACAAAAAATTAGTAAAAAGAACTTAAAATCCCTCGGTGCTTAGCACTGTGCCGGTTCGATTCCGGCCCTCGGCATTTTGTTTAAAGGGTTTTAGAACCCCTACCCTATCAGCACCTTGACATTTAAGCCGCTTGAGCCCTACCCTTTCACAAAACCTTACCACGACTAAACATAAGCACTATCGTGTTTTATGCTTTTCTGATCTACTTCTAAATTGTGCCCATTTTCCTTATCAACCTTTTCTTGATGATACTCTGTAAGAGGAGTCGAAGAATAACAAAGATTTTGAAGGCAGCACCATGCATAGCGACCAAATTTTTGCTTCTGGCGGTGCTTTTGTATACTGGTTATCAGAGACTGTTGGCTCCTGTTGCGCCCGCCTCGTGAACTTCAATTTCGGCCACCTCTTCCAGGACAATCGATCCTACTGCTACGACTTCGGAGTGCGTGCGGTACGTCGCCCATAAAATCTCTACAGCCAAGGGAGGACAAAGAATAATATTGTGCTGATTGAGGCGAAGTAATTTATTTGAATCCTTCTCAAATAAGTAGAGTCTAAATATCAAATAACGCTTAAATCGTTTTATTATTTTCCTTCTTTTTAAATATTAGGGTTACAGGCAAAAGCCACCTGTAGCCCTTTTTTTATGTGGAAATTGTAATAGAGACGGGCGGGATTGTGCTGAGATCAGCTGTTTTTGGATTTAATGGTCTTGCAAACTGCTTAATTATAAGGGTTTATTTAATGCGATATCTCTTTAGCTATAAGATATTTTTCTGAAATTCTATTATTCATGAAAAACCAGGTATCGAACTGAACGGCAATGTGGAAATTTAAAAGGATAATGAAATATCATTATTACAAATCAGTTTACTTCTCCGTTTACTTCTTATCTGGAAATGAGCAGAGCAAAGTTTTTAAAGAGGTAAACGTTTTTTGCAGGAATGTTGCTCATCCAGCAGGCTCTCCGTGAATATTCTTTCCGTAATTATCATAATAAATGTCCAGAACGATCTTGGTAATGGCAACGGTAATCGGACCGTAGATCATTCCAAAGAAACCAAAGGCAAGCAAACCGCCGATAATACAGAAAAGAAGAATACCGGGATGTATTGCTGTCCCCCCCTTCATCAATAAAGGTCGGAAGATATTTTCGGAGAGGCTGATAAGCGGGCAAATGATAAAAAGAATTATGGCTCCTAAAGTATTGTCGGAAAGGAGCAGAAAGATGGTGATAGGGAACCAAATAAGGGACATCCCCACAACCGGGATCAGGCTCGCGAAAGCCATTGAAACTCCAATAAGAAGTGGAGAAAACCCGTAAAACCAGAATAATATTCCACCCATGCTGCCGAGGATAAATGCAGTCCCGAAAGTCCCGATAAAAGTAGTGGAGGAAATTGACCGGAATTCATCAACAATCTTCATCTCCTGTTCCTCCGATAAGGGCAAAAGGCGGATCAGGTATGCAAGGAAATCGCGTCCCGAATGGAAAAACATCCAAAGGGCGATTATCATAAAGGTGAACTTAAAAACAAAGTAGGCTCCTTTTCCAGCGATGGATGCAATTGCTGACTGAAGAACTCCCAATGTCCCCTTCAGGGTTTCCTGAAGAAAGCTTTTAATATCAAAAGAATAGTTTTCGATAATATCTTTGCCGTAGGGAAGGTGAAAAATCATTCTCTCCCATGTCTCAAAGGTCAGGAGTTTCTTTCCTTCTTCGCTTTCAAGGTACACATTCAACTTTCCGTAAGCCTCGATTCCCTGCGCCCCGAGTGAAAAGAGAATATAAAGGAGGGGTATAATAACAATTAAAAGAACCGCTCCGCAGCTAATGGTTGAATTGAGCACCGGTTTGCCCGGCAGTTTTTTCTCAAGATAAAGATAAAAGGGAGAGAAAACGGATGCAATACAGGCCGCAAGGAAAATTGGTTCCAGGAAAGGGCTGAAAACCTTCAAGCAAAGATAAAGAGAAAAAACAATAAGAAGGATCAGAAAATAAAATCTGAAACGGTTTACTTCCTTAGGGCTTTCCATGTCCATGAGAAGTCTTTCCTCAATATTAAAAGGGGGCTCTTTAAAAAATTAGATATTTAAATATATTGTGGAATTTAAGCACAGGCAGGCTATAAAATCAAGGGTGGTTGCGTGGTAAGACAGTCTTGACCTACCCCCCCTGACATTTTCATTCAATGACTAATTTCTAATCCTTAGCAAACTCCCATTGATCCGGAGTGTCGATAATCTGAGCAAACCTGAGAGGTTCTTTGGTATAGCAAGTTGTACTAAACAAAATGAAAAAAAATCCATATAAGATTATTCTTTTCATATCTAACATAGATACAATTTCATAAATTCTGCTTCTTTTGTTTACCCATTGCACCTTTTTACTAAAAATTGGTAAAATAACAACCATTAATTACTCTTTGGTGATTGCTAATTATAATGCCATTATATTTTCTATTTTTTTTTATTGTTTTTATCCGCGGATTAACGCAGATGAATCCTGATAAAGATAAGATTATTACATGTATTTAACAAGAGCCTTTTGTTTTTCAATTACTTTTTTAATAAAGCTTGAGACAATTTGAAAATCCAATTTTAAATTCATACTTCTTCTGATTATTTATAAAAAGGGAACAGCGTTGAAGCTTAAGTTTTAGAAAACAACCTCAGTCTTAAAGAGTAAAATTGGAAGAAAAAATATTCAAGTCGGTATAATGAAAGCACTTTTTCTCACAGTATGTATTTTTTTCGGTTGTTTCAATCATGCCCTATTTGCTCAATCTTTATCGTGGAAGGGTGATAGGCAAATAAGTATGCGCATGACTTCTATTATTAATACGCATATACGACTCATCAATAAGTGGTCCCAAAATCCCGTCCTTATTAACTCAGTCATAAAGCAAAATCAAAAAAATGTACCCTTAGAAGAGATAATGAAAATTGATAAACAATGGCTTGCGGGAGAAATTAATAGTTTTGCTATAAGCCTTCAAAAAAACAGAGCAGGTAAGCTGTTATACGATCAAATATCCCAAAATTCGAGACTTTATGTAGAGGCCTTCCTTTGTGATGAAAAAGGAGCTGTCGTAGCAGAATATCCTGAGACGACTGACTACTGGCAAGGAGATGAAGAAAAATTCTTAAAAAGTTATAATTCAGGAAAGGGGCAAATTTACGTTGGTCCCTTGTCCTTTGATGATAGTACTAAAACTAATTCTGTCCAAATTTCAATTCCAGTTTTTGATAAGAAAAAAACAATTGGCGTCCTTATCGTTGGACTCAAAAACATAAAGTAAAGAACCCCGTGCTTCCGCACGGGGCATTAAAAACCTAAATCCATTTG